>CAYGDE010000012.1:0-3095 GCA_964348615.1 uncultured Gammaproteobacteria bacterium | reverse complement strand
TTCCCACTGTGGAATGCCTTGTGGACATCATGAAGCTGCTTATTTGTAACGTGGGTATAAATTTGCGTCGTTGAAACGTTCTTATGTCCCAATAGCTCTTGCACACTCCTCAAATCAGCACCATTTGCTAAGAGATCTGTGGCAAAGGAATGACGAAGCCCGTGCGGAGTAATTTTAATAGGCAATCTCGCTTTTTGTACATACTTTTCGATCATCCGCTGTACCGATCTTGGGCTAAGTCTCAACTTTTCCATGTTTTCAAAAGGCTCCTGATTGCCGGAATAGCGAATAAAAAGCGCCTTCGATTGGTCTGTCCTTGCCCCCAAATAGCGCTCAAGCCACAAACATGCCCTGTCTGAAAGAAAAACCACACGTGCTCTGCCACCCTTACCGATTACACCAAACTCACGTCTTTCTAAATTCACCTGATCCCTGTTAACCCGGCAAAGTTCAGAAACCCGAAGTCCGGTTGAAAAAAGCATTTCCATTAAAGCCTTATCCCTCAAACCGCGTTCTTTTGAAATTTCAGGTTGAGAAAGCAATCTTTCCAACTGGTCACGGTCTAAAAATTTCAAAGACCTAGACTCTGTCTTTGGCAACTCAATCTTGTCTGGCGAAACCACCGCCAAATCCTTTCTTATTAAATACTTCAGAAAAGAGCGAAGGGCAATAACATAATAATTTTGAGTTACTTTTTTAAGCGGCAAATTTCCGTTTGGCGAAACCGCATGAGCCAGATAAACCCTGTATTTTCTAACAACATCTACTGTTAAGTCTTTCGGCGATTTAATAGGGGAGTTAGCTTCTTGCCAGGCGACAAAATAGTTTAAATATTGCCGGTAGTCGCGAATGGTCAGAGGTGAAAGGTTTTTTTCAATTTCCAAATATTCCAAAAACTCAGAAACTAGGTTAGGCAGGTCAAACATCATAATACAAAATACATAATACTAGATACATAATACATATTACAAATTGCGACGCTTTTAGCTTCAACTCCAGCAGTTTGGGAAGCTAGAGTTCAAATTCTGCGACAAAACAGGGACTCTTACGCGAACCGGCTTCGCATCAACATAGTAATTACCCCAAATGCCATCAAACTCATTTGTATCTGCCTTAGCTAAAGCTTCATCTTTGTCGACAAACCAATCCTCACCATCATACACAGCCGATGCTTGCAGGGTTAAGGTCAAAGAATCGGCTTTAGGAAGGATCTCAGTCGAAGAAATCCTAATCCTGTCTACTGCAAAACCAAACTCTACAAATCTTCCACTTAAATTAGGCTGGTAAACAAAAACCATGTCACCAATATTCAACCTAGTAATTTTCGCAAACTCCTGCTCCTCACCATTCCAACGGCTGTGGCCATAAACCAACACTGTAGGGTAAAGATCCAATGGGTGTTCTAAAGTGGCTATTCCTAAATTAGGCGTTTCTGGAGTCTTCATACCATCTTCGTCTTGTTTTAAAGCCGCACTTTGAATTTCGCTGGAAATACCAGCAACGCGCGAATATATATATCCAACCCTATGGGCAGGTAGAAACTCAGGAACTTCACAGGCAGGCGTTTTGAAAACCTTCTCAACATATCCTCTCTCACGCTCATCAAACGAATCAATGCGAACGCTGGTAGTTAATATTTTTGTCGATGACTCTTCTGCAAACAAATCGTCTGGACCCAAAACAGCGGTTAAGCTCAATCCTAATCCAAGCCCGAATAAAGAACGCCTACTAATTGTTCTACGCTCAGCCATAAGTTATTAACAATGTTTGCAAGTCGACACAAAGATGTCAAGTTGCTACAATAGTTGGAAATGGGGCAAAAATATAAGAGAATTCTTCTTAAACTCTCCGGTGAAACTTTCCTTGGCAAACGAGAATACGGCATTGATCCAGAATTTACCCGCTGGCTCGCAAAAGAAATTATAAAAGCAGTCCAAAATTCCACGCAAGTTGCAGTGGTTGTAGGTGGAGGAAACATATTTAGAGGTACAGCAGCAGCAGAACATGGTCTAGAAAGAACAGTAGGCGACTACATAGGCATGCTTGCAACCATTATGAACGCACTAGCCCTGCAAGCTGCGCTTGAAAAGGAGAACCAAGCGGCAAGAGTACTTTCCGCAATCGAAATAAAAGACGTCTGCGAACCATACATAAGAAGAAGGGCAATTAGACATCTGGAAAAAGGGAGGGTAGTCGTTTTTGCTGCAGGAACAGGCAACCCATTTTTTACAACAGACACAGGTGCAGCTCTTCGAGCATTGGAAACAGAATGCGAAATTATCTTCAAAGCAACTAAAGTAGACGGTGTTTACAACAAAGACCCCCAAAAGGACAAATCAGCAGAAAAATATAAAACACTTAGCTTCAAAGAAGCCCTCACCGAAAAAGAAATCCAAGTTATGGACAACAGCGCGCTTTCCCTCTGTATGGACCACAACATTCCAATAAGGGTATTTAATATTTCACAAGAAGACAATATCCAAAAAGCCGCGCAAGGCGAAGAAATAGGCACCCTTATCTCCTAAATTCACCCTATAGTAATTTGTCTGACTATGTGCTAGAATTGTTCCTATGGAACAACAACCTAACACGTTTGACCCAACATTAATAGAACCTTTCACACAAGAATTTCTTAGGGAAAGAAGAAAAGAATTATCACGCAGCATTTTAAGAGCAGAACATACTAGCCCCGGGAGTGTATCTTTTCGTGTTCTTATCAGGGAACCTTTATCAATTGTCGTAAGTGTAATTTATGGAAAATCAGGAATGACACTTTTCCATGCTTTGGGTAGGGAAGTAGTAGAAAGTTTTGCTCAAGAAGGTTTTAATCTCCAAAATAGTGAGACTGAAATGCTTTTAAGCAACCGCACGGCAACCGTTTGGGAAATAAATAAACGACTTCCAAGGTATTTAAAAAAATGGTATCCAAAATTTGCCGAAGCCTTGCCAAAGGAAAGGCAAAGAATTGTTACGCAAACGAAAAAAGCACAATCGGCCTAATTATTTCAAAACTTCTTTATATCCATGCAACAGAAAACTGATATCCCATGGTTTATAGCCTAGCTTTTTTACTACATCTTCAACCTCATCTGTTA
>CAYGDE010000011.1:13653-19700 GCA_964348615.1 uncultured Gammaproteobacteria bacterium | reverse complement strand
GGCCATTATGTTGGCACTTTGAGAAATAGGGTGAAGCTGCAGGATGAGTATGAGTGCTTCTTTATAATTGCCGATTTGCATACCTTAACTACAAGGCCGGAAAAAACGGCGGAGTTAAACAACAATATCCACCAGCTGGTTTTGGATTATCTTTCTGTGGGGATTGACCCTGAAAAATCGACTATCTATGTCCAATCGCAAGTTCCAGAAGTGACGGAGCTTTCTTTTATCTTTAGCAATTTAGTTACAGTTGCCAGGGTGGAGCGAATACCGACACTTAAAGATGTAATGAGAGATGCGAATATCCAAACGCCATCTTTGGGGTTGTTGACGTATCCTGTTTTACAGTCTGCCGATATTTTGATGCCAAGGGCGCATTTGGTGCCTGTTGGACGTGACCAAGCTTCTCATATTGAAGTAACGCGTGAGATTGCGCGGGAGTTTAATAAGGTTTATGGCGACACGCTGCCAATTCCAGAAGCCTTGATACCTGAAGATATTGGTACATTGCCTGGAACAGACGGTAAGGCAAAGATGAGCAAGAGTGCAGGTAATGTAATTAATCTTTCCGACGATTCGGCAACAGTTAAAAAGCAGGTAATGGGTATGTATACCGACCCAAATAGAATACATGGAGATGAACCAGGGCAGGTGGAAGGTAACCCGGTATTTGTGTATTTAGATGCGTTTAGTAACCAGTCGCCAGAGACCAGAGACCAGATAGAACAATATAAAAAGAGATATAAAGAGGGAAGTGTGAAGGATGTGGAGGTTAAGGAATTTTTGGGTTCTGTTTTGGAGGAATTTTTGGAGCCAATTAGAAAACGCAGGGCTGAATTTGAAAATCAGCCAGAGTATATTTTCAAGATTCTAAAAGAGGGAACAGAAAAAGCAAGGGCAGAAGCTCAGGCAACGTTAGATGCAGTTAAGAAAGCAATGAAACTGGATTACTTCTAGTCCGCCAGCAGGCGGATTGACAATTTAATCTTCAAAAACTAGAATTTTCTTTCTATGGTCAAAGAATTATGTGCTTCTGGTACAAATTACACTGATTTTTTAAAAGGAAATGGAGTTCCAAGCGAAGGGTTTTCTAGTGTAGTCTTTTATCTGGATGGTGACAGTACGAAAGGAGAGTTGGATTTGCCAGGGATGGTTAGTACACTTGGAGTTCTTGACAAAAATCCAAATTTAGATTCTGTATCTTGGCGAATTAACGAAACTTGCGATAGTTTTGGTAGAGAAGCAATAGTTTTGCATGTTCCAACTGTCAGCTTGGGAGTTTTGGGAATTGACCAGAATTTGAATAAACCAAAAAAAGAGGCAGTAATACCAACAAATGGGGTAACTGCTCCTGAAAAAGATTTTTATAAAGGAAAATTATATTACATTTTGGCTTCGAGAAAAGGAAACCCTGGAGAGATCTATGATTTATTATCCGTTATTGGAGATTCAGATCCTGAAGATATTGGCCGGACAGCTGTCGGTAAAGCAGCTGATATGCTAGATGCTGAACCTAGAAATATAGAAGTTACTTGGAAAAAGGTTGAAAGGGAATTTTTTGTAGCTACTGGGATGCGCATGCTGCGAAATGGCAGACGATTATCAAATGCAGTTGCAGAAGTAGATCCGAGACTCCATTTTGATTTTCAAAAATATGTTGCTGCCAAGAAGTCTAAACCACGTAACTACCGTTAGCAGATGGAGAGGTAGCAATTTAGGTTTTTGAGTGTTAAAATTGCTGTTTGCTATGCCTAAGGATTCTAAAAAGCCAGGAAAGAAAATATCTTCCCAAATTCCAAAAGTTTCTGTTCCCAAAATGCGAGTTAAATCCGGCTGGCGTGGGTTTTTAATCTACGCAATTTTAGGTTTTTTGATTTTTTTGTTTTTTGTTTCCACTTCTAACCCAGTTGAGAAGTTTTTACCAAACCAGCCAGTTTCTGCGGTAATTTCCGATATTCGCGACAATAAGGTCGATAGTGTTGAAATTGATGCTGATGCTTTGCATGTAAAGCTTAAGGATGGAACGCTTTATACTTCGAGAAAAGAAGCGAACCAGTCGTTTTATGCGGCAATGGATGCTGCAAAAGTAGATCCGACAACAGTGACCATTAATGTCAAAGATAGGACATTTTCCGAAGCTTGGGTTGGTATTTTAACCACAGTTTTGCCTCTTGGGCTTATGATCCTTTTTTTCTTTTTTATCTTTAGACAAGCAAAAGATGGGGCTTCTAATGTTTTTTCTTTTTCGCAGTCTCGCGCAAAGCAGTTCACGAAAGATATGCCCAAGACTACTTTTGCGGATGTTGCAGGGGTGGACGAGGCAAAGCAAGAGTTGGAAGAGATTGTCGATTTTTTAAAACATCCGGAAAAATACCGGGCACTTGGTGCAAGAACTCCAAAAGGTGTACTTTTGGTTGGGCCAGCAGGGACGGGGAAAACGCTTCTGGCGAGGGCAATTGCAGGCGAAGCGGGAGTGCCTTTTTTCTCTGTTGCTGGTTCTGAATTTATGGAAATGTTGGTAGGTGTGGGAGCTGCGAGAGTTCGTGATTTATTTGCTCAGGCAAAGAAAATTTCCCCTGCGATTATTTTCATTGACGAGATTGAGTCTATTGGGAGAATGAGAGGGATGGGATTTTCGGGTGGACATGACGAGCGTGAGCAAACCCTTAACCAAATACTGGTTGAAATGGATGGTTTTGCGCCAACCGAAAACGTTATTGTAACTGCTGCTACAAACCGTCCAGATTTGTTGGATTCAGCGCTGACTCGACCTGGACGATTTGATAGGCGTGTTGCTTTGGATTTGCCAGATATTGAAGGCAGGAAAGCGATAATTAAAATTCATATGAAAGGCAAACCTTTCGCAAAAGAAGCAGATATTGAGCGTATTGCAAGAAGAACAGTTGGGTTTTCGGGAGCAGATCTTGCAAACATGCTTAACGAAGCTGCAATTTTGGCAGCAAGAGAAGCGAGAAAAGAGATAACCAATATAGATTTAGAGGAAGCTGCGACTAAAGTTAAACTTGGACCACAAAGAAAGAGATTACAATCGATTGAAGAACGAAGGATGACTGCATATCATGAGGGTGGGCATGCATTGGTTGCCCATTATTTGCCGCATACTGATCCTGTTCACAGAATTTCTATAGTTTCCCGCGGGTCAACCGGAGGACATACACTTGTACCGCCGACAATTGACAGGTATACCGAGACAAAGACACGACTTTTGGAGCGGATTGCCACACTTTTGGGGGGGAGGGCAGCAGAAGAGTTTATTTTTAAGGAATATACAACAGGTGCGTCTTCCGATTTGGAAATTGCATCTACTGTTGCTAGGCAAATGGTTGAGGATTTTGGTATGAGTTCTCTGGGGCCGACAATTTTTGCACCAAATACACAAACCGTTGCTATGTATGGTGAGAATAACAAAATTTCCGAAGAGCTTTCCTTTAAAATAGATAAAGAAATTGCCAAAATTATTGATGAAGGATACAAAGTTGCCCAAGATGTACTAACCAAGCACAGAGCAAAGCTGGACTTGGTTGCAAACACTCTTTTAGAAAAAGAGACGTTAGAGCGCGATGAGTTTGAAAAGCTGGTAGGAAAGCCAGTGACAAACGGGGAAGTGAAGTTTAAAAAAACTCCTAAAACAAAAGGTGCGCAAGCATAATTCTGTGCTAAAATTTGCTGGTGTCTACTCTTCTTCTTATTGATGGTAATAATCTTTTCCATCGTGCCTATCATGCGCTGCCACCCCTGACAGATAAAAGCGGGGAGAATGCCAATGCGGTTTATGGATTTTCCAACATGCTTCTTAAGGCAATTGATGAGGTAAAACCAACATATATTGCCTGTGCGTTTGATACAAAGGCACCTACATTTCGGCATATTGAATTTGAAAAATATAAAGCCCAAAGGCCAGCGCCGCCTGCTGATTTATACCCTCAGTTACCAAAGGTAAAACGAGTTTTGGAAGCCTTTGGCATCCCGTATTTTGAAAAGGAAGGATATGAAGCAGACGATTTGCTGGCAACGATAGCGACGCGCGCAATTTTTGCGGGTCCTGCCACCCCCAAAAATTCGATTAGTGTCGTTATTCTTAGTGGGGATCGTGATGTATTGCAGCTGGTTAATGGTGATATCAAAGTCCAGATGCCAGGCTGGAATTTGAACGGAACTACATTGTATGGTGCTGCAGAAGTAAGAGAAAAGTTTGGGATTGAACCTGTACAAATGGTGGATTACAAGTCTTTGGTTGGAGATACTTCCGATAACGTTCCGGGCATTGCCGGGATTGGACCAAAAATTGCCTCAAGTCTTCTTTCGAAATACCAGACATTGGAGAATTTGTTTGAACATATTGATGAACAAGGGGAGACAGTCAAAGCAAAATTAACTGCCGGGCGCGATATAGCTCTTTCTGCAAAGCGGTTGGTGGAGTTGGATTGTAATGTGAATTTAGATTTGAAATTTGAGAATTTAGAATTTAAACCAGATTGGGAAACGGTGAGGGCAGAATATGTGCGGTTGGGGTTTAAGTCGATAGTGAGTAAGCTGCCGGGAATAGTTAACAGTTCACAGTTAACAGTTGACAGTAATGACAAAAAGTCTGTGAACCGTAAACCGTCAACTGACAACAACACTGACCAGTTAAAGTTGATTTAGATTTTCGTTTGATATAATCCATCGATGAAAAAACCGTCTTATATTGTTAAGCGAGTATGTATATTAGGAGCCGAATCTACAGGTACTACCACTTTGGCCAAAGAACTGGCAAATAGGTTCAAAACAGCATGGGTTGTTGAATTTGGTAGGTATTATAGTATTTGTAAAAAAGCGTCAAAGTTTTCTCGGTGGGAGAACAAAGAATTTGAGTATATCGCTAAGATTCAGAATAGTATGGAAGATCAACTTGCACTTTATGCCAACAAGGTTTTATTTTGTGATACAAATGCTCTGGTTACATATGCTTGGCAAGAATACTTTTTAGGCAAGGGGACTCGCGAGGTGGAGGCGCAATTCAAAAATAGGAAGTACGACCTGCACGTTATTACAGACATTGATATTCCCTATGTTCAAGATGAGGTTAGACGTGGCAAAAGGAGAAAGCAATTCCACGAAAGGCTTATCGAACTACTCAATTATTATAAGCAAGATTATATAGTTGCTTCTGGTTCTTTAGACGAACGGATTAAACTTGTTTCGGACAACTTGAGCTAATGTAAGTGGTGTGCTAAACTGCAGTTGCTAACGGAAATTTAGGCGACAACATCCCCGGGGCACTTGCCCCTGTTGCATAAATTTCATATTTCAAAAAGAAAGAAGGAAAGTTTAAACCAGTCTAATATGGTGGCAATTCGTGCAGCGATTTGGGATTTCAATGGAACCATTGATAATTCCGAACACATTAGAGAGAAGTCTATTCGAGTGAGCTTAGCCGATTTCGGCCGGACTTTTCACGAGTCAGATTATCCAACAATTATGAAATTGGTAGGTTTTGATCTGCCTGCTGGTTATATATCGGCTCGTTACGAAATTGGTAATCCCCAGAAATTCCGAAAGCATTGGGAATTGAGGTTTAGGGAAATTTTCGAGAGCGACTTAGCACTATTGCCTGGAGTAGCACAAACAATTTCTGCGATGAGAGAAAAAGGTTTACGACTCGCGATTGCGAGTAGTGCTTATCGGGATTATATAGAGACGTCGCTGCAAAGGTTGGGGATTGGTGATCAATTCGAGGCTGTGGTGACAAGGGATGACATTACTGGCCCCGGAAAACCAGACCCTGAGGCGTTTCGCCTTGCAGCAGAGACAATTGGTGTACATGCAACCAATTGTGTCGTAGTTGGAGATACTGAAAGCGATCTTGAAGGAGCAATCGGCGCTGGTATGCGAATGATTTACGTGCCAGGATGGTATGAGCTGGCGATTTCTTTAAAAGAAGGGGTCACTACTTTGTCCAGCCTTGAGAATTTTAATTGGAATGTTGTTAAGCAGTTAGAAGGTCAACCAGTTGCCTCAAGGGAAAGAGCATATTAATTCTGCTA
>CAYGDE010000011.1:0-13553 GCA_964348615.1 uncultured Gammaproteobacteria bacterium | reverse complement strand
AGCAGTTAGAAGGTCAACCAGTTGCCTCAAGGGAAAGAGCATATTAATTCTGCTATAATTTTGCAAAGTTGCAAAATTACGTGAATTTAATGAACTCAATTTTTTAATGAAAGTGGCTTTGGTGCATGACTATTTAAATGAGTTTGGGGGGGCAGAAAGAGTGCTTTTGGCACTTTCGGAGATATTTCCCAAAGCACCTATCTACACCGCGTTTTATCGGGAAGATTCAGAAGCTTACAGAAGGTTTCGTGGCAAAGAGATAATCGCTTCTTGGGCACAAAAAGTGCCTTTTTTTAAAACAAAATTACATAGCCCGTTGCGGTTTTTAGCCCCATTTATTTGGAACAGTTTTGCCCGCCAGCTGGCGGATTTTGACGTTGTAATTACGTCGAGTAGTTGGTATGTAACGAAGGGAGTTGTCAAACGTAAAACGACTAGCGACAAACGCAAAACTGTAGAGATCTGTTATTGCCACACTCCACCAAGGTATTTGTATGGTTATCCGACTTCTGTTGAATGGCAAAAGTATTGGCCTGTTAGAATCTATGCGCTTTTGGTGAACCATTTTATGCGGGTTTATGACTATGAAGCTGCGCAGCGGGTAGATTATTTTATTGCAAATTCCAAAGAAGTAAATGCCAGAATAAAAAAGTTTTACAGAAGAAATAGCACCGTAATCTATCCACCGGTAGAGTTAGATAGAGACCAGTTACCAGAGACCAGTAAGAAAAAGTCTGACAGCTACTTTCTTGTCGTTTCCAGAATCGTTGGTGGTAAGGGCTTACAGCTTGCAGTTGAGGCTGCAAACAAGTTGGGTTTTCCGTTAAAAGTTGTGGGGAAGGCGACTGGTTATGGGGCAGAAGATAAGAAGATAAAAGAGATGGCTGGGGAAAATGTGGAATTTTTGGGTTATGTTTCTGATTCGGAGTTAGTCGGTTTATACACAAATGCCCGGGCTTTTTTGGCGCTGGCTACAGACGAAGATTTTGGAATTACACCTGTTGAGGCAATGCTTTGCGGGACACCAGTTATTGCTTACGATGGGGGAGGATACAAGGAAACGGTAATACAAGGGAAAACAGGCCTGTTTTTTGACCCTGCAACTATTGGTTCATTAACGCTGGCAATAAATACTTTTTTCGATATGGAGAAAAAAGGGGCATTTGACCCTAAATTTATAAAGTCTCACGCACAAAAATTTAGCAGCGAAAGATTTAAAAAAGAAATTAAAGCGTTTGTTAAGCTCCACGTTTTAGCTTAAAATATCATAAATGGCAAAAAATTCCCCCCTTGTTTTGGAGGTTTCTAACTTGGTTAAAAAATTTGGAACTGGGGAAAAAACATTTGTTGCTGTTGACGGTATTTCTTTTTCTTTGAAAGAAGGAGAAATTTTGGGCTTTTTGGGGCCAAATGGAGCTGGAAAAAGTACTACCATTAATTGTCTTTTGGGAATAATTAAGCCGGAAGAAGGAGAGATTAAAGTGTTTGGAAAGGATTTGGGAAGACATAGATCAGATATTATGCAAGAAGTTAATTATTGTTCTGCGGAGTTTAGTTTGCCGTGGAATCTAACGATTTATGAGGGGCTTTTTGTTTACTCAAAGCTTTATCAATTAAAAAAACCTAAAGAAAGAATACTTGAACTATTGAGCCTTTTCGAGATTGAAGGTTTAAAAAATAAGTTCATTAGAAATTTATCTTTTGGGCAAAGGGCTAGAGTAAGTTTGTGCCGTTCTTTGTTAAACAAGCCCAGACTCTTACTTTTGGATGAACCTATGGCCTCTATGGATCCGGATATTGTTGACAAGGGAATTAGTTTGCTTCTTCGAATTCAAAAAGAGAATAACATGAGTATTCTCTATACTTCTCACAATATGTGGGAAATTGAACAAGTGGCGGATAATGTGATTTTTATAAATCATGGGAAGGTTATTGCGCAAGGGAGCCCTTTGGAGCTTACAAAACAAGAGTTAAAACTAGAAGCAAAAGAGCCAAACTTACGCGAAGTTTTTATTTCTCTTTCGAGGAAAAATCCAATTAAGCAAGGGGAGGTAGAGAATGAATCTAACTAGAATCTGGGCAATCATTTTGAGGCATATTTTTATGATTATGCATCAATTTGAGCGCTTCACAGATACTTTTTTATTTCCAGTATTTTCTCTTGTTTTATGGGGTTTTGTTTCAAATTATATTGGAATAAATTCCAGCGGGATTGAAAGCTTTTTACTGGGGGGATTAATTTTGTGGATTGTGTTTGAAAGGATTGGAACCAGTATAGGAATCGATTTTATGTTTGATGTTTGGGAGAAAAATATTGTGAACGTACTTGCGACGCCAATTTCAATTGGAGAATATATTTTTGGTTTAGTTTCCGTAGCTATTTTAAAGGTAATACTATCTCTTATTGCGATGTGGTTAATTGCAGGTTTGCTGTTTGGATTCAGCCTAAATTCTTTGGGAACCCAGCTGGTTCTTTTGTGGATTAATATTATTATTTTTGCTATTTCTTTGGGAATTTTTAACATCTCAATTGTTGTTCGGTTTGGAAATTCTATTGGGCCGTTAACTTGGATTTTGCCTTTTTTCCTTCAACCATTTTCTGCAGTCTTTTATCCAATTTCCACATTGCCGACTTTATTGCAAAAGATTGCGAGTGTGTTGCCTCTTACTTACGTTTTTGAAGGGATGAGATATGCTTTTTCAACTGGGCAATTTGATTTAAACGCATTTTTGTCAGCGCTTGCTTTGAACATTGTTTATTTTGTTCTTTCAGTTGGATTTTTTACATTGATGTTTAATCTTGCTAAGAAAAAAGGGACACTTGTTAAGTTGTAATTGTTGATATGCCGGAATTACCAGAAGTTACCGTTATCGTCCGTGGACTTGATAAAAAGCTTAAGGGCTTGGTTTTGGAGTCTTTAGAATACGACTGGCCAAAAAATTTTATTTGGAATGGGTTTTCGATTGCCGACTTGGAGGGTGCAAAGGTTTCTGGGGTACAGAGGCAAGGAAAAGTGGTTATTATTAATGTTTCAAAAGTACCAAAAAAATTATCGATTTTGATCCACCTGAAGTTAACTGGGCAGTTAATTTATCAGGAGAAAAAAACGAGGATTGCAGGAGGTCATCCTATCCCGCCATTAAATTTGCCTTCACCCAATAAAACCACCAGAGTAACTTTTGCATTCACAAACGGGGGACATTTGTACTTTAATGATATGCGCAAGTTTGGTTGGGTGAGAATAGTTCAAAGTTCAAAGTTAAAAGTTGAAAGTTTTTTGGAGAAGTTGGGGCCAGATGCTCTTGAAATCTCTTTTTCTGATTTTAGTCAAAGACTTGCTTCAAAAGGTAAAGCAAGAGTAAAAAAACTTTTAATGGACCAGGCATTTGTATCTGGAATTGGCAATATCTATTCGGACGAAGGTTTATGGCGGGCCAAAGTGCACCCTGAAAGGTTGGCGTCTTCGCTCTCGGATTCGGAAATTAAAGATTTATACAAAGGTATTCAAGAAAGTTTGAAGTTGGCAATTGAAAAAGGCGGGTCGAGTGCCAATTCTTTTGTAGATTCCGGGGGAGAAAAAGGTTTGTTTTTAACCTTTGCCAAGGCTTATCATATGACCGGAAAGCCATGTGCTAGGTGCAAGACGCCAATTGTACGCAAGAAGATCGATGGTAGGTCTGCCCACTTTTGTCCTAAGTGTCAATTTTTGAAATGATAATAATCCCCAAAACGTATATTAAGACGCTTCAAAATAGGGATTTTTTTGTGCTTTGTTTGGTTACAATTATTGGTCAGATCGCTTCTGCTTTTCTTTTGATTTCTTTAATTGTTTCTGTCTATTTAAAAACAGGAAGTAATTTTGGAGTTTCTGGGGTAGTTATTTCTTCGGTTGCGCCAGGATTTTTCCTGATGGCAATTGCAGGTTTGTGTGCTGATCTTTTTGATAGAAAAAAGATAATTGTTGTTGCTAATACTTTTCTTGCTTTGGTTGGATTTTTGATTATTAGTTCTTTGGACAAAATATTTTTTTCAATTTCCCTTTCGTTTTTATACTTTGCTATAAATTCTTTTTTTATGACTGCAGCAAATGGTGCGTCTGGACAGTTGGTGAAAAGAAGAAACATTTTGGCTTCGAATTCGATATTTGTATTTTGTATTGCCGGAGGCCAAATATTTGGATTGATGCTGGCTGCTATTGTGCATTTTTTCTTTGGCAATCTGGTAACAGTATTTATTTTTGAGATTTTGCTTTGTGCAGCCGCATTACTTTCATTGTTATTGCCAAAAATGTTGCCAAGAATACGAAAAGATATATCAATTTTTGGCGAAATCGTACAAATTTGGAAAGCGCTAGGGTATATTTTTGGCAGGAAAAAAACGTGGGCATTTTTCTTTATGTTGGCTTTTGCACAAGCAGTAATTTCTTTTGGGGTAACCCTTGCACCAGGTTTTTTTAGGGATATTTTAGCAATAGGTGTAGAAAAAGCACTTATTTTAATATTTCCTCTGGTGGGTTTTGGATCTGTTTTTGGAGCGATATTTGTGCAAAGCCCTAAGGTTCGTGAAGGTTATTTTCTTTCAATCGGGCTGGGAGCCATTGGTATACCCGGGTTAATAATTGGAATTTTGATAAGTACTGGTTTAGGATTTGGCGCATTTTTAATTTTTTTGGTTTCTTTATATATTGTACTTTTGGGTTTTGGTACTATTGCCTCTATAATTGCAGCTAGGACTGTTTTGCAGAAGCTGATTGCACATAATTATCTAGGTAGCGTTTTGGGCGCAAATACAATTTTGACAGCTTTTTTTGCAGGATTTCTTTCGCCATTTGGTGCAGGGTTTGTGGCACTTTTTGGCTACGAGATGGTTTTAATTCTTGGGGGTTTAGTGTTTAGTTTGGGTTCTTTTGTGCTACTATTTGCAAGCAACAAGTGGAAATTTTAAATCTACGCCTTACAAATTTTCGTAATTTTTCTAAACTTTTTTTGGCATTTGATAGGAAATTAACAGCTATTGTGGGTTTCAATGGTGCAGGGAAAAGCAATATTTTAGAGGCAGTGGGGATGCTTGGCGCTGTGAGGCCTGGGAGAGTGGAGACGGATTTAGACCTGGTTAAATTTGACCGCGAAGAAGCGAAAATAGAAGGAGAGGTTAGAAGTGGAAGTGAAAAGTCCAAGTTAACGATAAATTTTCAAGTTGTGGATGAAACTTTTTTAAAAAAGACGTATTTTATAAACGAGATTAAAAAGCGATGGGTGGATTTTGGAGATTGTTTTTCGGTAGTTTCTTTTGTGCCTGCGGATTTGGATTTGGTTGTAGGGTCACCATCTTTGCGAAGACACCATTTGGACGTTTTGCTTTCGGGTCTGGACCGTGATTATTGGCGGGCAATTAGTGCCTATCACAAAGTAATTACTAGGAGAAACAAAATATTGGTGCGAATTTTGGAGCGGCAATCTAAACCCACAGAATTGGATTTTTGGGATGAACGGCTTTTGGAGCATGGTGCATTTGTTTCCAAACGACGCTTGGAATTTTTTGAATTTTTGAACTTTGTGGAGCCATCTTTTGCCAAGGCTTCGGAAGGAAAACCCACTGTCTTGGCTGCGACACAAAAATGGATGAGTGATTTATCTTGGGGTTTGAAGCAGAGCATACTTTCTGCAGAGAAGCTTGCAAAAAACAGGGAGCGAGATATTGCTGCGGGTGTGACACTTTCTGGGCCGCACAGAGATGATTTTGTGTTTTTGCATAAAGGCAGAAATTTAGAATATTTTGGATCCCGCGGGCAGCAGAGAATGGCAGTTTTGGCGCTTAAGCTTTCCGAGTTGGAATACTTTGCAGTCAAACGGCAAGCAAGGCCAATTTTGGCGCTGGATGATATTTTTTCTGAATTGGATGAGGAGCACAGAGAAGCAGTGTTGGACGTAGTTTTTAAGCAACAAACTATTATTACAGCAGCAGATAAGCAAAGTTTACCAGAGCAAATTTATCAGAAAGCTAAAATTATTGAAATATAACTTTGCTTGCGGTCCTCGTCCTTCGGATTGCGGGCCTAGAAGGCTCTTTGCCTAAGGAAATATTTAAGCGGGCAAAAGTTGTTAAACTATAATGAATGGTTAGACGTATGACATTTACAATTTTTATAGTAATAGCACTTTATGCTGTTCTTCAAACGATTTTTACTCTCTATTCTTTTAGAAAAAGTTCGGAACTTATTAAAAATACTTTTATTCTTAAAACTGATATTGGTGATTCAAGTAAACCCACCTTTAAGTTATTTGTTGGAGGGGATAGTGTTGGCGCGGGAGTGGGAGCAAGCAGTTTTGAAACAAGTGTTGCAGGCAGATTGGCCGTATATTTTGCAAAAGACCATTTTGTGCAATTTGAGAGCCAGGCTAAAAACGGTTCCAAAATGGCCGATATGCTTACAGCCCGTAGGCCTGCGCAAAAACAGGATCTCATTGTTCTTGTAGTTTCTTCCAATGATCTTTTTAGGTTCAGCGATGTAAAATTATTTGAGGATGACACGAAAAAAGTGATAGAAGAATATTCTAAACTTGCCAATAAACTAATAATCGTTGGTCCAGGCAGAATTTTTGACACTTACGCTGTCCCATTGGTGTTTCATCCCATATATAAAAGCAGGGCAAGCTTATACTCGGATGTTTTGGATAGAGCTGCGAAAGGCAAAAATAACGTTTACCACATAGACCCGACATTGGCAGACAAGACTTTGAAGAATTCCTATGGAAATACATTAGCTTCTGATAATTTTCATCCTAACGATGAGGGTCATAGATTTTGGTTTGACTTAATTTCCAAAAAACTTTAAGATTAAGTTTGTTAACAAATTAATACTTAATCAAGAGTGGCGAGTAGGGTTTTGGCCCGTAGATACGCCCAGCAACCGATTCTGCAAGGCAGAGCGCGGTGCTAAACCAATTCCATAAGGGGAGATTAGTCCTGAGAGTAATCGAAGGAAAAAATAATTTACCTCTCTTAGGAGAGGTTTTTTTATGATCAAAAAGGAGGTGTTTTATGGGAGAGAGATTTATTGAACAAGCTAGCGAAAATATCCAGATTTCCTGTATGCCTTGTGATTTAGAATCTGCGCGAGAGGTCTTATATGGTTTGGGTTTGCACGACGCGATGATTGCTGACGTTGTGAAATTTGGAGTAAATAACCACCCTGTCAGTGTTAAAAGAATTTTTGCAAGCATTGCCCCAGATGAAATGACAAGACTTGGTTGTGCACTTTCTGAAATTGGAATTGCTTACGGGATCGCAAAAGTGCAAGATAGACATTACGATGGATAGATGCTTGATTTTTGCGGTTATTGTGCGATAATTAGGTGATGTATTCTCCAAAATTCACAATCAGTTCAAAAATCTTAAAGTACGTTGGCAAGATAGAAGCCGCAAAAGAAGTTATTGAAGGAGCTCCTTTGGTGCCTGCATACGAGGCAAAGTTTAGGCAGGAAGCGATTGTTAGGACAGTTCACCATGGAACCCATATAGAAGGTAACCAGTTGGATACAGGTGAAGTGGCAGCGGTTCTTTCCGGTGAGACAGTGGTGGGACGCGATCGCGATGTGCAGGAGATTTTGAACTATCGGGAAGTTTTGAAGTATATCGACAAAAAGAGACCTGTTGCCAGAGAACAGAAATTAACAGAAAAAGACTTACTGGAAATTCACAGGCTTACGGTTAAGAAAGTTTTAAGGGATGAGGCGGCAGGGAAATATCGTAAAACCCAAGTTTTGGTTAAAAATTCCAAAACTGGTGATGTGAGTTTTACACCACCAAGATCTTACGATATTGGCGAGTTGGTTGGTGATTTTTTGAATTGGTTAAATAGCGAAGAAGGAACAGATATTCACCCAGTTTTGCGGGCAGGCATTGCCCATTATGTTTTGGCATATATCCACCCTTTTGTAGACGGTAATGGCAGGACTGCGCGTGCTTTTGCCACGATGGTAATGTTTGCCGGGGGTTATGATATTAAGAAGTTTTTTTCTTTGGAGGAATATTTTGACAGGAATGCCAAAAGATATTATGAAACTTTACAAGAAGTTTCTAACCAAAAAGCCCAGCTTTGGGAAAAAGACTTGACTGTTTGGCTTGAATACTTTTGTGAAGGTTTGGCAGAAGAGTTAGAAATGGTGAAAGAGCGGGTGAGAAAATTATCTTTAGATTCGAAGCTAAAAGGCAGAACAGGGCAAATTGCTTTGTCTGAAAGGCAGTTAAAATTGGTTGAATATATAGAACAAAATGGTTCTGTTTCCAATAAGCAGTGGAGGAGTATACTGCGGGATTATTCCGATGATACTATTTTGCGGGACTTGAAAGATTTACAGAAAAAAAAGCTGATTAAGAAAAAAGGCAGTACAAAAGGGGCGGTATACGTTTTGAAATAGTTACAAGTTCTAAGTTATAACTACTAAAATGAAATTTTCTAAGTTGGCAGAATATTACGAAAAGTTAGAAGCGACATCCAAGAGGTTGGAGCTTATCGATATTCTCTCCAAACTTTTCAAAGAATCGGATGCTGTGGAAATTGGCAAGATTGTCTATTTAATTCAAGGCAGGGTTGCACCGTTTTTTGAGGCCACGGAAATTGGAATGGCAGAATCTATGGTTGCGCAAGCGGTGGGAAAAGCATATGGGAAAACCAAAGACCAGGTTTTGGCACACTACAGAAAAAGAGGGAACATAGGCCTTGCTGCTCAAGACCATGCAAAATCATTAAATATTAAATCAAATTTAACTGTTACCCAAGTGTTTGATGAGCTTTTGAAGATTGCAAAAACTGGAGGTGTTGGATCTGTAGAAAAGAAAATAGAAACTTTGGCGAATCTTATTAAAAAGTTAGACGATATTTCCGTTAAACATGTAGTAAACATTCCACTGGGAACGTTGCGTCTTGGGATTGGGGATCCGACTGTTTTGGACGCACTTTCTATTGCAAGGACTGGTGATAAAAAACTGAGGCCGATTCTTGAGGATGCGTACAATAAAACTTCGGACCTTGGATTTGTGGCTGAAACATTTTTCAAACATGGTGAAAAGGCAGTCTTGGAAACTAAATTAATTGTTGGTAAGCCAATTAGGCCGGCATTGGCAGAGCGAATGCCTAATGCAGAAGAGGCCGTAAAGCGGCTTGGAGATACTTTTGCTGCAGAGCCTAAATTTGATGGGTTTCGCGTGGCTGTGCATAAAAATGGTGATGACGTGAAGCTTTTTTCGAGAAATTTGGAAAACATGACAGCAATGTTCCCGGATTTGGTTTTGGGAGTTAAAAGGGAGGTCAAGGCAAAATCTGCAATTATGGAAGGCGAAGCAATTGCTTATAATCCGCAAACTGAAGAATTTTTACCGTTTCAGGAAACCACAAAAAGGAGAAGAAAATATGACATTGAGGCAAAATCCAAAGAATTGCCTTTAGTTTTGTTTGCTTTTGATATTTTGTATTTGAATGGGAGTGATATAACTCAAAAACCTCAGAAAGAAAGACGAAAGCTTTTGGAATCTATTCTCATGAAACACAATTTAGTGATTCGTCAGGCTGAGGAAAGAATTTTGCATACAGCTGCAGAAATTACTAATTTTTTCAACGAGGCGGTTTCGGAAGGATTGGAAGGCTTGATGCTTAAAAAGTTGGATTCTCCATATAAAGCTGGGGGTAGAGGTTTTCATTGGATTAAATTTAAAAGGTCTTCGGCTGGAGAGTTGACAGATACATTAGATTGTGTACTTTTGGGAGTTTATGCTGGGAAAGGGAAGCGAACGGATTTTGGAGTTGGGGGGCTTTTGATTGGGGTTTATGACAAAAAAACGGATAAGTTTGATACTATTTCTAGGCTTGGTACTGGTTTGACCGATGAAGAATTCAGAGAGGTTAACGAGATTGCGAAAAAGCTTAAAGTTTCTCATAAGCCAGCTCGAGTTTACTCTAAAATTGAACCCACTTATTGGGTGGAACCAAAAGTTGTTATGGAAATTTATGCTGACGAAATTACAAAATCTCCAAATCATACAGCTGGGGAAAACGAGGAAGGGATCGGTTTTGCCCTAAGATTCCCAAGGCTGGTGAAGTTTAGAGATAAAGACAAAAGAGCAGAGGATGCAACAACTGTTGACGAAATCAAGAAACTTTTTGCAAGCCAATACCACAATCACAAGAAATAATTCCCAGTTTACAGATTAAATTGGCAGTGGTAAGGTTGTAAAAATATGGCTGAAGATTTTGCAAAATATTTTACCCCTAAAAATGTGAAGGCAGTGCTTTCATATATTGAAGACTATTGGCCAAAGCTTATTCGAACCAACAAGAAAGATTTGCGCAGTTTAATTGGTCTTCCTTACCCATATATTGTGCCTGCTGCAACTGACGTTTTTCAGGAGCAATATTACTGGGATTCTTATCCTGTTGTGAGGGCTCTTATTGACCATCCAAAGTATTCTGATGTTGCAGTTGGTATGGTTAATAATCTTTTGCATATGGTTGCGCGGTTTGGGATTATTCCAAATGCCTCGCGTTTTTATTTCCTTACACGTTCTCAGCCTCCTTTACTTTCGAGTATGGTTTCTATCGTTTATGAAAAGACTAAAGATAAAAGATGGCTCAGGCGGGCATGTGAGCTTTTGGAAATGGAATACAACGACGTGTGGATGGGTAAAATTCACTTACGTAACTACAGGCTGACACCAACAGGGCTTTCTAGATACTATGATTTAAATGCTTTAGATTATTTGGCAGAGGCGGAATCGGGTTGGGATATGACTGCGCGTTTTTCGGATAAGTGTTTGAGCTATAACCCCGTGGATTTAAACTGCCTACTTTATATTTACGAAAAAGATCTCGAAGCAGCATATAGGATTTTAAAGCGCGATTTGAAGGCAAAAAGATTTGGGGAACTTGCCCAAAAGCGGTTCGAACTTATTAACAAGTACATGTGGAACGAGAAGGAGGGTTATTATTTTGACTACAATTTCGAAGAAGGTAAGATTAGTCCTTTAATTACGATTGCTGGCACCTTTCCCTTAAATGTTGGAATTGCTTCGTTTGAGCAAGCGCAACGAGTTGTAAAACTTTTGGTTCGGCAGTTGCAAAAAGATTGGGGAATTGTGCAGTCTGTGCCATTTGCAAACAATAAGCAGTGGGACTGGCCTAATGGTTGGCCGCCAACTGAACTTAGAGTGGTTGAGGCGCTTTTAAGATATGGTTATGTCCATTTGGCCAAAAGAGTAATAACTAAATGGTTGGCTGTCAATATTAAGGTTTTTTTGGAAACTGGAGAATTGTGGGAAAAGTATGATGTGGTGCGCGGTAGAATTGGAGAACCTGACAGGTATCCTACTCCACCTGGATTTGCTTGGACGAATGCGGTTTTTATGATTTTTGTGAAGATGCTAAAGTTGATTGAGAATGCTCCAGATGGTGCAACACCGGTGTTTATGGTGCGAAGATTGGGTTGGTTTTGAAAGGTTTCTCCACACCAGTCTTGTCGCATTCAAAAAGCGTTCGACCGGAGCTTTTTTTAACTTTCGATCATTTATCTCCGTCTCGCTCAGGATTCCGTCGGCACCGTATCTAACTTTAAGCTCGATACACAAAAGCTACACATCCGACTTCATCATGTTTTTGAATTGCGAGCAAGCCTGTTGTGGAATTAGTTGTAGGTATCGAACGAGTTGACAAGTAATATTGATTGGGTTTAAAAAGGGTTCGGTAATGAAATTTGTTGCGGATCTTCATTTACACAGTAAGTACTCAAGAGCAGTATCCCAAGCTATGATTCTTCCTAATATGGCGGCGTGGGGCAAAATGAAGGGGATTAATGTTTTGGCGACTGGAGATTTTACACACCCTTTTTGGTTTGAGCAGTTGAAAAATGAATTAGAAGATGCAGGGAATGGACTGTTTAAATTAAGAAGGATAGAGACCAGTGCCCAGAGACCAGGCAATAATGGATTTATTGATGTAAAACAAGAGCCAGTGTACTTTTTGCTTTCGTGCGAGGTTTCTTCGATTTATTCTCAAGGAGGAAAAGGTAGAAGAATTCACACTTTGTTTTTCTTTCCAAGTTTGGTTAGTGTCGAAAAATTTAATAAAGAATTGGTAAAACGCGGGTCTAATTTGAGGTCTGACGGTAGGCCAATTGTGGGAATATCATCTGAAGTTTTGGCCGAAATTGCGCTAACTGTTGATGATAAGGCCTTGATTATTCCTGCACACGCATGGACGCCTTGGTTTTCGGTATTTGGAAGCTTTTCCGGATTTAATTCTATTTCCGAATGTTTTGGGAAAATGGCCAAAAATATTTACGGTGTAGAAACTGGGTTGTCTTCGGATCCGGCTATGAATTGGCAGGTTGGTGATTTGGATAGCCGGGCGATCCTTTCTTTTTCGGATGCTCATTCTTTGGAAAAAATGGGTAGGGAAGCAACGGTGTTTGAAGCGGCGGAGGTTAGCTATGATTCCATTTATCATGCAATTACGGGTTTTGGGAAAGATTCTAAGATTGCTTTCACCATTGAGTTTTATCCGGAGGAAGGAAAGTATCATTTTACGGGGCATAGGGATTGCAATTTTTCCCAAAACCCCGAACAGTCCAAAAAAAACGGAGATATTTGTCCGGTTTGCCACAGGCCACTTACGGTGGGAGTAATGCATAGGGTGCAAGAGTTGAAAAATAGAGACCAGTTGCCAGAGACCAGAGACCGGAATGGCGCCAAGTGGATGCATGATCCGAAAGGAAAACGTCCGCCATATGTTTCAATGGTGCCTTTGGGGGAAATATTGGCCGAAGTTTTTGAGGTTGGGGTAGGAACAAAAAAGGTGCAGGATGCTTACTTAACTTTAGTAAACGCAATTGGTTCGGAGTTTGGAGTTTTGTTGAAAGCAGATATTGCGCAGATTAAAAAACTTTCTTCTGAAAAAGTTGCCGAAGCGATTTCTAAAGTAAGGAGCAGGGATATTGTAGTGGAGCCAGGCTATGATGGGAAATTTGGAGTAGTTTCAATTTGGCCAGATGCGAAAGCTGGCGATGAGGTAGAATTAAATGGAGAACAATCGCAGATGAATTTGTTGGTTTGAATGGAGGTGATTTAATTATGGCAAGTACAGACACAAACCGAAATATCGTTGCAGCCCTTTCTTATTTTTTAGGTTTTATCACCGGCGTTATTATCCTTTTGGTGGAGAAACAAGATAAATACATTCGTTTTCATGCTATGCAATCTGTGGTTATATTTGGAGCGCTTTTTGTTTTTAACTTAGTATTTTCACTTATTTTTGGTAGCCTAACATTTTTAGGTTTTTTAGCGTCGATTATAAATACTTTGATAAGTATTGTTTCAGTTGTGGTTTGGGTTATTTCGATGATTAAGGCCTATCAGGGTGTGGTTTACAAATGGCCAATTGTTGGTGATTTTGCAGAAAAGCAGGTAGGGAAGGCGAGCTAAATTGAAAGGGTTTTTGTCATCAGTTCAATTTTTGAGTGCTTCCTTCACTTCGTTCAGGATAAACTGATTGTTGTGGTTTACA
>CAYGDE010000010.1:18946-20157 GCA_964348615.1 uncultured Gammaproteobacteria bacterium | reverse complement strand
TCTTCTTTTGCTGCAAGCTCTTTTGCTCTTGCTAATGATGCTGAGCGCTCTTGTGGTGTTTGGGGTCTTTCAGGCATTTCAAGTGGAAGTTTATTACTAAAAGAAGCTGAATGCAAGCAAGAGTGAGGATTTTTAGGCGGTGTTAATTTCGTGGACAATGTTGATAACGTTGCCGAGGTCGGAAATTAAATAGTCGGGTTTGGCGCGTTTCAAGCGCTTGGTGCTGACGTTTCCGTGTGTGATGGCAGCAGACAAAGCCCCGATTTCTTTGGCTATTTCAACTTCTTCGATGCTATCCCCAACAATTAAGATTTCTTTTGGTTCTGTTTTGGTTTCCTTCAAATATTCCAAAAGCCTCTCCTGTTTGTTACGTGCTTTCATGGCAGAGGATATGGAAAAGTTGCCCAATACTTGGGAAATGTAGTTTTTTAATTTTAAACGGGCGAGTTGTTCTTCTATGCGATCTTTAATATGGTTGCTGATTATAATACTTTCGATTTCGTGTTTTTTCAGCCATTTTAGAACGGTTCTGGCATTTGCACGGCTTCTAATCCTGTTTACTTTACTTTCGTAAATATCATGGAAGGTATGTGAAATAAAATCTAAATTCGCTTCCAGCTTTTTGGGGTCCATGCCAAGTGCGAGATAATAGTTTTTTACAGGGACATCAAAATGTTTTAAAAAATCGGAAAAATTGACAGGTTTTTCACCGAGCCGTTTTAAAACTTCATTATCTGCTTTAAAAACAGCATAAGTATCGGCAAGTATTGTGCCGTTCCAGTCAAAAGCTACAAGTTTTATCATTATTTGGGTTGTTTGAGACGTTGAAATGCAAGAATAATCCAGCCAAGAGCGCCAAACAAAGTAGTAATTGCGGTAAGTTTTAAATCTAGTGACAAAAACGTGAATACGAATATGGAAAGTATAGTGGCGTATGGTATCGAGGTGGATAATTCGGGTTTTTGTTTGCCTCTAATAGTTGGAATTAAAGAAAGATTTAAAATCCAACTTCCAATTGTTAGTACTAAATCTTGCCACTGCACGCTTTAAATGGTAGCACCGAATTTATTCCGATTACAAGATCAATTACTTGACAAGGGTGGTAAAAATGATGGAGTATCAAAGGCAATGAAAAACTTAGTAATTGTTGAATCGCCCACAAAAGCTCGCACTTTAACCCAATTTTTGGGTAAGGATTATAAAATTGTGGC
>CAYGDE010000010.1:12556-18846 GCA_964348615.1 uncultured Gammaproteobacteria bacterium | reverse complement strand
TTAAAAACCCTAAGTATGATAGGGTAACTTTCCACGAAATAACCAAAGACGCAGTTTTGGATGCATTTTCCCACGCTACCAAAATTAACGACGATTTGGTAGAAGCGCAGCAAGCAAGAAGAGTTCTGGACCGTCTGGTTGGCTATAAGCTTTCCCCGCTTTTGTGGAAAAAAGTTAAAAGTGGCCTTTCGGCTGGAAGGGTGCAATCTGTGGCTTTGAGACTGATTGTTGATAGGGAACGTGAGATTGAGGCGTTTGTGCCAGAAGAATATTGGTTGGTGAATGTAACTTTAGCGAAAAAAGCAAAAGGTGGAGAATTTACTGCAAACTTGGTCAAAATTGGCGATTTAAAAGCAGAAGTTAAAAACGGAGAGCAATCTGGCAAAGTTGTTGCAGACCTGGAAAAATCCGCCTACAAAATTTTGGAAGTACGGGCAAAAGATACCAAAAAGCACCCAAATGCCCCTTTTACGACCTCAACTTTACAACAGGCTGCTGCAAACAGGTTTGGTTACACTCCCAAAAGGACAATGAGGCTTGCCCAAGACCTTTACGAACAAGGGCTTATTACCTATATGAGGACAGATTCTGTTAATCTTTCGCCTCAAGCTGTAGATGCAACTCGAAAATATATTCTTTCCAAATTTGGCAAAGAGTACTTACCTGCCGCTTTTAGAAAATACAAAGCAAAGTCGCGGCTTGCCCAAGAAGCACATGAGGCAATTAGGCCAACAAATATTAATGTTGAACCGTCAAGTTTAGATGGGGACGCCAAAAAACTTTACACTATGATTTGGCAGCGAATGCTGGTGTGCCAAATGGCCGAGGCAATTGTTGCTGAAACAAGTGCCGATATTCAAGCCAGCGAAGGTTATCTTCTTCGCACAAATGGCCAGAAAATAAAGTTTGATGGTTGGTACAAGGTATACGAAAAACCCCAAATTAAAGAACAGATATTACCAGACTTTTCTGAAGGGGAAGATTTAGATTTGGTCAAGGTAAATTCCCAGCAAAAGTTCTCAGAGCCTCCATCCAGATATTCTGAGGCGTCTTTAATTAAAGACTTGGAAAAAAACGATATTGGCAGACCTTCAACTTATGCTCCGACAATTTCTACTTTGTACGAAAGGTTATATATTGAAAAGCTAGAAGGTAGGCAAATAGGCCCAACACCAATTGGCAAAACGGCAGTTGATTTTATTGTTAAATATTTCCCAAATATTGTAGATTTGGGCTTTACTGCCAAGATGGAAGATAGTTTGGATCAGATTGCCCAAGGCAAAGAAAAAATGGCGCCGGTGATGGCGGAATTTTGGGGCCCATTTGAAAAGGCAGTTATAAAAGTTGCAGAAGAAGCGGAAAAAATGAAAGTGGATGTTGAAGTTACCGACGTTATTTGCGACGTTTGCGGTAAACCAATGGTTGTGAGGTATGGGCGTTTTGGAAAATTCTTAGCCTGTTCGGGTTTTCCGGATTGTAAAAACACAAAGCCTTTGGTGGAAGAAACCGGTATGAAATGCCCCGACGATGGGGGAAACGTAATAACCCGCAAAACAAAAAGAGGCAGAATGTTTTGGGGCTGTTCAAACTACCCGAAGTGCAAATGGGCTTCTTGGACAAAGCCGCAACTGCCATCTTCTGCTGGCCCTGATCCAAAAGAGTCAGATCAGGTTGATCAAGTCGAAGGTTCCGAAAATCCCTAACATTTGTTAGAATACAAACGATATTAATTCTGCCCCCTTAATTTTTATGCCTAAGAAATCCTCAGCAATCCACCGCAAGCACGAAGAACGCGTGATGGTCATTGCCCGCGAAGAATTATTTCAAAATGATGTTTGGAATGGGATAAGGTCGGAAAATTTAACAAAATATGTTAATTTAATTAGCTCAAAGCATAAATTTTTGGCGCGTGGGGAAGTCGAACAAGACCCTTCTTACAAACAAATTATTCCATATTTAGTTTTTGAAAACGACGGTAGGATTTTTTTGATGCGCAGAAAAGCCGACCATACAGATTTGCGGTTGGCGAATAATTACTCTTTGGGTGTTGGCGGGCATATAAACAAGAGAGATGTAAAAAAAGTTTCAAAGGTTTCAAATGCAAATAGCATCATTGAGTGGGCGAAGAGGGAGTTTGAGGAAGAGATTGATTATAAGGGGAAATACAAAGTGGAATTTTTGGGTATTTTAAACCATGATGCCAATGATGTTGGCATGGTACATCTTGGTTTGGTTATGAAAGTGATTGGAGATTCAGGGCAGATTGCTGTTTTGGATGAACACAAAAGCGGAGAGTTGGTGACTTTGGAAGAGGCTAGTAAGGTGTATAAGCAAATGGAAAGCTGGAGCCAAATAGTTTTTGACTATTTAAGACAAGGCGGGCAAAAAGAAGTTAATTTGAATGAAGTTTCGGGAATTTTGCCGGATTGGTTAATTGAGAAGAATATCCGAGAAGGCACAATTAAAATTTCTCCTTTGCCCAAAAATTGGCAAGACGCAATTGACCAGGTTTCAATGGATTTTCATCTTGGAGTGCACATGAAGCTTTTTAGGGGCGGTACCTATAGGTATGTCGATACCAGAAAAGGGCTTCCGCCAGATGCTATGGAGGAAGTCAATTTAAACGATGGCGACCCATTTATTTTAGAACCTGGTTCTTTTGCAATTGCTTCTACAAGAGAAGTTTTAAAGCTGCCTTCTGACATTATTGGCAGGTTGGAGGGCAAAAGTTCCCTGGCCCGTTTGGGAATAATTGTTCACTCAACAGCTGCTCGGTTTGATCCAGGCTGGAATGGCGCACCCGTTTTGGAACTTGGTAATTTAGGGCCAAAACCTGCAATACTATATTCTGGCATGCCGATTTGTGCATTTACCTTCGAGAAAATCGGTGCGCCAGTTAAGATGCCATATGAAGGTTCAAGATCCGATAGGTACAGCGGGTCAAAAGAGGCAGTGGCATCTAAGATAGAAAAAAGTGTAAACGGGAAATAGTTACTATGGCAAAGAAAGGTAAATTGATTGTATTTGAAGGAGCAGACGGTTCGGGTAAAACTACACAGTCTAAACTTCTTGTTGAATATTTAAAGTCCAAAAAAACTCCCTATGCTTACCTTTCTTTCCCCCGGTATGAAGGTTCAATGTGGGCACAAATGGTTAAGCGTTATCTGTTTGGGGAGTTTGGAAAGATAAACGAGGTAGACGGGTATTTTGCTTCAATGCTGTATGCAGGAGACAGGCTAAGTGCAAAGGATGAGATTAAAAAATGGATAGATGAGGGTAAAATTGTCATTTGTAACAGGTACGTACCTTCAAATCTTGCTCATATGAGTGCAAAAATGAAGAGTCAAAGTGAAAAGTCAAAGTATAAAGTTTGGTTGGAAAAGTTAGAATACGGTGAAAATAAAATTCCCAAAGAAGATTTAGTAATTTTTTTGCGTGTGCCAATTTCCGTCACTCGCAAATTAATGAAAAAAAGGAATTTGGATATCCACGAGAGCAATTTAAAATACCAAGAAAAAGTTTTGTCGCAATATGAGTTGCTTTCTGATTTGAATAAGAATTGGGCTAAAGTTAACTGCTCAAAAGAAGGAAAGATATTAAAACCGCAAGAGGTGCATAAAATGGTCTTGGAAGTTTTAAAAGACCGTAAGATCCTTTAGTTCATGAATGATCCAATAAAATCCCCTGAACAATTTACCAAAGACGAAGCCTATTTTATTTCTCCATTTTTCACCAATTTAGACAAAAATGTGTTTGTGGCAAAATATTTACCCTCCGAAATTTTGGGAGCTTTGGCTTCCCGTTACAGCAGGTCGGCAAAAGGTGTTAGGCGTCTTTTTTTTGACGAATATATAAAGCCAATTCTTGCGCCAAACTTGGAAAGTGCCGACAAAAAATCGATTCGTGAAGCGCAGACTATGAAGAAGGAGCTGATTTCTTTTGTCGATTATCTTCACAGCCATGGCGGCTGGGAAGCTGTTGTAAATAGCTTGCGGGCGAGAATCTTTTTCGAAAAATGGCTTGCCGCCTATGGCGATGATTCGATTGCCCAACTAGCTGGTGCCCATATTTTCTTTGAAAATATTTCGCAAATTGCCGTTAAAAATTTAGAAGATTTTAGGATTGGTTTTGCGCCCTTGGAAAAATCTACCAGGTATGTGCTTTTTGACCAAAAAGTAGGCGGTAGATATCAATACTTTTGTGAACCGGATCTTATTAAGTCTTCAGGCGGAAGGGGATACACCAAACTTATGAATATGCTTTTTGAAAACTATAGCGCTTCTTTTACACCTCTTATGAAACATTTGGTAAAACAATATCCACAAGGAAAAGACCAAACAGATAGGGCTTACCATTCAACAATGGTTGCCAAAGCCTGTGATGTTTTAAGAAGTTATTTGCCGGCAGCAACTTTAACCAATGTTGGTTTTTTTGGGGTAGGGCAAGCATTTGAATATGTTTTAACTAAATCCTTTGCCAGTCCGCTTTGGGAACTTAGGTCTTTGGCAAAAGTAGCACAGCAAGAATTAAATAAAGTAATCCCTTCGCTTGTAGACAGAGCATCTTCGCCTCGAGGTAAAAAATATCAAAGTTTTGTTAAAAATACGGAAAAACAATTGGAAAAACTAACAAAGTCTACTTTTATTTCTGCGAAGACGGGAGACCAAACAATGGGTTCTGGTGTTGAGCTTGTTGAGTTTGATTTTGATGCTGAAGACAAAATCGTTGCCAGTCTTTTTTATAAATACTCAACCCAACCGTATAAAAGTATTTTGGGTCAAGTGAAAAGTATGAGTACAAAACAAAAATTGGATGTTATAAAGTCGGTTGTAAAATTGCGGTTGGTTCGGCAACATAAGCTGGTTCGGGCTTTTGAAAATACCTATTATAAATTTGATATCGTTGCCAATTTTGGAATTTACCGCGATTTGCACAGACACAGAATGCTTACGCAAGAACGTCAGAGATTTACGACAGAGTTGGGGTACGATGTGCCGGATGATTTAAAAGCTGCAAAATTGGAAAAGCCATACATTGAATCTGCCCAAAAAGTGGATAAGTTCTATAAAAAAGTGAAAGCGAAATATCCAGACCAGGCACAATATGTGGTTTTAATGGGTAACCGTATGCGTTGGTATCAATGGGAAAATTTGCGTGAGTTGGCCTGGGAAGCAGAACTTAGAACTGGTCCGCAAGGACATCCAGATTACAGGAAGATAGAACATTTAAAAGTAGAAGCTGTTCGCGGTGTTCACCCCTCGCTTGTAGAAGCACTACGGTTTGTGGATTTTAATAATTATGATTTAGCAAGGCGCGAGTCTGAAAAAAAAATAGACGTAAAACTCGGTTTGACAAAATAGGCAGAAAAAGAATAAAATTTCCACATTACACACGCCTATTGCAAAACTCCTTCGGAGTAAAATCTGGAATTATAGGCGGAGGGCCTACCACTCGGTAGGGTTAAAGGAGATACATTTATGAGCAAGATTCCATCAATGCAGGAGCTTTTGGAAGCCGGAGTTCACTTCGGTCATCAAGTACGCCGTTGGAACCCAAAAATGCGCAAGTATATTTTCGGTGCGCGGGAGGGTATCCATATTGTTGACTTGGAACAAACTTTTAAAAAGTTAGAAGAAGCTTGTGAATTTGCAAAAAGTGTGGGGCAAGCTGGCGGAACAATTATATTTTTAGCCTCTAAAAAACAAGCAAAAACAATCATTGTTGAGGAAGCAGTAAAGTGTGGTGCAAAGTTTGTTGTTGAAAGATGGGTCGGAGGGCTTTTAACCAATTGGGAACAAACAAGCCGAAACATTAAGCAACTGAATGATTTGAAGTCTAAAAAAGAATCAGGAGAGTTTAGCGAGAGGACGAAGAAAGAAAATTTAATGATCGATAGGGAGATTGCCAAATATGAAAGACTTTATGGCGGCGTCGCTACTCTTGCGAAATTACCAGACGCCCTTTTTGTGGTTGATGTTAGGAAAGAAGAAAATGCTTGTATGGAAGCACAGATGAAAAAAATCCCAGTTATTGCGATTGCAGACACAAATGCTAATCTGGACCTTGTAGACTATCCTATTCCAGGTAATGACGATGCAATTAAAGCGATTAAAATAATAACTGCAGCTATTGCCGATGCGTATTTGGAAGGAAGACAGGCTTATGAAAAAAAGGCTGCAATAGACGCAGCTGCCAAAGTTAAGCAGGATGCCAAAGACGCAGCCGAAAAGTTGAAAGCAGATGATAAAGCGAAAGCAGATAAAGCCAAGGCCGATTTAAAAGCAAAAGCA
>CAYGDE010000010.1:0-12456 GCA_964348615.1 uncultured Gammaproteobacteria bacterium | reverse complement strand
GCAAAAGCAGAGGCAGAGGCAGATAAAGCAAGAGAAGCAGCCAAAGCAGCAGAAAAACCTGCCGCTTAATAAAAATCCAAATGGAAATTTCCGTTGACCAGATCAAGAAGTTACGAGAAGCAACAGGTGCAGGAATTGCAGATTGCCGAAAAGCTTTGGTTGAGGCCAAAGGTGATGAAAAGAAAGCAGTTGAGCTTTTAAGAAGCTGGGGTATAGATAAGGCAGCCGCCAAAGCGGATCGTGAGGCCGGTCAAGGACTTGTAGACACATACATTCATGGCGGTGGCAAAGTTGGGGCAATGGTGGAAATTAACTGCGAAACCGATTTTGTTGCCAGGACCGACGAATTTAAGGCACTGGTCCATGAAGTTGCGATGCAGGTTTCGGCAATGGATCCAAAAGACGTCAAAGAGCTTCTTGCACAAGCCTACATTCGTGATGCTTCCAAAACTATCGAAGATTTGGTAAAAGAAACTATTGCCAAACTGGGAGAAAACATAGTTGTTAAGCGCTTTATGCGATTTGAACTAGGACAATAAGATGGATCTTTCTAGTGCCCAAAATAAAATGGAAGATGCGGTTTCGCATCTCAAAGGAGAACTAGCCCAAATTCGAACCGGCAGGGCAAATGCCGCACTTGTTTCCGATATCATCTGCGACGCATACAATTCCAAAATGATGGTGAAGGAGCTGGCTCAAATTTCCACTCCGGAACCAACCGTACTTTTAGTTTCCCCTTACGACAAATCGATAATTACCAATATTGTTGGCGGTATCACAAAAGCCAATGCGGGGCTGAACCCTGTTGTTGATGGCGATTTGGTAAGAATCGTAATTCCGCCATTAACTGCAGAAAGAAGAGAGGAATTTGTTAAAAAAATGCATCAGGTTGCCGAAACTTACAGGGTACAAATTAGGCAGATTAGGCAAGAAGTGCGGGAAGAGTTAAAGGCAAAAAAAGAATCAGGCGAAGTTGGGGAAGATGAAGAAAAAAGGCTGGAAGACCAATTGCAAAAACTGCACGACGAATATGTTGAGGCAATTGAAGTTGCAGGCAAAAACAAAGAAGAGGAGTTACGTCAAATATAATAACTCCCTCTTCTTTGCGGTCCTCGTTCTCGATGACTCGGACTGCGGGCCTAAAAGAAGAAGAGCTAAGACAAATCTAGCTGCAATTTAACAATACAACAATCATGATTTCTATTCTCGTATTCATCATCATTCTTTCCGTTTTTGTTATGCTCCATGAATTTGGGCATTTTATCATGGCCAAAAGAGCAGGAATTGGTGTTGAAGAATTTGGTTTTGGTTTGCCTCCAAGGCTTTGGGGGAAGAAAATTAAAGGTACAATTTATTCTATTAACTGGTTGCCTTTTGGCGGGTTTGTAAAGCTTATTGGCGAAGACCCAACAGATTCGCGTAAAGATCAAAAAAACAGTTATTTTACAAAAAGTTGGGGTAGGAGAGTTTCCGTGGTTTTGGCGGGTATTTTCATGAACTTTGTGCTTGCTGTTTTGATTTTTTACGGTGTACTTTTTGCGCTGGGTTTTAAAATAAGTTTGCCTCTTTTGGTGGAAAACGATTTTAAATTTGCCAACCAATCAAAGCAGGTTTTGATTGCCGATGTGGCACAAAATTCGGCTGCAGCTGACGCAGGTATTACTTCTGGGGATTCAATTTTAACAGCAAACGGCAGTGAGGTTGGTGGTATTGATGAGTTGCAGAAAATAATTAGGGGAAATGATGGAAAACAGGTTGAGTTGGTTTTGGAAAACCCAATTAACAATAAGACCAGAACAGTTTCGGTTACGCCTACATATAGCGAAGAGTTAAAAGTGCCTGTAATTGGAGTAGGTTTGGGAGAGCTTGTGGTTTTGCACTACGACACGTTTTTACAAAAGCTATTTTCCGGTTTTGGCCATGCTTACAACACTACTATTTATTCTTTTAAAGTCTTTGGCCAATTAATTGGCTATTCGATTGCACATAGGGATATTGGTCCGGTGAGTGAAGGGGTTTCTGGGCCCGTTGGTATTGCCCAAATTACCGGCCAGGCAGTAGCTTTGGGTCCTCTTTCTGTTTTGCAGCTTGCAGGTTTGCTTTCTTTGAACTTGGCAATTATGAATCTTTTGCCTATTCCGGCTTTGGACGGCGGCAGGTTTTTCTTCCTGCTTGTTGAGGCAATTACCAGAAGAAGAGTCCACGCCAATTTTGAAAAGTGGGCACACACCATTGGATTTGCAGTGCTTCTTGGCTTGATTGTCCTGGTAACTTTTAACGACATCGCCAAACTTATCCGCTAATTTTTTTTCATTGCTATAATTAACCCATGCGATATTCACAGCTTTTCGGAAAAACAACAAAACAGACTCCGAAAGATGAGACTGCAGTAAATGCAAAGCTTTTACTGCGTGGAGGGTTTGTAGACAAGCTCATGGCTGGTTCATATACTCTTATGCCCCTGGGTTTGCGGGTTGTTAAAAAAATAGAACAGATAATCCGCGAAGAAATGAATGCATCAGGTGCGCAGGAAATATTAATGCCGCTTTTGCACCCTAAATCTATTTGGAACGAAACAGGTAGGTGGGATAGCGCCCGCGAGGTAATGTACCAGTTTAAAAAAGGCGACAAGGAGTATGCATTATCATTCACGCACGAGGAGATCCTTTTGGATTTAGTCAGGAAGCATCTTCAGACTTATCATGATTTTCCAATAAAGCTTTATCATTTTTCTACGAAGTTCCGAAACGAGTTGCGGGCAAAGTCTGGTGTTTTGCGCGGCCGCGAGTTTTTAATGAAAGACCTTTATAGTTTGCACACTACAAAAGAAGATTTAGATAAATATTACTTTGAAGTTAAAGATGCGTACATGAAAGTTTTTAAACGAATAGGACTAGATGCAATTTTTACTGAAGCTGCGGGTGGTGTATTTACAAAGGAGAATACACACGAGTTCCAGGTTCTTTGCGAATCAGGTGAGGACGAAATTATTTATTGCCCAGGGGGTGATTATTCTGCAAATGTAGAGGTTGCAACTGTAAAAGCGGGAAAGCAATGCGATTTGGGCCATGGTCCTTTGAAGAGCGCAAAATGTATTGAAGTTGGGAATATTTTCCGTTTTGGTACGGTTTACAGCGAGAAAATGAATGTGACATACACAGATAAAGAAGGAAAAAGAAAGCCCGCATTTTTAGGAAGTTATGGTATTGGTTTAACCCGTGCAATGGGAACGATTGTCGAAGTGCATCACGACGACAAGGGGATCATCTGGCCAAAATCTGTTTCGCCGTTTGATGTTCATCTAGTTCAATTGGGTGAAGACGCCCAAGATGTTTATGATAAATTGCAAAAAGCAGGTTTGGATGTTTTGTGGGACGATAGAGAAAATGTCAGTGCAGGTGCCAAGTTTGCAGATGCAGACCTATTGGGAATACCTGTGCGCTTGGTTGTTTCTGAAAAAGCTGGCAAGGGAAATGTTGAATATAAAATACGGACAAGTAAAGATTTTGAAGTTATTAGTTCAGATGAAGCTATTAAAAAATTAACGGCTGAATCTTCTATGTAGATTCCCTTTGGGTCTTGGTTTAAAAGAAGCAACTTTTCCTTGAAGCCTTGCAATATCAATACTAATGGCGTCTGCGCTTATTTCCGGGTCTTACCGTTGAAAAAGAATTCGGATTACTACCTGTTTCCGCTATTTGTTGCCTTAATGATTCAACTTGGTTTGGGGTAGGAGGGTCCTGTGGAAGTTCGGGTTCGACAATAAGAACTTTTAAGAGTTTTTTATGGTCTGGTCTTCCACCATGGACTAATATAAAATCCTTCTGGGAAATCCCGGGCGGGGCTTGTTCAGGTTTTGCCATTGTCGAAATTCTACTATAAGTTTGATATAATTTAAAGAATCAAGCTCGAGAGAGCTTTATTTTTTTATTATGGCAGAAAGATGTGATAATGATAGGGTTATTAAAAGGGCTGGTAGAGTAGTAAGTTGTCCGCCTGCATGGGATAAAGGTTTTAGGCAGAAAACAAATTGTGCAGAATGTCCAAGAGTTACGAATGTATTTTCAAGAGGGGTGGAATCAGATTTTCTTTCACCTGGAGAGAATTCTGCTCGATGGGCAGTTTTCGAGATTACTGGCAGAGGAAATTGATTAGTTTATGCAATACACAATAAATAAAGGCGAAAAAGGTAAAGTCGATGTTAAGGTCGATTTATCTGCTTTGGGTTTTGACCAAGCTTACAAAGAGACTCTGGCGACTCATGTAAAAAACTCCAATATTGCCGGTTTTAGGCCAGGAATGGCGCCTGTTGATGTTGTCGAAAAACATGTGGGCGTTTCTAAGGTTTTAAACGACACAGCCAGTTTTCTTATCAATCAACATCTTTCTGAAATTTTCGAAAAGGAAAAGTTTTTCCCTATAGATTCCCCTAAAATTGCCATAGATACTTTGGCTTCCGGCTCGCCATTTTCTTACAGTGTTTCTTTTGTGCAAAAACCCCAAGTAAAAGTTGGGGATTGGAAGACGATTAAGGTTAAAAAGATTGCGGCAAACCAAGTAACCGAAGCAGATGTTGCCCAGTCCATTAAGAACATTTACGACGCGTATTTGAAAAGTAAACAAGATAGAGACCAGAAGCTAGAGACCAGTGAGGAAGAGAAGGGCGGCAAGTACATATATGATGCGCAAGGAAACAAGATTTTTGTTGGGGATGAAAAGGGTGCAGCCAACAAAAAGATAGAAGCGCATAAAATAGACGATGAGTTCGCCCGCGCAATTGGGGCAAAAGACTTGGCGCACTTAAAGGAAATTGTAAAAGGTGATCTGGAAACTTTGGTGGCAGACCAAGTTGAAACAAAAGTCGAACAAGAAATTTTCGACGAGATTATGAAAGTTTCTGAGGTTGAATTGCCGGAAATTTTGGTTGAAGATGAACTTAACAGAATCCTTTTGCGGCTTTCAAGCGAATTAGAAAGGCAAGGTAAAGAGTTAGATTTATATCTCAAAGATCAAAAAACCACAATCGACGAGCTTAAGGCAAAATGGCGTGAACAAGCAGAAAAAAATGTTAAAACTACTTTGATTATGGATGAAATTGGCAGGCAAGAACAGGTTAAAGTTTCAAAAGAAGAAATAGACGAGGCAATGAAGGGTGTAAACCAAACCAATCTTTCGCAAGACCAAGTTGCCGATATGGAGCGCTACCTTGCCCTTTCTATTTTCCAAGCAAAAACTTTGGATTTGGTTAAAAAAACAATTTCCGCATAACTTTTTTGTCATTGCGATCCGGCGAAGCCGGAGACGCAATCTAAAAATTAATTGTTGATATAATTGGGCCATGGAACTTGGCGAGAAAGACTTTTCCGAATTGCCACTAGCTGAAGTTAATGAGTATTTGATAAGGCTAGTTGGACAGATTCCGACAATAGCAGCTGGATCTGAAGGTAAAACCAGAGATGAATCAGCAGAACATTTTCAAGAGACTTACCTTAGAAGACGTAGCTCGGAGACTATGAAAAGATTAAAAGCTGATCTTGAGAGAATGAATGGACGCGCAAAAGTAGCAACAGAGGCCGGAAAACAGTATTTAGTGATGGCATTTGAGGAGGCATACTCTGTGGGAAGCCGAGGTTTAATTTCGTGGCTTATAGATGAAGTAAATCAAGATCCTGCAGGATTTTATAGTGAAGATGTTGACACTGTTTGCGAAATAGAAAGGAAAGGATATAAGCGGTTTTCTTCGCAACTACTGAACCATAGTGCATATTTGGAGAAAAAATTTGGTAAGGGGATTGAGCCAAACAATTTTCAGGTAGTTTTGAGTGCAAATTGGAGAAGGCAGTTTATTGAAAGATACCACAACGAGCCGTAAATTTGGGTTGATAAAGTGGGCAAAAAGGGATAGAATGTAGGGAAGAAAGTTATAAATTATGAGTTAGAAGTTATAAATTCATAACTTATCACTTATAACTTGTAACTTCTAAATTAGGAAGGAAGTGTACATTTAGGTTTATTATGAACCAACTTTTCAATGAGCAAATTAATCGTTACTCACGTTTCCCCGGATTTTGACGGTATACCGGCTATTTGGTTATTTCGTAAATTTCACCCAGATTTTAAAAATGCCCGCGTTGCGTTTGTCCCTGCAGGTAGTACATATAACAACGCGCCTGTAGATTCCGACCCAGACATTGTGCATGTAGACACGGGTCTTGGGAAATTTGACCATCACCAATCCAATGATTTTACTTGCGGTGCACAAAAAGTCTACGAATACCTAGTTGCTGAAGGCTATATAAAAGATGATGAGGCGCTTTCGCGTTTAGTTAAGGTTCTTACCGAGCTGGACCACGGATGGGATAACTACAAGTGGCCCGAACCAGCTTCAGATAGAAATGAATTTTTGGTCCATAACGTGCTTTCGGGCTGGAAAATAATGGAGCAGGCAAGTGACGAAAAATGCGTTGAGTGGGTGTCTTTTGTAATTGAGTCGATTTATCGGCTTTTGCAGTCTAAAGTGAGGGCAGAGACTGAAATAAAAAACGGTAGTGAGTTTGAAACCAGATGGGGGAAAGGGGTTGCAGTTTTGTCTTCCAACAGCACTGTTTTGGATTTGGCAATTAAAATGGGTTTTGCGGTTGTTGTTATTAAGGACCCAAACAGAGGCAACGTACGTGTTACGGGTTCTAATGTAAAAGGGGTAGATTTTACGAACGCTTACGGGCAAATTTTGAAATTAGACAAAGAGGGTACGTGGTTCTTGCATTCTTCTTTAGTACTTTTGCGAAACGGTTCTTCCAGGAACCCTACCATGAAACCAACAAAGCTAAATTTGGACCAGATGATAGAAGTTTTAAGAAAAGCCTAATGCATGCTGAAAAAAGCTAAATTTTTAGCCAAAGAAGCACATTTAAGACTTAAATATATGCTTACTAAAGATTGTTTATTTTGCAAAATTGTAAAAGGAGAAATCAACTCGAAACCGATTTTGGAAAATAAGCATGTTTTGGCAATTTTTGATATTAACCCAATTGCAAGTGTTCATATTTTGATAATTCCAAAAGAGCATATCGATTCGGTAATGACAATTGGTGATGATGACAGTGGGGTTATAATTGAAATGTATAAAGCAGCACAAAAGCTGGTTTTGGATCTTAAACTAGAAGCATTTAGGCTTGCATTTAATGGGGGCAAAAACCAGCATGTACCGCATTTACATATGCATTTAGTTTCGGGAAAGAAGATTGAATGGAAGAAATTATGAAGGAGGTGTTTTTTAATGTCAACTAAAGTAGTTGCGCAACCAGGAGAATCTGTAGACGCGTTAATCCGCAAATTTAATAAAAAAGTCCAGATGGAGGGTATTATGAACGAGATCAAAAAGAGGGAACATTACCTGAAGCCTTCTCTGAAAAAGCAGCAAAAAATCCAGATAGCCAGAAAAAAGTATATAAGGAGCAAAGGGTAAATATGGCTCTTTTGGACACATTACAACAAGACCTGAATTTGGCAATGAAAGGCCATAATGAAGTTGCTACCTCAACTTTACGAATGGCTATTTCTAATTTGAAAAATGCGAGAATTGCCAAGGGTTCCGACTTGGACGATACTGATGTTATCTTGGAACTTTCCAAAGATGCAAAAAGACATAAAGAGTCGATTGCCGCTTTTGAAAGTGCCGGAAGAGCAGAACTTGCTCAAAAAGAAAAGGCCGAACTTGAGGTACTTTCCAAATACTTGCCAGAACAAATTTCGGAAGAGGAAATAAAGCGCGCAGTAGACGAAGCAATCGCAAAACTTGAACCAACTGGAATTTCGGATATGGGACGTGTGATGGCTGCTGTTTTTTCAAAGTTGGGAAAAACTGCCGATGGGTCTATTGTCTCTTCTTTTGTTCGCGAAAAACTTTCAAGCCTCTAAATCATGATTCGCGTTTTGGTGAAGACCGATACAAGATACCCAGTCAATCGTAAAATAATCAGAAGGGCTGTTTTTGACACTCTTTCCAAGTATAAAGCCGGCGAAAGCAACACAGAAGTTTCGGTCGCTGTGGTGGGCATTCGAAAAATGGACAAACTGACTTCCGATTTCAAAAAAGACGCAAAAGTACACGAAGTTTTGTCTTTTCCTTTTGAAGATGTTGATTCCGCTTCTGGCAGTGGGTTTATTAGTGTTCCAGATGGTGTATTGCGGCTTGGCGATATTATTCTTTGCTGGCCCCAGGTGCTCTTGGCAGCCGCCCGTGATGGTGTTATGGTAGACGATGAGGTTTATTTGCTAGTTTCACATTCGGTGGAGCATTTGCTTGGTAGACACCACGAATAAAGTTATTAGTTTGTAGTAGGTAGATTTATGACTGTATTTTACCGTAAATACCGACCCCAAAAATTTGCCGACCTTGTTGGTCAAGAAGATGTTGTGGAGAATCTTTTGGCCCAGCTTGAATCTGGTAAAATCAGCCATGGATATTTATTTTCTGGACCTCGCGGAACAGGTAAAACTTCAACAGCTAGAATTTTTGCAAAAGCAGTAAATTGTAAAAGCTATCAGAGACTAGAGACCAGAGACCAGAAAAAAAAATATGGGGAGCCTTGCTGTAAGTGTGTCTCCTGTGTAGCAATTGCCGACGGTTCGGCAATTGACCTTATTGAAATAGACGCTGCTTCAAACAGGGGTATTGACGAAATCCGAGATTTGCGGGAAAAGATAAAACTTTCGCCTCTGTCTTCTCGGTTTAAAGTTTACATAATAGATGAAGCGCACATGTTAACTTCCGAGGCTTTTAATGCGCTTTTAAAAACGCTTGAAGAACCACCGTCCCATGCCATTTTTATACTTTGTACAACAGATGCTGCAAAATTACCCAAAACCATAATTTCTAGGCTTTCACGCTTTTTTTTCAAAAGGGCAACAGACAAAGATATTGCAAAAGCATTAACAAAGATTGCCAAGGAAGAAAAAGTAGATTGTAAAGATGAAGTATTTTTAGAAATTGCCAAAATTGCAGACGGTTCTTTCCGCGATGCTGTTTCTATTTTTGACCAATTAGCCGCTTCGGGCAAAGTAATAAATGTTAAAAATGTTGGTGCAATTGGGGGAATTTTTACTTGGAATCAGGTAGTCGGTTTTGTTGATGCTTTTTCCAATGAGAATTTAAAAGAGGCAATAATGCTGCTCGAAAAATTTGTGGAAGATGAAGGTGATATTCAATTATTAATTCGAGAATTGGTATCCACCTTCGAAAAACTGCTTTTTATAAAAGTAGGTATAGACCCTGCGACATTTGTAAATTTAGATAAAAATCAGCTTCACAGGCTGCAAAGCCTGGCAGACGAATTTAGTTTTTCAAAACTTGAGGACATTATGAAATTGCTTTTAGTTGCCGATGGAGAAATAAAATTATATCCCATGCCGAAAATTCCACTTTTGTTGGCTGTATGCAAGATTTGTAAAGAGTCTGGAGTGGAGGGTGCAAAAGCCCCAAATGTTTCAAAAGAACCAGAACTAGAAAATACAGCGGATAATGCACAAGAAGCAGAAGTACCCGAAGTTTCGAGCTCTCCTGCGTTTTCAACGAAAAAGACCAAAGGCAAGATTAAATCCATGTCGCAAATTGAAGATGCATGGCCAAAGTTTTTAGAAAAGGTGCGTAAATTCAATATTCACCTGGGTGCGCTTTTGAAATCTGCTAGACCTGTTGAGTTTGATGGTGATATTCTAACAGTAGAGGTCTTTTGGCAGTTTCATAAAGATAAACTATTGGAGCCAAAAATTTACAAGGCACTTGAAGGGTTTTTAAGAGAGATATTAGATGCACCTATAGGTTACCAGGTATTGCTTTCTAAAAAGCAAACAAGGGTTCCTAAACAGGTTGTTTTAAGCGATGTCAGAGAAATTTCTGCAGGTCAGGATTTGTCGCAAATAGCTGCAGAAATCTTTTCGAAGTAACAACATGAATCAAGTAGAGAAGAAAATGTCAGAACATTTTTTAAGTATTTTGTATTATGTATCGAAACATCTGAGTCTTTTTGCAATCTTGGCTATTTCGCTTTTTCTTTCCGGGTGTAGTTTGGGTATAGGCGGTGGAGGTGGGGCAAAAGTGCCGGCGGCTGGAGAATTTGTCAAAGGTGCAGTGGTAAAAGATTTCCCGAATTTACCGCTTTTTCAAGACGCCCAAGTAATAGAATCGTATGGCAGTACAAGCGCCTATGGAGCTTCTTTTATTGTCAAAGAAAGCCTTGCGAAGGTTGTCAATTTTTATAATTCTTCATTGCCCCAGCTAGGTTGGCAAGTAAATGTTTCCCAAAGCTCTTCAACAAATTACGTGTTTGATATCAAGGACGAAACATATACTGGAAGCGTCATTGTGAATACGGCTTCAGACAGTAGGAGCACGGCAATTACAATGTCGGTTGCAGCTAGGTAATAATTGCTGCTAATATAAAAATTGATGAGTAAAATTGCAACCGGTTTTTTCATCTCACTTTTTTTGGCTTTACCTCTTTTAAGTTTTAGTGCAGTTTTTGCCAAAGATGGTTCTTTTAGTGCCAGGCCAAATGCCGGGAAAATTTATGAAAAGCGAGAAGAAATAAAAGAGGATATTTTAGAAAAGAAAACCGAAATAAGAGAAAAGCGGGCAACCCATATAAAAGAAAAGCTTTCGCTTGTTTTAAAAAGATACGTGGCCGCGGACGAAAGACTTGATAAGATTTCCGAAAAAATACAAACTCGAATTAATAAATTTAAAGATCGAGGTATAGATGTAACTTCAGCCCAAACAGCTTTGGATTCTTGCGATACAAATGACGCAGCTGTCGCCAATGCAATTTTAATTGCAACCTCTAGTGTCGAGGCGCTGGATCCATCGAGTGAAGATATTAGGAGCCAGGTTGATGCTGCTCATAACTCTTTGAAAAATGTGAGGCAAGCGTTGCGGAATTATCACAAGTGCCTAAGGTCAACTTTACCTATCATCGGATCTATTGCACCAAACAAGGAGGCGACTGAAGATGCAAATTAAAAAAGGATTAACTTCTCTGGTTGCGTTTTTGGTGGTTGCTTCCGTCGGTTTTATTTTAGTTTTGGCAATTGTGAAAATTGGTAAATTAAATACTTCCGACGCTCTACCTTCTGAGACGATGGTACATGACAGGCAGATCGATAATCTTAAGTCGCTTGGGACATCTGATGCCCCAGCAGATATTGCCAAAGACCTGGATGATACCGATTTGAATAGTTTAGACGTTGAGCTTAATAAAGTTTCCGAAGATGCCAAAGACCTCTAAGCCTTTTTTGCCAACTTGACACATATAACAAAAAGAAGTATTTGTTAAGTTAGAATTCTTTCAACAAAATTTTAAATAATTTTCGCCCAGCGCCTTTAAAATAGATGGGAAATTTTCGGCACCTCTTTTGGAGAAATCTTTGGTACGCATTTGTATTGTGGATTGCGGTGTTTTTGCTTTCCGGCATTATTATTTTGCCATGGTTTTTCCTTGCACTGCCTTTTTTGGTTTACTGGACAACGATTATTTACTTTAAAAAGTCAGATAAGAATTTAAACTCGGGTCTTTTGTGTTCGCTTTTTTGGTTTTTTGCGATGTCGTTTTTGGATTTTTTGCAAATTATTGGGCCTTATTATTTTAACGCCAGTTTGTATTTTGCGGACGTGCGTAACATTTTGAAATACCCTTTAATTTTGCTTATCCCGGTAATTTATTGCTTAATATTGGAGTCGAAAACGCAAAAGCGAAAAAAGCGCGTAAACATTGCGCCCGGTCTTTAAGTTTGGTAACCTAAGAGCTATTGGCATGCGAGACCTTTCCAAACTTCCCCTTAAATCTCAAAGACGAAGAAGGATAAATGTAAAAAGCTTTCTACCATTGGCTGTAGTTTTGACGTTTGTTTTTGGCGTTTGGATTGTTTTAAAAAATGGATCTTTGGGTACCGGTTCCGATTCTTCTGTTTTGCTTTCTCAAGCGCCTACAGGTTTGACACCTGTTAAATTAACAAACCACGTTGAAGATTTAACAGAAGGCGCAAAAGACCTCATAACCCAAACTGCAGTTATGCAAGATGTTAGGAGTGATGATGGTAGGGCAACAGCCAAAATTACCAGGTCTTTTGGTGGGGGGCTTTATATACTAAATGTTGACGCGAATTTGCCCGACCCTGTAAATGTTAGTTACCAACTCTTTTTAACAGGGGGTGGAGAGATTATCCCGATTGATTATTTGAAGGGTTCCAAAAATACTTGGAGCTTGAGCATTAGGACTGTGGATACTTATTCCGAATATGACGGTGTATTAATAACTTTGGAACGTACTAAGGATGATAAGCCCGAAGAGCGTATTATGGAAGGTTCCTTCTAGAAGGAATGTCAAATTTCCAATATCCAATTTCAAATGACAAATAATTATGATATACACGAAAGAATTTTCAGGTACATAGTAAAAG
>CAYGDE010000009.1:11673-20602 GCA_964348615.1 uncultured Gammaproteobacteria bacterium | reverse complement strand
CCTCTTCTCCGTCATTGTTGGCAAACCAGATGCATGTAATTAGTTTACTCATTTTTTTATTATACAATTTGTAAGAACTTTTATGCATCGGCTTTGCCAGAAATTTTCTATAAACCTATCCCAGGTTTGTATTGCTCCACCTCGTAGACAAAGTTAGAACCTATCACACTTTTCTGCTAGGCTAAATATAGTGAATGAAATAAGAAAAATATACTTTGCGCATTTCTTTGCAGGCTTATCAACAGCGGCTAGTGTTACTTTTACTCTCTACTTTTTATCTCACGGTCTAAATCAAGCACAAATTGGCCAATTGTTTGGATTCTTCATGATTTGCCTTGCAATCTTTGAGATTCCAACAGGAGGACTTGCAGACATGTTCGGACATAAAGCTTCAGTTGCAGTCGGTCTATTTTTGCAAAGCTTAAGTTTTCTACTATTTTTTATCTACCCTACTTATTTTGGTTTTTTACTAGGTATGTTTGCGGGTGCACTTGGACTCGCATTTCAATCTGGAGCAACTTCCTCGCTTATCTACGAACTTTTACATAAACAGGGGCTGCACGAAGACTTTCAAAAAGTGATTGGCAAAGCAGGCGGATATTTTGCAGTTGCTACAATTATTGCAGGCCCGATTGGCTCACTTATTTACAAATTTAACCCTAGTCTACCCTACCTTCTATCTTTTTTGGTCTTTATCCCTGCAACGCTTCTAATTTATTTAATAAAATGGGAATTTGTTAAAAAACCTCCTAAATTTTCAACCTATATAAGAACGATGAAAGAAGGGACACTCCTAACAGTTAGAAATCGTATTTTAATGGCAATTACAATTATTGGTTTTGCCCTTACTGTGAATAGATTAGTATTTGGCCAAAATATTAGTCAGCCTTACATGATAAGCGTTGGGGTTGATGTGGCATACATTGGTTTTATTGCGTCTATTATTGGTGTTTTATTAACGCTTGTTTCATTCAACGCTTATAAACTCTCACAAAAAATTGGTAAAACTTACTCTCTCGTACTAATAGTTTCTGTCCCCACTATTACAATAATTGCACTCAGCTTTATAAATAATCTTTTAGCAATTCCAGTTATCTTAATCCTGTCCATGGGACACGCCTTTAGAGACCCAGTAATGGCTCATATTACCCAAGATGAACTAGATAGCGACAAAAGAAGCACGATGGCATCAACTGGCAGTTTTTTAATTGGTATAAGTGGCGGTATATCGCTTTTATTCTGGGGTAAGGGAATCGATATTTTTGGAATGCAAAATACTCTATTAATATTAGGGGTGTTCACTTTGTCTGTTGGAGTAAGTGGACTACTACTTTATCAGTACAAAAGTAAAACTCTCGAGGCCAAATAACTATATCAAAAAACATCAGCTCCGCGGCCAGGACTCGAACCTGGAACCTGCCGATTACATTAACCCCCTTGTTTCCAAGAGGAATGGACTATCTTATAACCGTATTCAAGTTTGAACTTAGGTTTTGGGTATATAGTCTCTACACATTTATTCACCAAAAAGGTGAAATTTAGCTCGGGATTACCATTTAAGGCTTCCCCGAATTAGCCCAGTTTTCATCCCAAAATTTCTTTTGGGAGCTGCAAGAATCTCACAGTCGGACGCTCTACCATTGAGCTACCGCGGAATATTTATTTTCCAGTCGAGTTAAACTCGACGGAACGTTAAAGTACCTGCCAGGAAATCGCAAAGCGATAACTCTGCGAACTGGCAGTGGAAATTCTACCATGCAAAGATCTTTGCTTCAATCTCATATAGCCAACACCTTTGATACTTTTGAGACTTTTAACTTAAATCGTAATATCCAAATTAATAACCGCTTTCCCGCTCTTAACATTTACATTATCAATCCTTGCCAGAATTTTAGGCTCTCCTTCTTTTTGTACTTCCTCTACCTGCAGCGTATATAAACCTTGTGACATCAAAAGAAAATATCTACCCATATAATCGGTAGTTGCGCTCCCAATAACAACACCTAAAGGTTGTCTTATCGCCTTAACAACTACTCCGGCAACAACATCACCGTTTAATTTCCGCCTCAATGTACCCCAAAGTTCTTTTTGAATATAAACTCGCACAAAAAGGGCGTTAAAAAGATAAATAGGTATCAAAATTAAACCTAAACCAGACCCCAATACTACTTCTGCAAACAAGCTTGATAAAACTCCAAATAACAAAAGTATTCGCCTGTCGTATTTCCCGAAAAACTCCAAAATTGTCCCTTTTTCTCTAGGTTTAACTGCTTGGTTCCAGTCGTAAGAGATAGGGTCCAAGGGAATATTCAAATTTATTATGTAAGGGTTTTCAACTTCGATAACTTCGCCATGATAAACGTTGTCAAATTTTCCATCTTTTGTTCCACTAATTATTTTTGATGGAAAGCTGTAGTGGGATTTATCAGCAGAAATAATGTATCTTCCAGGAGTTACCAAAAAACTGAACCTGCCTTCAATATCTGTAATTCTAGTCTGCTTATACTCCCCAACCCCGTTTTCAAAAGTCGTAATAGTTACAGTAGCCGGATCAATCGGCTGTTTAGTAACTGCATCATAAACAACTCCCCAAGGTTTACCCTTTTTTCTACCTTTCAAAAGCGGTGTCAAAAACACAAAAACTCTGGCAGTAATAGAAGCGTTGGTAGAATTGTTAAAAAAAGCACTAAAAGTATCCACCAAACTCTTGTAAGTTATGGAAAAAACCGTAATGGTGTTTATAAAAAGAAATATTTTTGTCGCCTGTTTCAAAGTGTCATTTGCAGCCATAGAACGAAAATAGGCAGTCAATATTTGGTAAATATCTGACGGTAAGAATAAAACCGCCCAGAAATTTACAATCGAACCGATCGTTTGCCCTATTGGCAATACTTGGTCCGAGAAAGCAGTCACTTGATCGGCAAATATATTCACCAGCACTGCAAAAACAATCGTCAAAACCGCACCCACAATCAAAGTGGGAGAAAATATATTTTTAGTCCTAAGCTGCATAACTCCAGTCTAAGTTAATTTAGAAAACAACTCAACCTATTTTTAAGTTATTTGCTAAAATAAGATAAGTGAAGATCAAATTTTCCCCATCTGTCCTTTGGCCAATTGTAATTTTAATAATTGCACTTGCCGCACTGTACCTCAAACCTTGGCAGTCCAGGCAAGAAGAAATTGTTTCTGTTTCAGCAACCGGAAAAACCCAAGCTACTCCAGATATTGCCAAAATTTCAGCAAGCATTGAATCTAAAAATCCAAACCTAGATGTCGCAAGACAGGAAAATGAGAAAAAAATTACCAACATAATCACCAAATTAAAAGAACTAGGTATCCTGGAAAAAGATATTAAAACAGAATATATTTCCGGTGGCCCTGGGTATGAAATCCAAAGTTCTGCTCCCGACACTCAATCGTTGATATATCCTGCGCCTACCCGCCCAAACACTAATCAAATCTCAACCACTTTAGAAGTAACTATTCGCAACTTCGACAATGCCGATGAAGTCGTTGCCGCACTAACAAAAAACGGTGCCACAAACCTCTTTGGTCCAAATCTGACATTTGACGATTCGACACTTCAAAGCGCCAAATCAAAAGCCCGCCAAAACGCAGTTGAAAATGCCAGAAAACAAGCCGAAGAACTTGCAAAACTTTCAAAAAGGACAATTGGCAAGACAGTCAAAATAACTGAACAAGACATTCCTTTCTACATGCCACCAATTACCTTAAGAAACGAGGCAGATCTAAAAGAACGTGCATCGCAAATTCAACCTGGACAAGACGAAATAACAATCACCATTCAGGTCGACTTCAGCCTCAAATAACAAAAATCCAATGATTTCAAAAATTAAATCGCAAGTCTTAAAGCACAAAGTGCCAATTACTGTTTTTATAATATGCGCACTTGGACTTTTCCTTCGTTTCTGGAAAATAGAAGAAAATGTTCTTTTTACCTGGGATCAAGGCAGGGATGCTTGGACAGTCTGGGAAATTCTAGAAGGCAAATTCCCACTAAAAGGCCCCCGGACCGGTATTGGTGATTTTTATCTCGGCCCAATCTATTTCTACTTGCTTGCCCCATTCTATTGGCTTGCCAAAATGGATCCAATGGGTGCCAACTATTTCAACATAACCGTAAATATAATTACTTTCCCCACCATTTTTCTTGTTGCCAAAAAGATCTTCAACACAAAAGTGGCCCTTATTGCACTTATTATTTTTGCCTTAAATACACATGCAATAGTCAGTACAAAAACTCCCTGGAATGTTACTTTTATTCCTCTTCTCAGCTCCCTTCTTCTCTACTCTCAATATCAAATACTAAAAGGAAATTACAAGTACATAGCCGCTATTGCCGCAATTTGCGGATTTTTTTTCCATATCCACTTCACAGCAATCTTTTTGCCCTTAATTTTAATTCCTACTTTTTTCTTGGCAGAAAACAAAAAACAAATCATCAAATGGTCAATCCTTTCAGTTCCCCTATTTCTTGTCTGGTTTATCCCAACAATAGTAGAAGACCTCACACACCACAATTACAACTTTTTTCGCTTTAAAAACTTTATTGGTGACTATGCAATGGGACCACATATACAGTTCCTGCTTTATCGGGCAAACGATGCATTCATCCAAATGGCAACAGTCCTCCATTTCAAACAATTAGACGTATTAAAATACACAGTCCTACCAATTTTCGCAGCATATATAATTTTTAAGGAAAAAAACAAAATCACCCAAAAAATAGGCCTTCTTTTTATCCCATGGCTTTTGGTACCCTGGTTTGGTTTTACCCTTTTCAAAGGCCACGTTCCGGATTATTACTACCTTCTAAATTTGATAATTTCCATCTATATCGTTGCCTATTTAGTAGAAAAACTTGCTAATATAAAAAACATTTACATAACCGCAATCATTGTTCTTATATCTACCTTCTATCTTTACAGTAATGTCAAAATACATTTCTTGAAAACCTTGCCCGAAAACTTAAAAACCCAAAAATACAAAACTATTATGAAAATCGACGGTGGACAAATATTGGAATATAAAGAAGGTGATATCGAATCTTACCTGTATACGGCATGGGGGGGCAAAAAGCCTAAATGGTTCCACCCTTAAACTTAACAAGAAAACCCAAAGTTATTAAAAAACTCAAAGTAGAAATTAAAATACCCACTTTAAAAATATTACCGTCATACCAAAATCTAACAATATGCTCACCACCAACCAATGGCACAGCCCGGAAAGTATAATTGGCTCTCAAAATAGTCGTCTTATCACCATCAACTGTTGCCTTCCATCCAGGATAATAATTATCTGAAAGAAAAAGAATTTTTGGCTCACTTGCGCTTGTTTTTACAATCACCTCATTTGGTTTATAAGAAACAATATCGGCACTTCCCTGCCCAAACTGGGGGCTAACAAATGAAGGTTTTTCCAAAATTAGCGTATTCAGGTTAAAATCTTCGTCAAGCAATTTTCGCACTATCAATCGTCTTCGCAACTCGTCTCTTTGGTTTTTTTGGGCAACTGTTTTTGGCTCCTGCCCAAATATGTCTGGTGGTCCTTCGTAATTCGAAGCCAAAAATACTCGTGCCAGTACTTCGTTATTTTCAAAAACAGAGAACTTTTCCCCATTAAAAACTTTGGTAAAATTACTCTTTTCGAAAACTTCGCTATCTTCTGTGGGAGCCGTAACATATTTAACCCCCACCATATTCATAAGCCTCCTTCTACCGAAATGCCCCAATAAATCGGCAGCTTCCCCCCTTCCCAAACCCGCATCAGCCCTAAAGGCAAAAGAATCCAAATTTCCACCTTGCATTGCATATGTAAACTCCCCATAACTTTTATTATTCAAAGAATCGTAACCCCCTGCACCAAAAAGGCCATATTGACTGCCAAAGTTATTTTCCAAGACTGAATCTCCTACACTCCAAGATCTCCAAAAACCTTGGTGTTTTTGCAAATAAGAAATCACATCAACTTCTGGAAAAACATACTTTCTTGCAGAAAAGCTGAAATATTTACCTGTAAAATAGAAAATTTGAAAAGCAGCTACGAAAATAATAAGAACAAGGGCAATTTTTTTAAATCTAATATTGCCTGTTGCCCAAATTAAAAGAAAACTCGTAGAAATGAAAACAGAAAAAGGCACAACCAAGTTACGCAAACTGACAATCACATTGTTTTGCGACAAAAAACTTCCGTGTTTAAAATATTCCAGTTTTAATGTCCAAATAAAGGCCAAGGCCAAAACAATCAGTAAGTACATACAAAAAACAGCAAAAATAGTCTTATAAATCTTCTTGTCGGCTGAAATTAGCCATCTCTCGACGCCCAATGCACCCAAAACTGCAATACAAAATGCGCTCAGAAACAAAATCCTGTTTGCAATTGAAGTTGAAAGAAAAGGGATCGGCAAAGAAAGCAGAAGCCTGGACGTAGGAAGCGACATTGTTGTCGAAAGCGCCAAAAGACCAAAAAGGGACAAGAAAATAACCAAGAAGTAATGCCTGTCTTTTTGCTGGATGTTAAAAATACTAAATATCGCAAATACCAAAGCGGCAATTCCCACAAACAAAATTCCTTCATAATACTGCGCCCCTCCTAATCTAAAAAAATTATATGTAGCTGGGTTGCCAAAAAAATCCGGGGCCAGAAATGTCAAAAGCGATTCTGCCGGCAAAAGTGAGCCAAAAATACTTTCACGAAGGGCAATTTCTGCTCTTGCCGAATTAAAATAGAGCTCGGCCGATGGCAAAAGCGCAACAGCCGAAATTCCAACCCCCAAAACGATCGCTGCTGTTATCTTTAAACTTTTGATACTTTTGGCACTTTTGAAACCTTTCCAACCCCCCAAAAAAAGCCTAAACACCAAATACGCAACAACAAAAATAAGCATATATATCGAGGTTTGTATATAACCCCCCAAAAGCGAAAGCGCAACAGCAAACGAAATAATTACCAAATATTTCCCCCTATTGTCATTGCGATCCGGCAAGTGCCGGAGAAGCAATCTTTTATCGATTTCTAAATATCTTTCCATCCCAAACAAAACAAGCGGCAGCCAAACAATCGAATGGGGTGCCATAACCACTTCTTCCCCCCACGTTAAAATAAATGGCGAAAAACCAAACGTAAATGCTCCAAAAAAAGATGCTAAATTTGAAAGTTTCAACGCCCTCAAATACAAAAATGTAAAAAACGAGGCCAAGATAGTTGGTGTAATTCGCAGAAAATGCCAAAATTCAATCTGGGGCAAAAATAGCCCGGCTAAATTTAGTGGGTAAAATACGGCACTTTGGAAATCCGCCATGTGCGGATGCCCGGAAAAAGCATAAATATTCCAAAAGGGAATTACTCCCTGCCTAAATGCCTCAAAAGTTACTTTGTAAAAGGGAAAGTATATACGCAGTTGGTCCAAACCCGTATATTTAAATGGCAGATTTTCGCCAAAGAGGGGGTAAAAAGAAACCAGTAAATTACCGTTTAAATTAACTTTTCCCCAAAAAATCGGCCAAAACAAAATTAGGGAAAAAAATGTAAAAGTTATTGCAATTGACAGCAGGATCAACAAATCTTTCTTCATTCCCACTATCCTACCATCCTACACACCTTCAAACTTAAAACAGTGTGTAGATAAATGGGGCAACACCAGAAGCTTGAGCAAAAACTAAAATTAAGCCAAAAATCAAAAGCACAACAACAAACGGAATCATAAACCACAATTTGGCCTGCCAAAGAAACTTAATAAGCTCGTTTGCCTCCGAACCTCTTGAAAAAAATCCTTTCAGAAATTTCATTGTTTTTGATTATACATTAGAAATTGGAAATTAGATATTGGAAATTTCTCAAAGATCTTCTTTTAGGACTATGTACCTTTCAAGCGCCAAAATATCCAGTCCCGATTTAACAAAAGTATTGTAGGCATTCTCCGGAGAATTAACAATCGGCTCACCTTTTAAATTGAAAGAGGTATTCATCAAAACATAAACGCCCGTTTTTTCGCCAAATCTCTTTATTAAATTGTAATACCTGCTGTTTTGTTTCTGGGATATGATCTGAAGCCGACCAGACCCATCAACGTGCGTAACAGCAGGAATAACTTTCCTCTTGTCTTTCTTTACAGGAAACACTCCAAGCATAAAATTGGTTAAAGTTTCATGCGCTAAATTTCCAAGTTCAAAATAATCAGCCGCCTTTCCGGCCAAGGTCACCGGTGCAAATGGCCTGTAAGGCTCTCTAAACTTAATTTTCGTATTTACAACTTCTTTCATTTCCTCTCGTCTTGGGTCTGCCATAATCGACCTGGCTCCAAGAGCCCTTGGACCCCACTCCGCTCTTCCATGGAAAAAACCAATTACCTTTCCGTCTGCCAACCCTTTTGCTAGAAAATCCACCAAACTTGCCTCACTTGCCATCTTTTTAAACTTTATTTTTTTACTCTTCAAAAACTTTTCGATCTCCAAATCCGAAAAGCTTGCTCCAAAATAACAATTGTCCTGGGTGTATTTGCGTTTCTTGCCTAAAATGGCGTGGTATACATAAAACGCAGCACCTAAACTGCCACCATCATCACCAGCTGCCGGCTGCACAAAAATACGCAAAAAAGGGCTCTTTCGCAACAAAAACCCATTTGCAACACTGTTTAAACCAACTCCTCCTGCAATACACAAACTATCCATCTTGGTTTTCTGGTGCACAAAATTTGCAAGTTTTAACAATGTTTCTTCGGTGAATGCTTGAATTGAAGCTGCAATATCAGCAAAATACTGATTCTGCTCACACAGCTGGGCGTAATTTTTGGGTTTTTCGCCAAAATAAGCCGGGTATCCACTCTTTTTTGTAAAAAAATACATATCTCTCGGCCTTGGTTTACCAAAAAGCTCAACAAATTTAGAGCTATAAGAAGTATCAGAAG
>CAYGDE010000009.1:0-11573 GCA_964348615.1 uncultured Gammaproteobacteria bacterium | reverse complement strand
GGCCTTGGTTTACCAAAAAGCTCAACAAATTTAGAGCTATAAGAAGTATCAGAAGAACGATGAAATTTAAAATATTCCATTTCCAAGCGATATGAACCGTCTTTATAAACCTTAACCAGTTTTTTTACCTTGTCCAAATATTTAGGTTCCCCATAAGGTGCCATACCCATCACTTTATATTCCCCATCATTAACCTCAAAACCCAAAAACGCTGTAAAAGTTGAATACAAAAGTCCCAAAGAATGCGGAAATTTAATTTCTCCCAAAACTTCAATATCATTACCGCGTCCCACCCCATAAGTAGTGGTTGTCCACTCACCTACACCGTCACAAGTAATAATTGCACAATCAGAAAAACCTGAAGGATAAAAGCTAGAAGCTGCATGAGAAATGTGGTGCGGAACAAAAAGTATTTTTTTCGGATCTATTCCGGAAGCATCTGAAAGAAGCGACCTCACCCACAATTTATCGGCAAGCCAAACAACCATCGCCTTGGCAAAAAGCCTAAATGCCAAAGGCCAAGAGGCAAGAGTGGAAATTAAAATTCTCTGGAATTTCCAAAAGGGTTTTTCATAAAAAACCAAATAGTCTACATCGCCAATTGAAATCCCGGCTTGCGCAAGACAAAACTCCACTGCCAATTTCGGAAACTCACTGTCGTGTTTTTTCCTAGAAAATCTTTCTTCTGCGGAAGCTGCAATCACAACTCCATCCTTTAAAAGACATGCCGCCGATTCGTGATAATAGCAAGAAATTCCAAGAATATACATTAGTATTGTCTCTTTGCCGTCTCAATCGTTTCTTTTGAATGTTCCCAAACACCAAAATTACTTTTAATTTTTTTCCTAAGTAAAAAAGGATCTGCAAAAAGCCTGTACCCAACACCAAGAGGTAAAAACAAAATAATATAAAAAACCGAAAGAATAACTTGCGACTGAAAGTTACCAATAGGCTTTGCAATTGCAAGCCACTTTTTCCATACATGCTTCAAAAAATCCATGGAGATATTAAAACAGAACTAGTCACTAGTAGCTAGTTACTAGATTACTTTATTGCAAACCTAAGCTTCAGGGAAGACGCAAGAAAAAAGACAAATCCCAAAACAAATAAAATATTTTGCAAAGAAAGTTGGAAAATCATTACCCCATCCATACCGATAACTTCCAAAAGTTGAGAGAAAATTAAACAAACCATACCCAACACCATCAAAATCTGACTCATGGCAAGCTTACCCCCACGAAGCAAATAAGCATTATAAATAGTAGACGTAGCAATCAAAAGTAGAAGTATAAAAACAAAAACCCTCACAATCTTAGTTTTGCACCAATAATTATTTTTTGCAACAATTAACCACTATATTGCTTCTAGATAATCACGAAGTTTTTTGGCACGCGTAGGATGACGAAGTTTCCTAATTGATTTTGCCTCAATTTGTCTTATTCGCTCTCGGGTAACACCAAATTCCTTGCCAACTTCTTCCAAAGTTCTCTGCTTGCCGTCTTCCAAACCAAACCTATACTCCAAAACCTTTGCTTCTCTTGGCGAAAGAGTTGAAAGTACTTCTTTAATATGATCTTTCAAAAGGGCCTGGGTAGCCTGATCTGTAGGAGAAGCAGATGCGTCTTGGATAAAATCTCCAAGTCTTGAATCTTCTTCCTCGCCAACTGGCGCCTCCAAAGAAGCCGGTTCCTGCGAAACTTTGATAATTTCGCGAACCTTTTCCGGATCTATTTCCATTTCCAAACCAACCTCTTCCGGAGTAGGTTCTCTTCCCAATTCCTGCATCAATTTTCTAGAAATCCTATTAAACTTATTAATAGTTTCAACCATATGAACAGGAATCCTAATTGTCCTCGCCTGATCTGCAATCGCACGAGTTATAGCCTGTCTAATCCACCATGTCGCATATGTTGAAAATTTGTAACCGCGTCTCCAGTCATATTTTTCAACAGCACGCATAAGCCCAATATTGCCTTCTTCTATAAGATCCAAAAGTGTCAGACCCCTATTCACGTACTTTTTTGCGATAGAAACAACCAGCCTCAAATTCGCATTGATTAGCTTTTCTCTGGCCTTTTTATCGTTCTTTTCTACCCGCTTTGCCAAAGAAACCTCTTCTTCATATCTTAAAAGGGAAACTCTTCCAATTTCGCGCAAGTACATCCTAACCGGATCTGAAAGATAGCCTTCTTCCAAAGAAGCCAAGCCTTCAAGTTCTTTTTCCAGTTCCGAAACAGACTTGGTCATATCCGTACCATCCATTTCGGTCGTGTCAAAAACGTCTATATTTTCAGAAATCAATTTATGGTAAAGATCATCAACCGCTTCAACTTCAACCTCTGGAGTCGGAAAAACGGAAAGGATTTCTTCTTGAGTAATAAAACCCTGCTCTTTACCCCGTTTTAGAAGTTTTCTAATTTCAACTTTTCTAGCTTCCGAATCTACCTTTTTTGCAGGCAAAGCCACAGCGCCTGTTGCAGAAACTTTTTTGTCATTTTTTACTTGTGGATCTATTTTTGGTTTTCTTCCCATTTAAATATTTTTAACCTCTTGTGATTTTTTTTCAAACTCCAATAGCAATTTTTGTAAACTCTTTTCGTCTTTTTGTCTCTGGCTTTGCCTAATCATCTCCGATAAACCTTTCAGCTTCCGCTTTAAAGAAACTCTTTTCAGCAGTTTTGCGGTCTTTATTGCTTCTTGTGCCCAAAGATCACGTTCTGAAAACTCACTACCTATATTAACAAGATATAAGCTATCAACAAAATCAGACAAATTTTTAGGCAGATCTTTCAAATGCGAGCTAAATTTCCTAGACTTAGGTGTATCTGAACTTTTAATTATATCACGAGTCCACTTCCAAAACATACTCGCCTGCTTATTCTCGAAATCCGCAGGCTCCAAGATAGTAATTATTTCTTCAAAAATATTATCAAAAAACACCAAAAGTGCCAAGAAATATTCCTCCTGGGTTAGCTTGTGGCCTAAAATAACAGGCTGGGTTTCTTCTTGTGAGACAGCGACGAAAATATTTGGCTTTTTTTTAGAAACAGCCTCCGAAACCAAAGAGATTTCCAAATCTAGAAGCTTGGCAAGTTTGGAAATATAATGAGCCCGTACCATATCGTCGGAAATTTTGGAAATTAAAGGAATTATTTCTGCACCTACTTTCTTTTTGCCATCAGCCGAAGAGACATCAAAACGCTTGCTCGCAGACTCCAAAAAATAATCATAAATATCAACGGCTTTGACAATTGCCGCCAAAAACCCCGCCGCATCTTTCTGTGCAAATTCGTCTGGGTCTTTATAAGCACCCATTTCAACCACCTTCACCGAAAGGCCGGCAATATCCATAAGCTCAATCCCGCGTCTTGCAGCAGCATCACCAGCCAAGTCTGTATCGAAACATAAAATTACCCGCTCGCAAATTCTTGAAAGCGTTGCAATCTGCAAATCGGTTAAGGCTGTCCCCTTAGAAGCAACCACATTAAAAAGGCCTGCCTTATGTGAAGATAAGACATCGAATTCGCCTTCCACCAAAACTGCTTCACCCTTTTCTCTTATTTCCCTTCTCGCCAAATCCAAGCCAAAAAGCAGTGACCCTTTGTTAAAAATTGGTGTCTGGGGCGAATTTACGTATTTTGCTTCCTTAACGTTTTGAGACAAAACCCGGCCCGAAAACCCTACTACCACCCCTTTGCTGTCTTTGATCGGAAACATTAACCGCTCGCGAAACCTATCGTAAAATCCTCCAGAAGGCCTCGAATCCCGAGAAATAATAAGCCCGGCAGTCGCGATATCTGAGAGTTGATAACCTTTTTTAGTCAAAAACTTAGAAACATTTTCCCAGCCACCCGGTGCATAACCCAAATCAAACTTTTCCCATAAATCCTCATCTATTCCACGTTTTTGTAAATACTGTCTCCCAGGCTCACCAAGCTTATGTTTTTGCAAAATGTATTTGTAAAATTTAGAAGCCAACTTGTTAATAGCAATTAGCTTTTCGCGGTCGCGTGATGCGCCAGTAGGTTTAAAATCCGCCAGTTTCACCCCAGAACGTTTTGCCAATTCCTCTAAAGTCTCCCGAAAATCCCAACCTTCTATTTCTTCCAAGAAAGTAAAAACATCTCCACCTTTTGAGCACCCAAAGCATTTAAATGCTTGCCTTTCTGGGGAAACCATAAAAGAAGGTGTCCGCTCTCCATGAAAAGGGCACAAACCCGAAAGATTCCTACCAGCTTTTTTAAGAGGGACATACGAAGAAATAACTTCTACAATATCAATCTTGCTTTTGATCTCGTCCACTTGTTCCATATCCGCGCCCAAATTATATACCTTACTTTTCAAGGAGAAACAAGTTTGCGCTAAACAGAATTTGCGAACAAATTCTATGATTTGCAAAACTTTGTTTCGACGAGCGGAGAGGGAGGGATTCGAACCCTCGATAACCTTACGGCTATACAGACTTTCCAGGTCTGCGCACTAGTCCACTATGCGACCTCTCCAACTATCTACGACCTACTACCTATATCAGCTTCTCTGCTTTCTTCCATAATTCTTTCGTGTCGCCAAATGTCAATCTGCCTTCAACCTCATCAAGGGGCAACCAGGCTTTATCCATAACCTCAAAAGCAGTCGTTGCTTTCACTTCACCCACATATTCCATCAAAAAATAAACTACTGTTTTTAAAACTTTTTGTTTATCTTCATAATAAAAATATTCAATTTTGTCTACTTTTTCTAAAACCTTAGCAACCACCCCAGCTTCTTCTTCTACTTCGCGCAAAGCTGCCTGCTGGGAAGATTCATCAACCTCCAAATGCCCTTTTGGAAATTCCCATCCCTTATGGCCCGAATGTTGTGTCACCAAAACCTCTATCCCTTTTGTACTTCTTCTTAAAACTATGCCGCCGGCACTAAAAACCCTCTTAAGAGGCATCCAAACCGCTTCCTCTCAATAGATTTTGAAGACCAGCAACTAATTCCTCCTGCGACCGAAAAATAACTGGTTCATTCTGCCTCTCACCGTCAGTGTCCAATGCATACAGCCTGCATAACCTTTCCGCCCTAGTCCTAGATTCTATTTCTGCGTAACCGATATTACTAATCGCAAAACCAATATTTCCCTGCGCTCTTCCAGCTGAAAATGCTAATGCTAACAAATTGGCAATACCTGAAGCCATCACATAGTCGTCTGTCGCAAAGATCTCAGAACCCGCGATGCGTCCAGTATTTTTATCAAGCTTCACAACACAAAACTTGCCAACATCTCGCTCGACTACTTCATAGCCATCAAAAATATGTCTGCTGCCTAACCCAATTTTTCTCTCCATATTAATAATTCAATTAAATTACAAACCTTATCCGGCTTCATTATAATCGCAGGACAGACTGAGCATATGGTCTGGAACCAACGTTCTATAGTTATTAGATGCTCTACAGTATTGTATATCAGAAACGCACCTTGTCTTTGCCATCAACGCAGCCAAACCAACAAATACAGTTCTCGAATATAAAATAATAAAACTATAATGTAAACAATTGAAAATACCCTTTTCTTTCTAGGAACTTCCGAAAAAAAAGCAGATACAACTAACCCAACCATACCCAATGCACCCGCAAGAGGAAAATAAAGCCATCGGGTTGCAGCAAAAACATCGAGCTCAATTATTTGCGAATGTAATCCAATGCCCAGCAATAACCAAGCCGTAAAAAATAGAAAATATCTAAATTCCTTCTTGCTTTTTTGTACTAAAAGTAAACCAATTGCACAAATTATACCCAAAAAAACAATGGTCTCAAAAAAAGAAACGACAGTTTGCAAAAATGAAATCGTTTTTGTTGTAACTTGCCCAAAAGACATTAATCCTGGTAAAACCATTTCCTGGATCTGAAAACGAATCACTCCAAAAATAATGTATATTCTTTGAGGAAAAGTTTCATAGAGAATCCTATTATCTAAAAGCACAAGATAAATATTGCTCGAAGCATAAAGCCTCAATGCTAAATAAGTAATAAATACAAAACCTGAAACGTATAAATACATCTTAAAAGCCTCTTTTTTAAATAAATAAGACCAAAACAGTATAAGAAATAGAAAAAGCATGCCGGTTTCTTTAGATAGACAAGACCCAAGCAGCAAAAGGTAAATTATTAGAAATTTTCTTCTACCTTCTCCACGTTTATCTCTATTTATAATCAGACAAAGAGCACTGATTCCAAAGAAAAAATATAGTGTGTCTTGCAAGCTCGCAATATAAGTCGCTACTTCTCTGTTTGCGGGATGGAGTAAAAATAATAACGAAAAAAGAAAAGCAAAATTACGCCCAAAAATTTTCGAGAAAAAGTAAAACAATAACAAGCTATTAACAATAAAAAGAATTATCTGAAACGCATGGAACGTAAAAGCACCCCCGTGTCCAAGGGAATAAAATATGGCAAAACAAATCATCATAATGGGTTTGTAATAAAATTGGAAAAATCCCGTATTTTCCAGTTGATAACTAAAACCACCCGTAAATAAGGCTGGTACAGAATGTAGAGAATGAACGAGTGGAAAATTTACAATTAAGCCAATATCGTCTATCTGAAAACCAGCAAAAAAGGCTTTACCATACACAAGTACTCCAAAAACAATAAGTCCAATCAAAAAATACGCGGTTTTCATAAACTTCCGAGGGATAAAATAAGCATACACTGATACAAACTATCTGCGGAGGAGAGAGGATTCGAACCCCTGATTACCTTACGGCAATACTCGTTTTCGAAACGAGCCCATTCGGCCACTCTGGCACTCCTCCAGTTTACACTGAGCCTGTCGAAGTGTGCCCCTGGGCCGACTCGAACGGCCAATCTTTTCCTTCGCAGGGAAACGTTCTATCCAATTGAACTACAGGGACCCAAACTCGACGTCATTATAACGGATTTACTTGCATCATTTGAAATTGGATAGGGAGATTTGATATTCCTCAACTTTAGTCAAGGTTGATTCGGCTACGCAGCGTACTTGCCCACTTGTCCATTATGTTGTGAACTGGCGCAGGGTGAAAATGCAAACGATGTTTTTCTAAAAGATCTAAAAGTGTCCTTTCGGAAACCGTTGTTAAAATCATTATCAGGCGAGTTGGAAAATGCAGCCTCGTCTGCACCAAAAGCTGCCTATCCTCTCCTTTTTTGTCAAACCAAAAAGAATCCAATTCTTCCCATAAAAACGGCCTGCCCCCGGAAATAATGCCCATACTAGTTATCCTATGTTCAATAACCGAAGGCGCCAAAGTGGCAAAAACATACATTACAAAAACCAGCGCAATAATTACACCTACAAAAATAAACTCGCCAAAAGCAATAGCACCTAAAATACCTACCAAGGCATACAGTGCAACCTTTGTAAAATAATTTTTAGACCTTGCAACAAAAATCCGTTCTGGGGATTTCCAAGAAATTATGGATTTTGCATCCAAACACGCCACATGCTTGGCATCCAATTCTTCCTTAGAAAGGATTTTATAGTCATGATTGTCTACGTGAATGTCTGTCTTATGAAACCTAGGCATGGGAGCAGAAATATATCTTAAATTAATATTAGCATAAAATTTGGGAGCGGAGGCGAGAGGATTCGAACCTCTGAGGGCTTGCGCCCTAGTAGTTTTCAAGACTACCGCACTAGTCCACTATGCGACGCCTCCCAACGCAGCGGAGAGGGTGGGATTCGAACCCACGCGAGCCGTTTAAAGCTCAGAGGTTTAGCAAACCTCCGCAATGGACCAACTATGCGACCTCTCCAAATAACAAACGGACTAATTTTACCAGAATGCAACACTTTACCCAAGCGCAACCGAAAGAGCCCAAACGCTTTTTGCCCCAGCGCGCTTTAAAACATTGCAGCATTCCGAAATTGTTGCCCCGCTGGTAAAAACATCATCCACCAAAACTATATTTTTGTCTTTCAGTACAGTTCCAGAAACAACAAAAGCTCCTTTAACATTTTCGCGCCTAGCATCCCTGCCCAAACCCACCTGAGTTTTAGTTTCCCTTGTGCGAGCAAGCATATTTGCAAATGGAACCTTAAATTTTTTTGCCAGACTTTTTGCCAAAATTTCGCTTTGGTTAAATCCTCGCCAACTTTTACGCTTAAAATGAAGCGGGACAGGAACTAAAATAATATCCCCAGGAACGTCAAATTTCCAAAAACATTCAGACAGCAAATCCACAAATACTTTTTCAACATCATATATCCATTTGTATTTCACCTTAATAATCGCCATTTTTACTGGCCCCAAATATCTGCACGCAACCACCAAACCATCCAGTTTATATTTCCCCGCGCAACCAGGATGCGTTTTTCCAGAAACCGCTTGTCTTTGGCATATCGGACAAACTGGATTTTGTACAAATTCAATTTTCAAATAGCAATTTTTACAAAGGTAACTACCCAGTTTTTTACAAGAAACACAATGTTTGGGAAAAATAAGATCCAAGAAGTTCACAGTTTTTGGTTCACAGTTCACAGACAACTTCTACAAACTACCTACTATCAACTATAAACTAAAAATCCTTCCGATTTGGAAGGATTTTTCAGTGGAGGTGAAGGGCAATGAACCCTTGTCCAAAACTGCATATTAAAAACATCTACAAGCGTAGTTAATCGTATTTATCTCGCTTCACCTCTTTGTCGATTAACAAACAGAAACAAAGCAAAGATCTAAAGTTTCATCCTGATACTCGATCAAAGTAAAAGGACAATCCCGACTGAGTTTGTGCCTTAATAGCCCCGTTGGGAAAAAGCTAATAAGACATGCTTAGAGCTGTTTTTATGCAGCGAAAGCAAACTCTTGTCTGCCTGTAAAGGCAGCAAAAAGCTCTTGTGCTTTATTCTTTGCACGTAAAGTTGATTCAGAGTTTAACGCACTCCAGAATCGTATTCGGCTTGCAGTTTTTAAAGTGCAAATCCTGTCGAAACAATACACCCCCGACAAGACCTGAATTATACCAAAAATTAGCCTTAAATTCAAAAATGTCATAATTGTTAAAGTGATCAAAAAACTGTTATTGTCACTTTTCGTTTTTCTTCTGTGTTTGCAGGTTATCACCGACACTGATTTTGGCTGGCACATAAGAGTTGGTGAATATATCCTTCAAAACAAAACTGTCCCTAAAGTGGATATCTTCTCCTTTTCAAACCCAGATTATCCATATGTCTATCACTCGTGGGGCAGCGAGGTTCTACTTTATCTTTCCTTCAAGACGCTAGGTTTTTATGGTGCCACAATTTTCTACACAGCAATACTTTCAATTTGCGTGTATGTGCTTTACAAAATAGTTCAACTTCTAAACAAAGAAAAAACTAGCACCTTGTTTATCCTCACCCTTGCTCCTCTTGCTTACACTGTCGGAGGGGCAAGAACCAGAGTTTTCTCTCTTTTATTTTCAGCTTTACTCTACTATCTTTTTTTAAAGTACAAACACCACGGCTCCAAACTCATATTTTTTACCCCCGCTATTTTTTTTCTGTGGGTAAACTTACACGCCTCGTTTGTATTTGGGATATTCACGCTTTTTATTCTTATTGCTACCGAATATTTCTTTTCTAACAAAAAAAAGGCGACTCGCATCATATTTTTAATTCCCGCATCAATTGCAGCAACCTTAATAAACCCATATTTCCAAAATTCGTGGAAGCAAGCAATTTCTATGCTTGTAAACTCTTACCATATCCAATCAATAAATCCGGACTGGCAACCGTTGATAAATACCAACAATTCCGGCTGGATTTTTGCAGCATTCACAATAACTATTCTGGTAGCTATGAAGATTTTTAAAATTCACTTAGATAAAACTGAGAAGGCCTTTTTGATAATAGCTCTTACGCTTTCACTTATTTCTTCACGCGCATCTGTCATTCTTTTAATTTTTCTAGTATCTCCCACAAATCATATAATTACTTTTTTTAAAAACAAATTTAAAAAAGAGGCCGTCAACGCACTACCAGTTATAACCTCGATTGCAGTTTTTACCCTTGTGCTTTTTTTGCTCATGGTTAAAAACATAGTCGAAATAACAACTGCATATACTTCTGCACAAAATTATTCAAAATTTATAAAAACCAGAGCACCCAAAATACAATACGCTTGGCCAAATAACGGAAGCGAGTATATTCAAAACAATTTAAAAGGCAAACGGATCCTTACAGAAGCCAATTGGGCAAGCTACATGTTAATTTACGACAAGGACCTGAAACTATTCTATTACAGCGCCATGGACAATTTTATTGTAAACGGACACTCGTTTGCCTTTGAATATTTACAAATCATCTATGCCTTAAATGATTTCGAGAAAAAATTGGAAAAATATAATGTTGAAGTGGTTTTTCTCCCCGACGATATTCCTCTTGCCAAAAGCTTAATAAATAATCCCAAATGGCAAACAGTTTTCAAAGACGATTATGCTACTGTTTTTGTAAAGAACTAAAAATTACTTTTCTCGCAAGGCTTTCTCTATATCTCTTGCTATTGTTTTCTTTCTAATATCAGCTCGTTTGTCGTATTTGGCCTTAACTTTACAAAGAGCAATTTCAACTTTTGCCAAATTGCCCTTTATGTAAATCGCGGTCGGTACAAGTGCCAGCCTTCTAGCACTCATTTTTCCTTGCAAATTCAAAATTTGCTTCTTGTGCAAAAGTAGTTTTCGCTCGCGGGTTACAGGTGAATATTTTTCCGATCCCATCCAAGAAGAAAAGTGGGCATTTATCAAAAATACTTCACCATTGCGTATTCTGGCAAAAGATTCCGAAAGGTTGACCCTTCCAGCCCTAAGCGACTTAATCTCAGCCCCCAAAAGTACAATCCCCGCTTCAAATTTTTCCAAAAACTGGTACTTATTTCTCGCCCGCTTGTTATAAATCTTCATCTACAATTCCGCTTCTAATATCTTATCCCCCACAGCTAAATAAATCTTACTTTCATCAGAAAAAACAATTAAATCGACAGTTTTTGCAAATTCCGAAGCTTGATAAACCTTCTTGTAAGTTCCATCTTTCCCAATAACCAAAAGCGCTGAATTAGCTTTATCCAAAACATACAAATTATCAATGTCCCCATTGGTAAAAATCAAAGAAAACTCATATCCCGCTGCATCACCAGGTAACCCTGTAACTTCAAAGTCCTCTTTCTCTCCGCGAGTAAATTTAAGGATCTTATCACCCGCAGTTACCCAAATAGAACTGTCAATTGCAAAATGGGAATTGGAAGTAAAACTTTGAGAACTTGCTAAGTACTCCGTACCTTCTGCATAACCCCCTTCGACAGGTACAAACTTGTATATCGAATCCAAAGACAATATATAAACATTACCGAAAAATACGGCAACGTCCAACCCGCCGGCTTTAGTTCCTACCTCCAAAGCCTTACCTCCAACAAAATCTTGCCTCCACACTTTGTCCCCAGAAATTACAAAAGCCTTATTGTCAAAAACGATACCGCTATCTGTACCAAAAACACTATCCACCCCAGAAACGTCATTTGTAGCCAAATTAACCTCAAACAATTTATCCCCGGATATGCCAACAATATTTTTGCCAA
>CAYGDE010000008.1:20000-21209 GCA_964348615.1 uncultured Gammaproteobacteria bacterium | reverse complement strand
GAAGATATTGGCCGAAAAACATTCGGAGCCTTATTGGTCACCACAGGCTTATTTATGGTTATCTGGGGTGCCACAGAAGCAATTAATGGTGCCGCACGGTCTCACCTAAGCAGTTTCGTAATAGGTGCAGCTGTAGCTTATGCAGGCTGGAAAATTGCCGGAAAAGGGTTTGAGTTAATAAAAAAAATAGATCTTCCAAACACCGCAAATTTTGACTATCATTTGTAATTTTTGCTAGACTAAACTATAAGTGAAAAATACCGTAATAGCATCTCTTGTTGTATTTAGTGCACTGATCTTCTCTGGCTGTACATTTCCTCCTGGGCAACAAACAACAAGTTCTTCTCAAACTAGCAAGGATACCCAAAAAAACCAAACGGCAACATTTCAAACTCCTAAAAAAAGCGCTCATTACGAATCAAACACGCCAGAACATGGATCGACTCTTGCAGGAGTTCCAATAAATATAGTTATTAATTTCAACTTCGACCTGGCAAAACCTTCCGAAATTAAAATCGAAAAAGACGGTAAAGATTATGGGCAAGGGGAAACTACTATTGATACAAACAAATTAGCTTTGAGAAGGAAAATAGACCCGACATCCCCAAACGGCCTGTATACGGTCAACTACAACGCTTGTTGGCCAGACGCTACATGTCACGACGGCAGTTTTCAATTTGAAATCGACAAAACCCAAGCAGCAAATTACAAAGACATGACCCAACAAAAAGAAATTACAATCGATATGAAAAATATTGTATTTGTCCCTCAAAATATCAAAATCTCAAAAGGAACCAAGGTCACATGGACAAACAATGACAACACCACCCACTACGTTAATACCGACTCCCATCCCGCTCATACTTATTTGCAAAGCCAAAACTCCAAGGCACTTGAAAATGGCGACAAATATACGTTAGCTTTCGACACAGCCGGCATTTACCCGTACCATTGTAGTGCCCATGCCGACACAATGACCGGAAACATACTAGTACAATAACCCTTTATAGCTTTACAATTAACTTTACAAATAACTTGACAATTAATCTCTATTCGTATATAATACAGCTGTATGTTTGAACCTAAGTTCGCATTTACCTCCAAAATCGTAAACACACTTGGCTCTATCGAAAGGCTATACGGCTCTCTTTTAGAACAAGAGCTCATCCCGTCTCTTGCGCTTGCTCTTTCGCAGGAAAACCAAATTTT
>CAYGDE010000008.1:15991-19900 GCA_964348615.1 uncultured Gammaproteobacteria bacterium | reverse complement strand
TCTAGGCAAGTTCAGGGAAGGAGAAGTATTTGTAGGCCACAAAACACAAACTGAAATCGTAGTCAAACATCAACCGCCATTCCACAAAGCTGCAGAAATTGCAAAAGCACTTAGCGAACTTTATACCTGGACCAACACCCAAGAAGAACTTCACCCGCTCATTCGTGCAAGCATCATGCATCATCAATTTGCCTACATCCACCCATTTTTCGATGGTAACGGCAGAATGGCACGAATCTTAACCTCATACTTTTTACAGCAAAAACAGTATGACGTCGCTCGTTTCTTTATCTTAGACGACTACTATGATATCGACCGTGAAGAATATTCTGACAAACTGCACAGTGCTGATTCAGGACAAAAAACAGAGTGGATAGAATATTTTCTGGAAGGCATTGCTTTTTCTCTGCAGGCTGCGCTTTCCAGAATTAACAAACTCAAAAGAAAAGAAATAGACGAAGTTTCTGGTGAAAAACGGGTACTTGTAACCAAAAGGGAAGAAGACGTAATTCAAGTTGTATTAGACAAAAAAGCCATAAAAACTTCTGACATTGCAGAAACTTTGGAAGTAAGCAGACAGCAAGCTCACATGCTTTTGGCATCTTTGGTCAAAAAGGGAATTTTGAAAAAGTTTGGCAAAACAAAAACAAGCTACTATAAACTAGCCACCGAGCAAAAAGCATAGAGGGGGAATATCAAACCCTATAGAAAACGCACAAAAACAATAAGTACTATCAATCAAAGGTCACAGCTGCCAATAAATACACCCTTTAGCCTCAAACGCATTTCTTAATAAAAGCAAAAATTTGCACAAAAATAGTCGATTCTTGCACTTATTTACCAATATCAGCACAAAAATGGGAAAAAATGGAGGAAAATCGACTCAGTGCCATAAAAAAACAGCCATTTCTGACTGCTTCTACCTCAACTAATTAAAATTGAGATAAAATAAGTATAGCAATTTTAGAAAATTTTGGCAATAGGGCAAAATTGAAGACTTATAGTTAAAAGGGGGCTAATTAATCTTTCCAGGGTTCGCCGACCGAAACTTCTATTTCACGAACATGGTCTTTCCCTGCTTCATTAAAAGACTGAACTTTTATTTTGTGTTTGCCTTTGGAAGAATCCGAGAAGTTGTAATGAAATTTATAAATACCAGAGTTATCACTTTTTGTATCTTTTAGGTTTCCATCCACAGAAAATTCTACCTTGGTAATCTTTCTTCCTGTTCGCACATGTGCCTCAACATCCAAACTAAAATCTACCTGCGACCTCTCACCTGGTGTGGTTATGTCTGTGTTAATATCATCGGGGTTTTGGTTTGGTTCGTTTTTCAAACCGCTCGGAGGTTTATATTTATCGTCGCTTTGCAACTGCGCCCAAGAATCGATACCTTCTTGCCATCTATTCCTGCCATCAGTGGAAACTGGGTCAAATTCCAAAAATACAAAGTAGTCTTTTCCGTCCAAAGTCTTTTCCACCAAACAATCCTTGGTAGGTTCTGTTCCTTTAATAAAATATTCACTGCGCTTGGGTAAATCCTTACACGGTAAACCGCCACCCAAAGCATCAACCTCCATTGCAATAACATTGTCTGGTTTATTAAACCCTTCTGCCCCCTTACCTTCCAAGGCAGCCTTTATGATCTTATTCCAAATAGGTGTCGCACCTGTCACCCCAGAAGCAATTGCACTATTCATTGGCGAATTATCATTATTTCCAACCCATACACCAACTACAACAGAAGGGGTATATCCAACAGCCCAGTTATCCCGCTTGTCATCCGTAGTTCCAGTTTTAACGGCAACAGTTTTGCCAGGAATATTCAAAAGAGACCCTGTCCCAAAAACTAAAGATCTAGCATTATTATCCGAAAGTATATGCGAGATCAAAAAAGCTACGTCACGGCCTAAAACTTCTTTGCCCTTTTCGTCTTTTTTCTCTTCCAAAACCTTACCGCCTTTGTCCTCAACCTTCAAAATTGAAACTGGCTCAACATGTACCCCTTGATTGGCGAAAGTGCCATAAGAATCTACCAAATCAAGAAGCGTTATTTCTCCGCCCCCCAAAGTAACCGAAAGGCCAAAACGCTTTAAGTTATCGTCAGTCGGCTCCAAACTGCTAAGGCCGGAATCGTAGGCCGTTCTTAGCATGTTTTTAATACCTACCAAAGCCAGCATCTTAACCGCAGGGACATTTTCGGAATTGGCAAGCGCAAACCTCACTTGCATAGGGCCTCTGTATTTACCGTCATAGTTAACAGGCTTGTAAGACGGCTGGCCAACTCCTCCGGGAAATTCGGTAGGAACATCCATTAAAACTGAGGCTGGCGTGTAACCAGATTTAAATGCCGTTGCATAAGTAAAAGGCTTCAAAGCCGAACCTGGTTGCCGGAGTGACGTGGAGACATTCACTTGTCCATCGTAGTCTTTGGCAAAATAATCGAAAGAACCAACCATCGAAAGAATTTCTCCTGTCTTTGGATCAATAACAACTGCAGAGCCATTGCCAACTTTAAAATCAGCCAATTTTTCAACTTCTTCAGAAACAATACTTTGGGCCTTATCTTGCAGCTCTAAATCTAAAGACGTTGTAACCTTAAGACCGCCTTGCTCAACCAATTTTTCACCATATCTGTCTATTAACTGCTGTTTTACAAAAAACACAAAGTGTGGGGCTTTTATTCCCTGGTTATCCGGTGAAAAAGTTATATTTGGAATTTCTGCTTTTATCTGTTCTTCCTGTTCCTTAGAAATATAATCGTCTTCACGCATCCGCCTTAAAACAGCATTGGCACGATCGACATAAGCCTTAGGATTCGTACCATAAGGGGAATAGAAAGACGGACTCTGAGGAAATCCTGCCAAAACAATTGCTTCAGTTAAGGTTAAGTCGCGAGCGTTTTTTCCAAAATAAGTTTGGGATGCAGCTTCAATTCCCCAAGCCGTACCTCCATAAGGCACCTCATTTAAGTAAATCTGCAAAATTTCATCTTTTGTATATTTGCGTTCAACCTGAATAGAAAGCATAAATTCCTTTATTTTTCTGGTTATCGTTCGCTCTGAAGTAAGCAGGGTATTTTTAACAACTTGTTGGGTGATAGTCGAACCGCCTTGAGCTCTTTGGAAAAATAAAACCCTCGAGGCGCCGCGAATAATTCCAACAAAAGAGAAACCTTGGTGTTTATAAAAATCCTTGTCTTCTATGGCAATAGTCGCTTGCTTTACGTGTGGTGGAAGATTTTGCCAGTCTACAAGCGCTCTGTTTTTATCGCCATATATATCGTAAAGAAGTTTCCCGTTTCGGTCATAAATCTTTGTAGAAAGGGAAGAGTCCCTACTTGAAAGCTTATTCGGAGAAGGCAGGTCTTTGGCAAAAATTACAAAAGAAAAAACTGTAAAAATAATCAGCCCGATCAAAGAAAAAAAGGCAAGAGTAGACACAAGTCCAAAAAACCTTATCCAAAACCGGCGCTTATTAAAATTATGAGAAACAGTAAATGGGTGATCGCTTTGCGCCCCAGAAGTAAGCTTGGGAAGCTTAGAAATTCTTGTTGTAAACCTACGGGCTCCCGCCCTATGAAATTTCATGAAAACCTTAACAAGTATTATAACTTAAAAGTAAAACAAAGGTCATTGCCAGAAATGGGGAAAAAAGCTAAGATTCAGATATGGACAAAATCGACGAACTTTTGACAAAGGGGGTAGACCAGGTACTGCCTTCAAAAGAAGAACTTGAAAAACTTCTAAGAAGCGGTAAAAAACTGCGTATTTATCAAGGCTTCGACCCAACATCACCCCAACTGCATATAGGCCACATGATTGGCCTTAGAAAACTACGCCAGTGGCAAGAACTGGGGCACGAAGTAATTTTTCTAATTGGCGATTTTACCGGAAGGATTGGCGACCC
>CAYGDE010000008.1:0-15891 GCA_964348615.1 uncultured Gammaproteobacteria bacterium | reverse complement strand
CAAGGTTACGATTCTGTGGCCATGGATGTAGACGTTGAACTGGGCGGACGTGATCAGCTTTTTAACATGATGATGGGCAGACACCTAATGCACAAAATGAAAAACAAAAACAAGTTTGTTATGACCACCCAACTTTTAGTAGACAAAGAGGGCAACAAGGTGGGCAAAACCTCAGGTAATGCCATAGTCCTAACAGACCCGCCAGAAAAAATCTTTGGCGCTGTTATGAGTTTCCCGGATGAAGTAATAATAAACGGCCTGGAATGTTTAACTAATGTTTCCCAACAAGAAATAGAATCGATTGCAAACGAAATAAAGGGAGGCAAAAATCCAATCCAGTTTAAAAAACGTTTGGCTTTTGAAATAATCGCACAAATATCCACACAAAAAGAAGCTGAAATTGCCCAAAACCAGTTTGAAAAGCTTTTCCAAAAAGGTGAAACAAGCGGCGAGATGCCCACAATCAAACTAAAGCTACCTGCAGTCGAATTGGTAGATTTTTTGGTTGAAAACAATCTTGCTCCGAGTAAATCTGAAGCCAAAAGACTAATTTCTCAAAAAGCAGTAGAGATTGATGGCCAAACTGTCGAGGAATCAGAAGTAGAATTTACAAATAACCAAGTAATACGCGTAGGCAAGAAAAATTTTGTTAGAATAATCCTTGAATAAGTGAAAATAACATTGCCCAAATACCTAAGTATCATAATTCCCAAGCGCCGCTATTTTAAACACGTCTGGAAGGTTGTCATCATCCTCTGTGGTCTCGCATTTTTGGTTGGCCAAGTCGCAATATACTTCTTCTACGCAAATATCTAAAGCCAATCTTTTTTAAAAAAAATCGCAACCAAAAAACCGGAAATAAACAGGAGTAGGGAAATGATGCCGCCAAAAGTATGCGGGCCTTGTTCAAAAGGCAAACGGACATTCATGCCATAAATACTGGCAATCATAGTAGGAACTGCCAAAATAACAGTTAAAGACGTAAAGGTTTTAATAATTCTGTTTAAGTTGTTGGTCATAATGGTGGAATAAGCTTCCCGAATATTTACCATGTTTTTTAGATTCGAACGTGCAATCTCAATTAATTGGTTATTGCTCAACATTAAATCTTCAATAATATCTTTTTGGTCCTTATTAAATGAAATCACTTTACCCAGTAGTAAGGTGTTAAAAACTGCAGTTGCCGGAATAAAATCGAATAAAAAATCATTTAGCAAGCTTTCGTAGTTCACAAACTGCACAATGTCTTCATTCCTAATCTTTTCCAATTGCACACTTTTTTGCCTTATTCTTCGGCTAAATTTGTGAATAAACAAATTAAATTCACCGTAAATATTTTGCAGAAGTTTTAAAAGCAAACCTTGTTTATCTTCGGTTGAAAAATCAAAATCCGAACTTATCAGTTTGTTGACAAAAGGCATCTCTCTTGACGAGATTGTAAAAATATAATCATGGTTGATAATAAAAAGCACGGGGTATGGAACCGCAAGCTCCTTTTCAATGCTGGCAAAAGTAGTAAAAAGATAAATATTATTTTTTTCAATCTCCAACCGCGGTGCCTCGTAAATATCCATCGCGTCTTTTATTAAATCTTCTTCCAGCTTAAAGTCTTTTGAAAGTTTCTTAATCTGGGAATCGGAAGGATTTTCCACACAAATCCAAGACCCGGACTTGGGCTGGCGCAAAACGCTCACTTTTTTATCTTTTTCTAGTCTTCGGTAAATTTTAAGCATAAAAATGCCACCTATTTTTAAAGTGGCCCTTTCATTCTCTCATAAATAACTATGAGTTACAAACTATTTATTAACTTTACAGCCATCTTGTTACACTATACACTTTCACAAGCATCATGAACAGCCAAACAAAAGTAGAATTTTTGCCAGGCATTGGCAAATACTATGCATTTAAACTAAAAAAACTGGGAGTAGAGACCCTAGAAGATTTAATTTATCACTTTCCTTTTCGCTGGGATGATTTTTCCCAACAATCAATGGTTGGCGAAATCAGAGAATCTGGGGTAAAAACAAGCATCCAAGGAACTGTTTTGCAGATAAAAAACCTAAGAACGAGAAACGGTAAATTTATAACAACAGCTGCAGTGGCCGACCAAACCGGCACAATTAATGTTATTTGGTTTAATCAACCATATCTTACAAAAAACATCAAAGAGGGCGTGCAAATTTCCCTCTCTGGCAAAGTAGAACAGGAAGGCAAGCGCTACAAAATGCTCTCACCTCAATATGAAATCATAAGAGAACTTCCTACTACCCACTACCTACTACCCACTATTCATACAGGCCGTCTTGTTCCAATCTACCCTGAAACTGAAGGCATAACCTCCAAGTGGATACGAGCCAAAATAGCCAACCTTTTACCAATTTATTGCCAGTCGCAAGAAGATTTTTTACCCAAACCTATACTCGAAAGACAAAAACTAGAAAGCTTAAATTCTGCCCTTTCAAAAATCCACTTTCCCAAAGATTACGAAGATGTTGAAGTTGCCAAAAAACGTCTTTCTTTTGACGAGCTTTTCATACTTCAGTTTGCCGCGCAAAACCGCAAGTTAAAATGGCAAAGTGTCAAAAAAGCACCCATACTAAAAGTTGACAAAGAAAAAATTGTTGAATTTATCAAAAACCTACCGTTTACTCTAACAAATGCGCAAACGAGGTCTGTCAAGGAAATCTTGACAGACCTCACAAAAAATATCCCCGCTAACCGTCTTTTGGAAGGTGATGTTGGCTCTGGCAAGACAGTGGTAGCTGCTGCTGCTGTCTTTGTTGCTTACCAAAACGGCTACGAGGTACAAATCGCTGCGCCTACCGAAATTCTCGCATTCCAGCATCAAAAAACCTTAGAGGAGATTTTTAAACCCTACAACATCGATGTCGGAATCTGGACAGGCAGTAGGAAAAATGCTTCACAAATAACCTGTGGAACACATGCACTTCTCTCTACATTTACGCCAAAGGGTAAAGTTGGACTTGTAATTGTAGACGAACAGCATAGGTTTGGTGTTGCCCAAAGGGCCAAATTGTTTATGGAAGGGAAAAACAAGCTTGTTCCTCATCTTTTAACAATGACTGCAACTCCCATTCCGCGAACTCTCGCCCTAACCCTCTATGGCGATCTGGACCTTTCCGTCTTAGACGAAATGCCACAAGGCAGGAAGAAAATCTCAACTTTTGTTGTGCCCGATAGTAAAAGGAGGGATGCTTATAAATTTATGGAAAAAGAGGTGCTTTCCGGCAGACAAGCGTTTATCCTCACACCGTTTGTAGAACCTTCCGAAACCATGGCCACGGTAAAATCCGCGCTTGTTGAATTTGAAAAGTTAAAAAAAGTTTTTTCCAAAAAGGTCAAACTAGCGCTTTTGCATGGACGGCTCAAATCCAAGGAAAAAGAAAAGGCTATAAGCGATTTTAAGGCCGGGAAAACCCATATCCTTGTCTCAACGCCAGTTGTCGAAGTTGGAATAGATGTTCCAAACGCCACTATTATGATGGTAGAATCTGCCGAAAGGTTTGGCCTTGCCCAGCTTCATCAATTGCGGGGCCGGGTAGGTAGGGGCGAACATAAATCGTACTGTCTACTTTTCACCGATTCCAACTCTCAAAATTCGCAAATAAGATTAAAAAGCATGGAAAAAGTCCATGTCGGCTTTGAACTTGCTCAAATTGACCTTAAAATGCGAGGCCCTGGGGAAATTTTTGGCCTAAAACAATCTGGTTTCCAAAATTTAAAAATTGCCGACCTTTCCGACGAGATACTGATATCAAAAGCCCAAAGCGAAGCAAAAAATCTTTTGGCAGTCGATCCGGACTTAAAAAAACAGCCTCTTCTTTCCCAAAAAATCCAAAAACTTCAACTCGAATACGTCCAGCCGAATTAACGGCACTTGACAAGCACTCACAAAAATAATACTCTTCACATAAAGAAGAACTGCAAACCCGCCCGGAGCAGTTTTTTTGTTGGAAAAATGAGTCTAGAAAGATCAATGCATCAAAGAAAAAGACCAAGCAGGGAAAGAACCTCTCGGCTGGTTCCAGACGGTACGGATTTCAAACCGCAAGTCGTTAGAACTTTAGGATCAATGTCAATAGATCTCCCTGGAGCCTTCAATGTGCCCGCGGACACCAATCGGTTTATGGTAACGCAAAGGGATTTTCCACCAGACGGAAGGGGCACAAGATTAACTCCGATTGATAAGCGTCCTCAAAAGAGTAACCGGAACGGCTCAAAATAAACCTTGACTGTCACAAACCGCCTAGTTATAATCCCCAGAAGTACGAAAAACAGTTAGGCATATCCCAACTGTTTTTTATTGCATTGATATTGTTATACTAAAATTACAGGTCCAGAGTAATATCATACATATATGACACCACAGCCAAAGAAAAAACATTCGAAAGCCAGAAGCAAAACCAGAGAAGCAGCAATCAAGCTGCAGCTTCCTAGACTTATAACATGTCCAAAATGCCAAAGTTTGAAATTCCCGCATAGGGCTTGCTCAAACTGCGGGTTTTATAGGTAATGAAGACGCGAAACGACCCTAGACATATTGCTAGGGTAGAAGCGGTCAAAAAGCTCTTTGCAATAAAGTTCACAAAAAAAACAGACTTAAAAGACAACAAGAGTCTTGTTTTTAAAGTTCTGGCAAAGCAAAATGAAATAGACGACCTAATTGTAAAAAATGCGCCAGCTTGGCCTATTGAACAAATTGCGCCAATTGACCTAACAGTCCTAAGGCTTGCAATATATGAACTATTGTTTAAAGAAAAAAAGGAACCTTACAAAGTAATTGTCGATGAAGCAGTCGAAATTGCAAAAGAATACGGAAATGAATCAAGCGGTTCATTTATAAATGGAGTGCTTGGTACAATAATTAAAAAGCAGGATAAAGCAGAAAATTAATGGTTGATTATTTAGAAGCAGTAAAAAAAATAATAGAAAAACAATTTGGCCTGGAAGAAGATTCTGTGGAAGAAGAATCAAATCTGGAAAACCAGCTCAATATTACAGAACTAGATCTTGATGATCTGATTGCCGTTTTGGAGGAAAAGTACGACATCACCATCCCCCAAGAGGATTATTTGCAGTTTAAAACCGTCTCTGATATTGCCACATACCTCTATGAACACGCAGATCAAGCTTAAAGACTTCGACACTCTCCAAAAAAAAATAGCTATAAAATTCAAAAACAACGCCTTTTTGAAAAACGCCTTCGTACACAGATCATATCTCAACGAACATAAAGACTTTAAGGGCCAGTCCAACGAAAGACTTGAATTTCTAGGCGATGCTGTCCTTTCAATCTTTGTCTCTCAATTTTTGTACCTAAAATTGCCCGAAAGTACAGAAGGCGAATTGACTCAGCTAAGAGCCTCGCTTGTAAGAACCGAAACTTTAGGAAAGCTTGCCCAAAGTCTTGATTTGGGCACGTACCTTTATCTTTCAAAAGGGGAGGAAGATTCGCAGGGTCGCCAAAATAAATCAATACTTGCAAACACTTTTGAAGCCTTGATAGGAGCAATATATCTCGACCAAGGGCCCCAAATTGCCCAAAAGTTTATAAAAGACCAAATCTTAAACGATTGGAACAAGCTTGCAAAAAGCGCCGTTTTTGACAATAAATCAAAACTACAGGAAGTAATGCAGCGCAAATATCATAAATCGCCAATTTACAAACTTACCAACTCGTGGGGTCCAGACCACGACAGACAATTCGAAATTTCCGCCTTTTTAGACGAAAAAGTGCTGGGTAAGGGAGTTGGTAAAAACAAGCAAACTGCGGCTCAAAGCGCAGCAGGAGATGCCTTGACTAGACTCCAAGCCTAGTTTCTGAGATAATAATCAACTAACATAACATGTCAGTCAAAATCCGCCTCTCAAAAGTAGGCAGAACACATCAAATATCATACAGGATAGGTGCGCAAGAAACGCGTACCAAAAGGGACGGAAAATTCCTAGAAATTCTAGGCTACTACAATCCGTACAACACACCCCAGTTAAAAATAGAAAAAGAACGTTTTGATTTTTGGCTAAAAAGTGGAGCCAAACCAACACCGGCAGTTGAAAGTTTATTAAAAGAGGGTAAACTCACAAAAAGACCTTCAAAGCGAAAATTGGCACAAAAAGCTAAGGCTGCAGAAGAAAAAGCCCAAAAAGCAGAAGCAGCAAAAGCCGCTCAAGCAGCACCGCCAACACCCGAACCAACAGTTGAAACCCCACAAACTGAAAACCAAGAAACGACCCAAACTGAAGTTCAAGCCGAACCAAAAGTATCCAAAGAGGAATCAGTGTCAGACGCACTAAGTGAACAATCGAAAGAACCTGACCAAAAACCTGTATAATTGCTCTTGGCTTAAGTTGTTCCTAACAATTTAACAATTCAGCAATATAACAATTTATTCTTATGGACGAGTTATTAAAATTATTAGTTGAACCTCTTGTTTCAGACATTAACGATGTTAAAATCGAAAAAACCCAAGAGGGAGACAGCACACTTTACACCCTCTCCATACCCCAAAAAGATATTGCCAAGGTTATTGGCAAAGAAGGTAGAATGATCAAATCGATCAAAAACCTTCTAAAAATTAGGGCCATTAAAGAAAACGTATACGCAAACGTAGAAGTCAGGGAAATCTAAAGAGGGCAGTGAACCCCTTATCATGACCTTCCATATCATTACTCTTTTCCCCGAAAGTTTCGATTCCATATTCGCATCAAGCATACTAAAAAGAGCAATCGACAAGAAAATTATCAAGGTAAAGTTTATAAACCCGCGCGATTTTGCAAAAGACAAACACAAAACTGTAGACGACTCGCCTTATGGTGGAGGAAAAGGCATGGTAATGAAAGTCGACATTTTAACAAAAGCCCTAGAATCGATAAAACCAAAACCTTATACGCTGCTTCTTTCTGCCTCCGGGAAAAAATACACCCAACAAACTGCACAAAAGCTAAAGGGGAAAAGCGAAATAGCACTTATCTGCGGTCATTATGAAGGCACAGACGCCAGAGTAGAGAAGTATGTAGATGAAGTTATGTCGGTTGGTGATTTTGTCCAAACAGGTGGCGAAATTCCTGCGATGGCAATTGTCGACTCTGTAACTCGACTTCTCCCCGGAGCCATCACCCAAGGGTCTGCAAAAGATGAATCATTCTCAACTCTCAATTTTCAATTTTCAACTCTATTGGAATATCCTCAGTACACACGCCCTGAAGATTTCAGAGGACAAAAAGTTCCAAAAGTTTTGCTTTCAGGAAATCACCAAAAAATTGAGGAGTGGCGCAGAAGGCAATCCTTAAAACGCACTAAAAAATTCCGCCCCGACCTTTTAAAAAAGTCCTAAGTAAAAGATATATAATTGAAAATCAAATCTAGTTAACCAGTTTTATTTTCTCCGCTGAGGGGAAAGGGGAAACCGCAAGGTTTGCCCTTAAAGCACTAAAATGGCGAGAATAAGTCGCCCCTTCCAGTTGGCACCGAAGGAACATCATCAAAATTCAAAGTAGCGCTTCCGGTGCTTTCAGGAGAAACAACAGCACGGGAAAGTATTTCCACTTCTTCTGGCTTCAAACTTTCCACCGGAGATTCTAATGACCCCAACTTACTTGGCAAGTTTTTGTAATATGCATCGACAACCATTGAAATACTTAGAGTAGAAGACCCGCCGGAACTGTTTGCGCTACTGGTGACAGATAAATCCTTGATACCCACCACGCGCGCAGAAGCATATAAACTAGAAAGGAAATTTATAAAAGAATTATAATCTGCAAGCAAAGAAATTCTAATTTGAATTTTTGGGGCAGCCTCGTTGGTTAAAACAGTCCCAGAAGGCACTGCTCCCACAGCAACAACATCTCCCCCGGAAGAACTCAAAAGGCCGGGCACAACATCAACTTTGTTTAAAATTACGCCATTTCTTGCACTCAGCGATTCAATTTGACGAACAAACGCAAAAACAAATTTGTCCGAAGGAAGAATAGCTTCAGAAAGGCCTAGCTGGGAAGAAAGTAGAGATTGGTCCATCGAGGACAAAATTGAAATTTTTGCAGAAAGTGCCGAAATTCTTGCGGTTAACTCGGTATTTGAAGACCTTATTGCCAACGCTTCTGTAAGCTTCGGCCAGACCAAAAAAACCAGGATAAAAAGGGAAATAACAATTGCCCCAGCCGGAACACCATAGGTAAAAACTTTAGTTACGTCAAAACTTTTTGTAGCTTTTAAGTTGGTTGAAACATTGGGCAAATTCATGTTTTTATTTTTGAACTCCTGCCAGCTTAGCAGATGCTACGAACGAATACGAACCGCTTTCGTTAGAACTCAAAGAATCTATAGAAACGCCAGAAACGATCTTTGCTCCCTCAGAAGATGTTAAAGAGGCTGCAAGCCCGGCAACGTCTGCTGAGCTTTTGGCTTTTCCAGAAAATGTAATTTTTGCCTCTGTAATTCTGATATCCGAAAAATAAACTCCTTGCGGTAAAAGAGAGGCAAGCTTCTTGAAAAAGTCCGCCAAATCAGTACGCGATGAAATAAGTGTTTGCGCAACTGAAGTTTTATCTTTAATTACAACTAATAATTCTTCTTGGGATTTAAATGAATCAATTTTTGCAGAACTGTCTGTAACCTGCGCAACAAGCTCAGCACGCTGTGAAGAAAACGTAGCAAAAAGACCAAGTGTCACAACAGCTGCCAACGCACAAATTATTAAAAAAACAACCGAAAAAAACTGCAGCCGTTTCTGGATTGCTTCAACCCTTTCGCTTGCTTTTTCTTCCTGTGGAATTAAATTAATATCAGCCATATTTAGTTAGTTATTAGAGCCTAGAGCTTAGAAGTCAGAATTCAATCAACTAACCTCCAACAGCTAACCTCTAAAACTAGGGCTCACTTCAGCCTACCAAACCTAAGATCTCATCGCAAGCCCGGTAGCAACTGCGTAAAGACTGCCTTGGCCTGCTAAAGAAACCACCAAACCTTCTTTCGAAAAGTCGGCCCACGGATCTCCAAGTGAAATTTCCAAACCAGTTCTTTCTACTAAAAACTCAGCAAGCCCGGGCAAAAACGCAGCACCGCCGCAAATCACAACTCTGCTTATTTGAGCACTCTTAATTTGCCCCTTTGCATACTCAACAGCTTTTAAAATCTCCCCAACAACAACGTCTAAAATTGGTTTTAAAACAGCAGCAATCTTACCAGAAAGTTTATCTTCCAAAATTCCATATGTTTGCTTATATTCTTCTGCCTGTTTTGCGGGTAGATTAAATTCGGCAATTATTGCCTTTGTTAGACTAACGCCTCCTGTTGCAATTGAACGGGTAAATAAAACGTTTTCCCCAAACGCAATCAGAAGCTCTGTAGAAAATGCCCCCATAGAAACAATGATTGTAGGCGGATCACCAGGTTTGGTTAAACTCCTTGCAAGTGCGGTAGATTCGGTTTCCAAATATTCTGGCTTCAGATTAGCGTCTCGAACAACTGTCATATATTTTGCAACGACTCTTTTGGGGGCAGCAATCAAAAGCACATTCATCTTTGTACTTCCATCGGGTGTGGCAACTGCTTTATCAACAACCTTATACTGCAAAATAACGTCTTTGATAGGGAGAGGGATATACTGTTCTGCTTCCCACGAAATTGCAGAGGCAAGCTCCTTATCTGTCAAGTTTGGAAGCGAAATTAGCCTAGAAACTACCTGCGATTCAACCAAAGAAACCGCACATTTGTCTGTATCGACCCTAACTGAGGAAACGCAGCTCCTGATGGCTTGGGAAACCTTTTGCAAATCAACAGTAGCCTCTGATTGAATACCTCTTTCGGGAGTAGGAATCATGCCAGCAGCAGAAACAACCTTTTTTGAACCGTGCGAATCTACTTTAACAACTTTAATAAAAGCTCTTCCAATATCAAGTCCAAAAACAGGGGCAGGCATAATTCCAGCTTATCAACAATTGCAAAAGTAAGCAATCCTATTGGGTACCCAGAGGGGCGGACGGCATAGGCGTTGACGAAGGTGTTTCACTATTAAAAATTGCCGATCCTGTTGCGGTTGGTTCGGAAGTTGGTAAAACTAAATCAGGTGCAGTTTTGGCGACAGTTTCCTGTATATTACCTTCGTTAATATCACGCACGGAGTCAGGTACCTGCGCGCCAGGAGGTGCTTTTGCAGTTAAAGTCACCAACAAAACAACGGGTACAACAATAGCACACAATCCCAAAACTGTAAGAATTAGCTTCGTTTGTTTATTCATAATCTACTTGACTATCGCACCCTCAGAGTAAAGTACATAATCAAAAGAAGCAGGCAATTGCGGCAGCTTAGTTTTTGTTACCAAAACTTTCCTGACAATACCCAATTCAGTTGTGGCTGTAGAAGAAACGTCGTATTGCTGTGCAGGCAAAGTACCAGCACCAACACTGCTTACGCGAATATCTGTACTGTTCCAAAAAGGCTTAATACGAAGAAGTATTGGGCTTACGCCTAAAGGAATTTTTGCGCAATAAACAAAATCCACAGTTGAACACCCACTATTCGCAGAAGAAAAACCCTGCTCATCAGCTCCATGGAAACCCCCAGAGTATGCAAAGCGTGACTGGGTATAAGAACCGGAAGAACCGTTTACTTGTGTTATTTCAACAGATGCAGGATTAGAATTATCTGAAGGTTTTGCCCACTCAATAAGAATTTCGGAACCTGTTGCCCCCTGTAAATCTACCTGGGCAACATTACCTTCAGAAACAACATCTTCCAAAGAAGATTTTGAAGTGACATTTATTTTTGCATCAATATTTCCCACCGTAACGCTATCGCCAGTCTCTCCCGCAGCTACCAATCTATCAATTTCAGCCTGGCCGCCTGAAAGAACGTCTTCAATACCGCCTTCTGCGGCGCTAAAAGCTCTTTGTGACTGTTCCGTTTGAGTTGAAGTACGCAGATTAGTAATGTTTCTTGCTGCAATAGAAAGCCCTACAGAAAGAGCAACAACAACAATCAGAAGAACCAGGATCAAAACCTGTCCAGCCTTTTTCCTCATCTAACTCCAGTTTAGGAATAAATTCAGCCGATTGTCAAATCCAAAAAGGATCATGCTTTATTGTTGTATTGTTATTCAAAACTCGTAGTTCCTCAAAGAAAGAGTTGTCCCAAAATGTATGGTTGAGGAAAAATCTTGCCTCGAAGGAGCAACCACGCCCTGACTCGCATCAAAACTTATATGAACAAGCGGCGGCTGCGAAGTTCCATCTGCCGAGGTCACAGAAAAACTGCATGAAGAAATATTCACGCCAGATTTAGGATCCTTGCTAGTAAGGGGGGTAAAGGTTGTAATAACATCACCGGTAGCAGAACTTCCTATCCAGCCATTTGAGGAAGAAGACCCTTCAGCACAAGCCAAAAAAAGGCTGCTGCCGTCGGAAAGAGTCAGATGGATAGCAGAAGAAGCGCCACTCGGAATCTGTGGAATCGTGCTGCTATCCAAAGCAGAAACATCCCTGGCATTTCTAATTTGATTCTCCAAAGTGTCTAAAACTGCTTGTCCATTTTGTTTAACTTCTGCAGAAATATGTGCTTGGTTTGACCCTTTTAGGGTCGATGTTAAAAATAAAAGCGAACTTCCAACTGCAACAGTCAAAATCCCCAAAACAACAAGGAATTCGATCAGAGTGAAACCGTTATTCAATTTCAAATATCCAATATCCAATATCCAATATCTAATTCTTTGGATGTTCTTTACATTTGACATTTGACATTTGACATTTGACATTGGAAATTCCTCCTCGGCGGGCATTACCTCCACCTTACACCAATCAATCACCAAAGTGCACTAACTTAGCACCCTTCTGGGGAATCGATACAATTGGAAAGATTAGTAAAAATCGTAGTATTGGAAACAGTCTGTAGGCCCGAAGAATCTGTCCATGAGACAGAAACAACTACCTTTTTCTTGTTTACCGATTGTGTAGATATTGCAATTCTTTTTAAAAAGGTCACGTTATTAAATACTTCCGGCTTTCCGTTGGAAGTCGCCGCAGTACAAAGATCAAGCGTCCAATTAGTCGGAACCGGATCACTGGAATTTAGGATAAAACAATTTCCATCCGAAGCAGGAAAAGCGCTCAAGCCATTTCTGTCTCGAAAAATTCTCATCTGTTCAATATCCTGCTGTACAAGCTTAGAAGCTTGAGTATTGAGAGCAGTAGACCTTGAAGTTTTTTGAGTAAGCAGACTTGTCGTCAACAAAGCAACTGCCAGAGCCGCCACAATTCCAACAGCCACTACAACCTCCAAAAGGCTTTGTCCAGATTTGACATTTGACATTTTCTTACGGTTTAACCTCATTTACCTCTCCTGATGGCTGAATCACAACCCAATAAAAATCCTCGGAACTATTGGCAAGTTCAATTGTTACCTGACTACTTTGAGGTAACCCGGGCATGGGATTGTCTAAAGTTTTACCGTCTGTCATAAAAAACCCAGGGAAAGTTGCACCCCCATTATGGTATGTCACGCCAACTTTTTGAGGTCGAAATAAAACTGCAACAGGTTGAGTAAAATTTCCTGCAGCAAAAAAGATTCTGTTAATTCTAATATCTCTAGGTAATTTTATCGTCCTCTGGGTCTGTTGCGAATCGTAAAACAATGTCTCGTTTGGCTCCGAAGGGGAAGTTATACAATCTCCTCCAATTAAATAAGAAGTATTACCCAAACTGGATGTAGGATCGGCATCGGCAAAAAGATACCAGCCTCCCAAAGTGTCAGTACTTTCACATATCGTCTCTATCCCGTTCTTTGCACCCTTATCCTGTTCAGTTGCTTTGTTTTGAACATATCTTAAATCCGAAACCAGCTGCAAGGCGGCACCTTTAAGCCGTTGGCCCCTTTCAAATTTCAAATAACTGGCGCTTACCAAAGTCGTAGCCAATCCAAAAAGGGTTAAAACAACCATAAGCTCAATCAAAGAAAAGGCTTTGAGGTATCTTCTACCAACTACCAACTTAAAACTACTAACTATCTTGGGCATTATCTCTACTTTACACTAATCGCTATACACTTATCACCAATCACTTAAAAAAATCCTAAATACCAACTTATTATCTGCTCTCCCCAAAAAAATATAATAAAAGTTCCCAAAATCAAAAAAGGCCCCAAAGGTATTGCTTCACCGATTTTTTTAATACGCAAAAGCAAAAAAACAACAGAAACCAAAGCCCCAATTAAAAAAGCCAAAAAAACGGCAGCCAGATTAAAAGGCCAGCCCAAAAAAAGCCCTAAAAGAAAAACTAGGGGAACGTCTCCGGAACCCATACCTCGGCCACGAGTCAAAACTACTATAGTTAAAAAGGAAACAGCCAAAAGAATTGCACTAAAAACTCCAACAACAAAATCGTAGGAACTTAAATTAAAATAGTTGTAAAAAAGGGAAATTAAGGCGGCTGCAAAAACAAAACTTGTAGGAATCAGAGAAAATTTCAAATCGAAAACGCCAACAACAACCAGTGTTGAAATAATTAGAAAATGATACAAAAGGGAAGTAATTGAAAAAATTCCAGAAGATATTTGAAAATAAAAAGTTGAAACGAATAAAATTCCAACAATTGTCTCAACAGTAGGGTACTGCCAAGAAAGCTTACGGCTACAGTATCTGCATCTTGCACGCAGGCCAACAAAACTTAAAATTGGCACCAAATCAAATGTCGAAAGTTTGCGCTTACAATAATCACAGTATGAACGCCCCAAAATAGTCTCACCGCGAACAGTCCTGTCTACAACAACATTGACAAAGCTACCAACTGCACACCCTAAAATAAAAAACAACAAAAGTAAAAAAAACATAGTTTAAATTTTTTTGGCCACAAATATTACCTCGAGACCAAAATGTGTAAACTTTTTAGAAATGATTTTAAAACCATTAGAAACAAGAAGGTTTTTAATATTTTCAGGCTTCATACAATTAACATGGGCACCGTTCCAAACACTTCCTTTCCATTTCGTCCAAAAAAACCAAATGAAATTAAAAAGCCAACTGTCTGTATCTTGGCAAACAACAAGTTTACCGTTTCGCTTTAACACTCTTCGAAATTCGGCAATAGCCAAATGGTTTTGGGGAATATGCTCCAGAGTTTCAATACACAAAATATTATCGAATTTATTGTTTGCAAAAGGTAATTTTCTAGCATCTGCAGCAATAAACTTAATACCTTTCCATTTATTCGAGGCATAAAAAATTACATCTTTGTACATGTCCACACCGGTAAACTTAACACCTTTTAAGGTCTGAGCCAATTTATTGGTAAAACTACCATCCGCACAACCAACATCTAAGACCTCGCCCCGAGTACCCTTGAGTGTATTTTTAAGGTTTCGCCATTTCCAAGTGTGCCATAACCACTGAAAAAGGTTACTTTTAACTCCAGAATCATAATAGTCAACTGGTACTTGGCGTAAAATTTTGTGGTACATAAAAATAAAATTACTTTATCATTTTATTAATATGTTTGTGAACATTGCAATGATAGTATTATCATGCATAAGGCTAAATGAAAAAATTTATCCCGATTTTAATTCTGGCTCTTTTGATTTGTACAATTTATTCAAACACACTTAACAACGAATTCGTATTTGACGATCTTAATACTATAGTTTTCAACAAGGATATCACCGATATCTCAAATCCTGGTCAAGTTTGGAAACAAAACCCAACCAGGTTTATTAGTTTTTTAACTTTTTCCATAAATTATCAAATGGGTCAACTTAACGTCTTCTGGTACCACACAACCAATATTTTAATCCATATTCTCACTACCATAAGCGTCTTCTTCTTTCTAAAACATTTAATAAAGACGCCAAAACTTAAGAAGCAGCAGCAAACCTACTCAAGCCTTCCATTTTTAACAGCTTTAGTATTCGCAGTTCACCCAATTCAAACACAAGCAGTAACTTATATAACCCAAAGGATGAGTTCGATGTCAGCGTTTTTTTACATAACATCATTGCTTTTTTTCTTAAAATTTTTGCAAGTCGCAAATAAAAAAGAAACAGACAAAAAAACATCTATAGAACTAAAAGTTTTTTATATCGCCATCTATAGTTCTTTTGCGCTTCTCTCGTTTTTTACAAAAGAAAACTCTTTTACATTGCCCGTTTCAGGTCTATTCCTATATATACTGTTTTTCCGAGATTCATTAAAAAGTTTTTTTAAAAAAAGCCTTCCGCTTTTACTTGTTTTTTCCTTCGCATGGATTATATTCAGCCTAATACAATCCAAATGGGAACAGCTCAGCAACTTCAATTGGCAAAGTTTTTTAACGCCAAAACTATTGCTTGCTCCTTTGAGCCTCTTAAACCAAGTTGATTGGCAGTACTTAATAACAGAATTCAAAGTGGTCGTCTTTTACTTAAGATTACTTGTATTTCCAAACAGCCTAAATCTAGATCATGATTTTCCCTTATCAAACAGCTTCCTAGAACCGACAACTTTTCTTTCATTTCTTTTTATATTCTTACTTATCGTGATTGCAATTTTAATCCGCAAGAAATACATGTTAATATCGTTTGGTATCCTGTTTTTCTTCATAACTCTCACCGTTGAATCAAGCATTTTTCTGCTTACCGATGCCATATACGAACACAGGCTTTACTTACCATCGATAGGTATATTTATTGCATTAACTGCCCTTTATTGTGAAACAGTCACTAAATTCCCTATCAAATTACAAACAACGCTCGGTTCTTTTCCGAATTTTAAAACGATATCCACATTTGCTTTCTTTACTTTGATAATCATTCTTTCTTTAACAACTTACAAAAGAAATATTACTTGGAAAACCGGTGTGTCCATTTGGCAAGATACGGTTGAAAAATCTCCAAACAAGGCACGCCCGTATAA
>CAYGDE010000007.1:22379-24735 GCA_964348615.1 uncultured Gammaproteobacteria bacterium | reverse complement strand
CTCAAGTGCCTGTCGATGTTAGGCCTGTTCCTATACCGCAAGCACCTGCAAATCCTAATGCAAATCCCAACCCAGCGTGGCCTCAACAGCAAGCCCAACAGCCACCAATCTCCCAACCGCCGTTTACTGCTGTCCAAAATCAATCTGCTTACCCTGCACCTGCAAACGAACAGCAACCCCAAAGCCAACAGCCTTCACCATACGCACCACCTGCTTCATCGCCAATTTCACAAAACCTTCAAGTCCAACAACCTGTTCAAAATACCAACATACCAACACCCCAGCAAGATGCACTAAAAAGTCTTCAGGAAGCAACTGCAAAAGCAGCCCAGTTCGTAAATAGCCAGCCAAACCAAAATCCAAACATCCCAAATGCAAACCAACAATATCCAAATCAATATCAAGCAATAAATAACCAACCAAACCAAAAATAACATGGGAATATTCGGTGCCAAAAAACCAGCGCAGACTCAGCTTAATGCTAACGAACAAAGATGGGCACAAACCTTATCCGCAGGCACGGTCTCGGTTAAGGATATAATTGCTCCCCCAGCCATAGAAGTGGATTTCGACTTTTTGAAAGTTGGTTCCACCTACTACCGCACACTGTTTGTTGTCGGATACCCAAGGTTTGTTCAAGCTAACTGGCTTGCCCCTCTTATCAACTTTGAACACACCCTAGAAATTTCCATGTATTCTTATCCCGTCGAAGCTAAGGGTGTTTTGGATGACCTAAAGCGGAAAATCACCGAAATGGAAGCCACCATTTCAACCGACATCCAACACGGAAAGGTACTTGACCCATCTGTCCAGGCTGCACTTGAAGACGCACAAATGTTACAGGAAGAACTGGTAAAAGGTGCTGAAAGATTTTTCCAGTTCGGCCTCTATGTCACTATTCCAGCCGACACCAAAGACGAACTGGACGACACGACCAAGCAAGTCGAATCCATGCTAGGCTCACTTCTTTTGGTTCCCAAACATGCCACGCTTCAACAAGAAGACGCATTCAAAACAACCTTGCCTCAAGGCACAGACCATATCTATATAACCAGAAATATGGACACCACTTCTTTGGCCACCACCTTCCCGTTTATCTCATCAACTCTAACTTCCAATTCGGGAATTATGTATGGCCTCAACGAACACAACGGCAGCCTAGTTATTTTTGACAGGTTTTCCCAGGAAAACGCAAATTCTGTCGTGTTTGCCAAATCCGGATCCGGTAAATCCTATCTGGTTAAGCTAGAAGCCCTGAGGTCTCTTATGTTTGGCACAGAAATTATTGTTATCGACCCAGAAGAAGAATATAGAACTTTATGTGAAGCAATCGGAGGCGAATACATAGCCTTCGACTTTAATGCTCAGGCCAAAATTAACCCGTTTGATCTTTCTGGTGTGTACGAAGAAGGCGAAAACGAACTTGGCTTGAAAATTCTTTCCCTTCACGGCCTATTGAGGGTGGTCATGGGCGAACTTAATCCTTCAGAAGACGCCATTTTAGACCGAGCACTCGTTAATACCTACAAAGCCAAGGGTATAACTCCAGACCCGCAAACCCAGAAAAACGAACCGCCCCTAATGGAAGATCTATATAAAAGTCTCCTTGGCATGGAGGAACCAGACGCAAAAGGTCTGGCAGACCGCCTGGAAAAGTTTGTAAAAGGTTCGCTTCTGGGCATCTTTAGCCAGCAAAGCAATATCGACATTAAAAATACCTTCACTGTCTTTTCAATCAAAAACCTGGAAAATGAACTTAGGCCAATTGCCATGTTTTTAATTCTCGACTTTATCTGGACAAGGGTTAAAAACGACATTAGAAAAAGACTTTTAATAATAGACGAGGCCTGGTACATGATGCAGTATCCAGACAGCGCTACCTTCATGTACAGTATTGCCAAAAGAGCCAGAAAATACTATTTGGGAATGACTACAATCACACAAGACGTTGAGGACTTTTTAAATACCGACTATGGCAAGGCCATAGTTACCAATTCGTCAATTCAAATACTCTTGAAACAATCTCCAGCTGCAATCGACAAAGTTGCAGACGTCTTTTATCTCTCAGAAGGCGAAAAACACTTGCTTTTGGCAGCAGACATTGGCGAAGGTATTTTCTTCGCCGGCGCCAACCATGTAGCAATTCGCATCATTGCCTCAGAAGACGAACATTATCTGGTAACCAGTAAACCGGAAGAGGTTATAGAATTGCAGAAAAAAGCCCAAGAAGCAGAACAACGGTTCAATTCTCCTGCTCCTCAACCACCCCAACAACCCTAATCTGATATCATAGGATTGTAAGGAGTTTTCAGTCCTATCATGCCACCTGTCAAAGATCCACCCAAGGAAGCTACTG
>CAYGDE010000007.1:0-22279 GCA_964348615.1 uncultured Gammaproteobacteria bacterium | reverse complement strand
GGAGTTTTCAGTCCTATCATGCCACCTGTCAAAGATCCACCCAAGGAAGCTACTGTCCCCAAAGAAATCATCGACAAGGCCAAAATCACCCCCAATCAACCTGTCCCGAGATACTCAAGGGGTCGAGTGTCTGCAATGGGCGTTTTGGCAGAGCTGGAATCAATAGAGCCCATACTTCGCATACACCAGCAAGAAGCTCAAAGTCAGCTTTCCCAAGGTCTTGATCCTAAAATCCGCCAAATACTGCCCTCATTAGGCATCAAAAGCACCAATGAAGAGCAATTTTTAAAAATCGTTGGTGAAGTCTCTCAAGAAGCTGCCCGTCAAACAATCGAGGATGCCGCAAGAATTCAATCCCCCCAAGACGTTGAGGCTGTTGTTGCCGACAGTATCAGCGAAACATTATCAACCCACCCAGAGCTGAGTGGCCAACTATCGCAAAGCCAGGAAGAAATATTGACAAAAGTTCTCCCGCAAATTCAGGATGTTGTAGCTAAAAACCAAAAAAGCCTAGAACAAGCTGCCGTATTAACAACAGCCGCCCAAATTGCCAATCTCAAATCGGAAAATCCCAATGTTCAAGATTTAATCTCTACAAGCGTTGAAAGAGCATCAGAAGACCAATCGGCTCTTTTAGACCCCCAATCAAGAGAAATTTTAAAAACAGACCTCGGAAAAAATTATCTCAAAACCTACCAGTCAGAATTTTTTGAAAAATTAAAAATCACAGATGCCAAAATACCCACACTCCAAGAGTTACAAGAAAGCAAAGAGTTTGCAAACAGCCAGGCAACCAAAACCGCAAAAGAAAACCTAGAAAAAACCCAAGCCGGTAAATCTATCTCGCAAAAAATACCATATTCAGTAGTTGCCGATAAATTCGCAGCTTACTTTAACTTAAGAAATCCTCAAAAACCAACCGTTCAACCTAAATTAACATTCGCAGCCAAAGTAATTTTGCAAAATCCACAAATAGCAAAGGAATTACTTCTTGCTGGTTTTGCGCACGACCAAGAAACTCTTGCTACAAAACTCCAAGGAGCATCCAAAATAATCGACAGTTTTAAGAATAAAAGAGCCCTAACTCATAAGGAGGCCAAGGAACTGGAACGAGCCAGGCAAAGCTATAACTTTGCTACCCAAGCACAAGCTTTTAAAGTCAAAAAACCCAAAGATTACAAACGCAGCATATCGGTTCTTTCCAAAATGTATGAGGGGCGTCCAGAAATAGCCTCACAGCAATTTTGGCAATCTCAATACTATTTCGAAAATTACATGCCTAGGTTTTTCACCTCAAACCAAGAGTTTGTCACCGAAACTATTATGCAATCTTCTGGCCTTCCCTCAAACGGATCAAAATTAGGGTCGATCTTTTCGAGAATGAAAGGTGGCTTCAGCGCATCTTCCCTTGCAACCGGTATGGGCATAGCCCAAAATCCTGTTACTAATATTTTCAAAAAAGCAAGAAATATCGCGGCCCTAGGGTTTGGCGGGCTTTTAATGTACTTCTACACACTCGGCCAAGCCGCGCTGGCCGGATTTATTACAGGGGCAATTGCAGGCGGTCTAGCCGGAGCGGCACTTGGATTTTTAGCACCGCCTATCCTTTGGCCAATAACTGTACCTCTCGGGTTTTTTGCAGGCGGCTCAATAGGTGGAATTGCCGGCGGCTTAATAGGCTACGGGTTTGGATCAGGATCAACAACGGCAGTAACAACAGGGGTAGGTGCAGGTGTAGGCGGAGTAGCAGGAGGAATTATTGGAGGTACGCTCGGAAGCGTCTTTGGCCCGCTTGGAACCATTGCTGGCGCAATTGTTGGGGCATATATTGGTGCAGCAATTGGTGGGGCAATTGGCTATGCGATTGGCAACTATGTAATCAGTCCCACAACGTCACTAGTCAAAGGCGTAGCAGGCAGTGCCTCTTCAGGATTTGGTATCGGCGGTTTACTTAGTTCTGCGGCCCACTTCCTAACAGGAGTAGCATCAACAGCGATAGGCGCGGTAGGTACAGCAATTAGTGGTGCTTTTGGTGTCCTTTCCGGCGCAGCTAATTTGTTAGTTGGCGGCATCAGTGCCATATCAATACCAGGATCAACAGTTCTTTTCTTAACAGCAGGGCCAGTTGCAGCAGTAGGCGTCTTATCAACTGTCGGGATAATAACAACTGCAGCATCATTCGCCACCATTGCTGCAGACGAAAACCCATCCCTAACACCCGGACAAAATGAGTTTTTTACCTTAACCAAAACTGCCAACCCACAAACGCTAGATAATGCTCCGCCAAATCGCGATGTCACTTTTACAATCACTCTAACAGCTAAAGATAAAAACTTAACAAATGTTTCATTAACTGACACAACCCAGGATAAAAATGGCAGCAACACTCACACTATTACATGCCCTACCGAATTAAATGCGAATCAAAATTGCACATTTCCCTTCACAATCTCAATAGATTCCAGTCTTAACGATTCCATCATTTCAAATACCGTAACGGCAAAAGCAACACCGGAAGGCGATACAGAAAAAACTGACTCAGTAACAACCACTGTAGCTGTTGGGAATCCGCCTGCAGATTGTCCTCGCGGATGGCCAACACTTGGAGATATCACTCAAGGCCCAGAAGGACCAACCTCCCATGGGCCAGATGGTTACGAAGCGCTGGACATCGGTCAAGGAACATCATATGGAGGCAACCCTCAAGATGTTAAATCAACAGTTGAGGGAATAGTTCAGGAAAGTAACCCAAGATCAGATCCACTCGATCAAAGGATAATTGTACAACCATTATTATGTTCTGGCCTTCAACTGATATTTTTTACCCACCTATCCCGAAGAGACGTTAGTGTCGGCGAAATAGTCCACGCAGGCCAAGTTATTGGCAAAACAGGCGCACCTCTAGGCGGAGGTGTTCGCCAACCACACCTGCATTATCAGTTTAATAATTCTTTCGACAGAAGTTTCAAAATCGAAGCTCCAAATGTTCCAACAACTGTTCCACGCAATTGCGATTCAGGTTCCGCAATTCTATGTAACACCAAAGCAAATCACTCACTATGACAAGTCTCACCTCAGCCGCAGAACTATCCAAAAAAGCCTTAAAACTGTCACCGTTTTTGTTCGCAGTATTCCTGCTAGTTGTCTTAATAGTGCTACGTTTCTCTCCCAAAAAAACACCGCCGCCGCAAATAGAAAAACCAATAATTAAAGCAGTTGCTCAGGTAAAAAATAGCTTCGATCTAACAAACGTTACAATCCCAACAACCAAAGTTGATTCAATGCCAACTTACAACCAAAACCCCTCAGAAAGCTTGATACCAAAGGCACAAGAATATGCAATTAAACTTAATTTTGAAAACCCCCCAGAGCGCATAACAGATATCGACCTTGGAGAAGGGTTAACTTACACGAAAAATGGCGCATCGCTTTCCGTCTATAAAGACTCTTTAACGCTTGCCCAAAGCGCTGAACCTACGAACCTCCAACAGTTAAACACCCAGGAATTAGAAATAAGAGCATCCCAGTTTCTAATCGACTTAGGCTCAAGCTCCGACTTTTCTACCGCAAGAATTTCGTATGTTAAAGCAACAGCCCACGATCTAATAGAAAGCGACGACCCTACAAACGCAAGCTACGTTAAATTTTATTTCTCGCCTAAAATTGCCACTTACCCCCTATTAACAAGTGGCTACCAAAATACAATTCTTTTAGATTTCAAAGGCAACGTACTTCAACTCTTTCTTCGCAACTTCGCAGGTGCAACAGAAGGACAAGAATCCTACCCGATACTAGATGCAGACGAAGCCAAAAGTGAATTGGTAACCGGGCAATCATTTCTGATTAATCTTTCTGGACCAGATAATGATTTTGTACAAAAAGAGCCAATTTTAATAAAAAAAATCTACTTAGCTTATTATCTGCCTTCAGAGTCGAGGGGAAACATTCAGCCAGTATGGGTTTTTGAAGGAGAAAGTACCAACGAGCAAACATTAACCAAGCTAACTTACATAGCGACAGCGATTCGAAAGCAATTCTTCAAACCTTAATGATTCTTAAACTTCAAACTCCGAACAATCTTTTTACCAAGTGTCTTATTAATGTCTTCCACGAGCCCCCCAGAGCGCATAGAAAGCTCTGCAGCAACTAGTTGCGGGCATACAATGGTAAGTGTGCCATTTTTAAAAACTGCGGCATGAATACTTGCAATAATTTCACCAGGTAAATCGGCTCCAACGTTTTTCAAAGAATCCTCAAAAGCCCGTCTTACATGGATTGCCACAATAGCGCTTGAGGTCTTTGATCTTCGGGGTAAAGTTTTCAAAAGAGCTCCGACAGAATTAAACATTATTGGCGTTTAACTTTACACTTTTCACTTTGACTTTGACTAACTCTGCAACCTCACCGGCATAATTATGTGGAAATAATTGTCTTCCCCGCCAATTGTTAATCTTCCCGGATTCAAACTTTCAATCATCTCAAATTCCACATCCTCAGAATCAATAGTCGACAAAACTTCCAAAATGTATCTAAAGTTAAAAGCAATCTCCCCGCCTTTACCCGATAAATCAATATCGCAACTCGCTTCATTCGACCCAACTTGAGAATTTGCAGCAGAAACCGACAAAGATCCACCCTTGGAACCTTGTGCCTCAAGTTTAAATTTAACAATGCTCCCAGCATCCCTTGCAAAAATAGACGCAACCTTTACAACTTTTGTCAGTTCTTCTTTGGAAATTTTCGCCTTTGAAGTAAATTCAGCAGGAATTAATTTTTGCCATGCAGGGAATGTTCCCTCAATTAATCTAGAAGTATATTCACAATTACCTATTTTAAAATTTACTTGGTTTTGTGAATCTGCAATTAACAATTCTACCTTAGAATCTTTCATCTTCTCACCATAATCTGCAATTATCTTGGCCGCCTCAACAATGCTCTTTGAGGGCATAACAACTTTAATTGGGGTATCCATCTTCCCCGAAGCGCCAACTTTTACAAAGCTCAATCTATAACCGTCTGTAGCAACCATCGAAAAACCATCTTTCGAAAAATCACACAAAACTCCGGTCAAAACCGGCCTTCCTTCGTCTTGGGCTGCGCAAAAAGCCACCCGCAAAACAGCTTTTGAAAAATCAGCTGCAGAAACAAAAACCGATTTACCGGCCTCAATTTTAGGAATCGCGGGAAAATCGTCAGTCGGCATAGTTGCAAACCTCGCACTATACCTTTTTGTGGAAACTAAAACTTCCTCTCCCAGCTTTTCCAAAATAATGTCTCCTTCCGGCAATTGCGACACAAACTCAAAAAGCGGTTTACCAGGAATAGTAACTTTCCCGTCAGACTCTCCAACGCAAGAAGCAACTACCTTAGTGGCAGTTTCCAGGTTAGTTGAAAGTATTTCCAAGTGGTTTTTGGAGCTGGAAATTAGAATATTCGAAAGTATTGGCAAATTTACCTTTGTAAACAAAGACCTGCCAACAAAAAGCAGCGCTTTTGAAAATTCTTCTTGTCCGATTTTTAACTTCATAGAATTCTGGCCTATCTTAAACTTATCCACAGAAATTTTCAACACAAAATTCCAAAGAATCTTCTTCTTTTAAACAGCAGTAGTAATAAAGATGCTTATAAGTTTAGAACTACTCAGCCAAAAAGCCTAAATTAATGTTTAAAAAAAAGTGGATAACTTAACAAAAATTGTGGAAAAACACCCGCAAGTTGGTGGAAAAGCAAAGTTTAGAATTTAGAGCGGATTCTGGAAAGTTCATCGCCGGTTGCCAGATTTGAACTTATAAGGTTTTGTATTTTTTCAACTCCATATAAAACTGTTGAATGGTCACGTCCGCCCAAAAGTTCCCCCACACCATCAAAAGACAAGCCTAAATCGGTCCGCAAAAGAAACATTAAAATTTGTCTCGGATAAACAAGTGAAGCTTTTCTGCTCGGCCCGCACAAATCTTGTCTGGATATTTTGAAGTGCCGACAAACTGCCTCAATTACAGAACCTGCACTTGTTGATTTTGTGTCTTTTTTAAAATTACGCTCAACAACTGCTTTAATTTCATCAAGCCCAATTTTGCCCCCAGACAATTTAACCAACGAAAGAACCTGCACTAAAACCCCCTCAATCTCACGAGCACCCCTATCACAAACTTTTGCAATATAATCAACAATTTCTTCGGGAAGAAAAACGTTTTTCTCTTTGCACTTTGCCTGCAAAATCGCGGCTCTTAGCTCCAGGTCTGCTTTGGCAATATCAACCGTCATCCCACCCATAAATCTACTCGTTAGGCGGTCGTTTATTCGAACCAAATCCTTTGGATGTTTGTCAGAAGCAATCACAAGCTGTCTTCCGGAAAGAGCCAGTTCTTCGAAGGTGTGGAAAAACTCATCTTGCGTACTTTCCTTGCCTGCAAAAAACTGCACATCATCGACAATTAAAACATCAACGCTGCGGTATTTCTGTCTAAACATTTGCTGTGTCCTATTGTTTAAAGATTCAATATAATCGTTGGTAAATTTTTCCGAAGAAGCATAAAGAACTTTTGCATCCAATACATTAGATAGTACATAGTTGCCAAAAGCCTGCAGAAGATGAGTTTTTCCAACACCCGACGGGCCGTAAACAAACACTGGGTTGTATAAGGAACCCAAATTGGAAGCTGCTTGAGAAAATGCCATATGGGCAAGATTATTTGAAGGTCCCACCACAAAATTATCAAAAGTATGATTTAGGTTTAAAGAGTCTGATTTTCGCAAGTAATTAACATAAGTTGGAGCCACTCCAGAAAATAATGGCTCCAACTTTGGAGCGCCTACCTTTTCCTTGTGAGAGACCACATACAAAACCTCACAGTCAGAAAAGCCCTGGGTTTTTGCCTCATCCAAAACTAAGGTCATATATTTTGTTTCCAACTGCTGTTTCAAAAAATTATTTTTGCATGCAACTACGAAAACATTTTTCTGGGCTTCTTTTTTTATTTCCAAAAGAAAGGACCCGGAAAACCAGGTTTTATAAACAGAAGACGAAACTTGAGATTTTACGCCGGCCAAAATACCGGACCATATTGACTGATCACTCATAATTTATAAATTTTTGAAAGTTACCCAAAGCAGGCTTCCGTACAAAACGGAAAAAGATCTTGGCTGAAAAGATCTAAGTTTTTTAGGGCGAAATCTATAATGCAAAAGTTATCAACAATTGTCAACGGGGCACTTATTGTGTGGAAAACTATCTAAATATATCACCAAATACTTGATATCTATTCACAAATCTTATATCCTTATCACTTAGTTAACTTAATTAACCAATTAACTTAATTTATGCCAAAACGCACATATCAACCCAAAAAAAGGAAAAGAGCAAAAACACACGGATTCCGGTTGCGTATGCGAACCACCGATGGTCGTGCTGTTCTTAAAAGACGAAGAGCAAAAGGCAGAAAAAAGCTAACGGTTGCAAAGTAAATGCTCGCGAAAAAAAACCGGCTGATACTTTCTAAAAGAAATCCCACAAACTTAGCAAAAAGGATTGAAAGTGGATCTTTTGTCTTAAAATTTAAAAGTACCCAAGGGCCATTTAAGGCAGCAATAGTAGTTTCAAAAAAAGTGGCCAAAAAAGCAGTCGACAGAAACAGAATTAAAAGAACAATTTCAGAGGCAATCCAGAAGACAATTGTTCCGAATCTTGACCTTGTAATCATTGTGAAGGAAAATATAAAAAGCAAAAAATCGCCAGAAATAAAATCAGAACTCGAAATCGCTCTTAAAAAGATATGACACTAAAATTAGTAAAATTCATTTTCACAATCTATCAAGGTTTAACGCGTACACAAAATGCCACTTGTCGTTTTAGGCCAACCTGTTCACAATATGCTCTTTGCGCAGTAGAAAAATATGGGCTTGCAAAAGGAACGTATCTTACCGCAATCAGACTATTAAATTGCCACCCATTTTCCAAGCGGCCCATCTATGACCCAGCCTAACTAAAATGAACCCTTTTGACACTCTTTTAATAAATCCAATACTTAATCTTCTAATTGCCATATATAAGGTGTTAGAAGCGCTGTATATCCCAGGCGCCTTGGGTCTTGCGATCATACTTTTAACAGCCGTAATAAGATTTGCCCTTTGGCCATTAACAACCAGTCAGCTCAAAAGTACCCAAAAAATGACTGAGCTTAAACCTCACCTGGCAAGTATTAAAAAAGAACATGGCCACGACAAACAGAGACATCAAGAGGAAGTAAACAAGCTTTACAAAAAGCATGGTGTTAATCCGCTAGCAGGCTGCTTACCATTGCTTCTGCAGATTCCAGTTTTTATAGCTCTATATCAAGTCTTACTAAAAATAGTTGAATTTGGCAAAGCTGATTTTCTTGAATCTATAAATTCAAGGCTATACTCAAGTGCATTACATCTAAGCCAAATTCCCCAAACTAACTTTTTAGGATTCAATCTTGCCGACAAGCCAAATCAATGGAAAGAGGTCGGTTTATTAATTCTTATAGTTCCCATTGCAACTGGTGTTTTTCAACTAGTTCAGTCCAAAATGATGGTCCCCCAAACATCAAAAAATGCCCTCAAACCTATTGATAAAAAAGACTCTTCTGCGAATAAAAACAAAGGTGCAGACATGGAAGATACAATGGCCCAAATGCAGTCCCAGATGGTATTTTTAATGCCGGCTATGATTGCCTTTTTCTCGTACGGATTCCCCCTAGGTCTGTCTTTATACTGGAATACTTTCACCATAATTGGTATCATCCAGCAATATTTAATTGCAGGCGCAGGCGATCTAAACCGATACCTTCCTGAAAAATGGAGAAAATAAAAAATGGCCAAACCAAAACTAGACGAAAATTTTGTAGCAGAGCAAGTAGGCAAAATAATCGAGCAACTTGGGGTATCAGCAACAGCCGAAGTTGAAAAAGTCGAAAATACATACTTTGTCGACATCCAATCCGAAGATTCCTCTCTTCTTATTGGAAAGTACGGTTCAAACCTGGAAAGTCTGCAATTTATTTTGGCTGTACGTATAAAAACATTAACAGGTGAAGAAGATTTCGAAATATTTGTAGATATTGATGGCTGGAGAAAGCAAAAAGAAGAAAAACTTAAAAAAATGGCACTCTCAATCGCCGACGATGTAGCCACAAGCGGCAAGCCGGAACCCCTTTACAACTTAAAAGCCTCCGAAAGACGTGTTATTCATATGGCGCTGCAAGACAACCCTAAAGTTTTATCAGAATCCGAAGGCGAAGGCATGGAGCGTCATTTAGTCATTAAACCTCGTGCCTAAATCGAGTACCCTACTCCTTTTTCTAACAGCCGCAATCCCAATTCAACTAGGCAAATTCTTCTTTCTGTCCCACTCCTACGTTTTGGGGATTCCGGTAGATTATCGTGCCGTCTCTCTTTATCTCTCCGATCTAATAGTCGCTGCCTATTTAGCAATTTTTCTGGCAGAAAATCGCAAAAGTTTCAAAAAAATCTACGTCGAAAATAAAAAATATTTGTTTGCAGCTCTTGCACTAAATGTCTATCTTGCGGTCCAAACTGCCTTCTTTTCAGTCTCCAAAGAATCATCATTCTTTTTTAATTTCAAAATATTTATGTTTAGTTTACTTCCCCTTATTGTTTGTCAAAGTTTACAAGACAAACAAACTGCCAAAAAAGCAATTGTTGTCTTGCAAATATCCCTCCTTTGGCAATCCTGCCTAATTATTTTGCAATTTCTAAATCAAGGCGCACTAGGCTTATGGATTTTGGGTGAGCGGACATTTGACACAACAACTGCTCAAATTGCCCACACTAACTTTTTAGGCTGGCAACTCTTACGCCCTTACGGATCATTTCCTCATCCAAACGTTGCAGCAGCTTATATGGTTTTCTCCTTAATTATGCTTTTGGGCAACAATCGATATCTTTTGCTTGCCCGACGGAGCTCTTTGAAAGAAGTCGGGATACTTTTGACACCGATCGCCCTCATCCTCACCTTTTCTAAATCTGCGCTTTTCGTGTTAACTATTGCGGTCCTCTCGGCGGCTCAAAATATTAGAAGATTTTTTATCTACATTATTCCGGGGGCAATTTTAGGAGTTTTTGTACTAGTCCAACTTGGCTCGCAAGTTGCCTCAGTTTCCGAAAGACTTCTTCTTATCGAAAGCGCCCTTGATATTTCCACTAAAAATCCGCTTTTTGGTGTTGGTAGTAACAATTTTATTCTAGAACTCGCAAAACTTGACCTTACTTCACTTGCTCAAACTCGGCTACTCCAACCCGTCCATAACGTTTTTATGTTGATCTTAGCTGAAAATGGCATAGTTGGTCTTTTACTGTTTGCACTCTTACTTTTAACAATTGCCCGCGCTGTTCAAGGAAAAATAAAGGCGCTGCTTTTTATTGCTCTCCTTTTTTATCTTTCTGTCGACCATTTTCTTTGGACCCTGCAGCAAGGTCAACTAATCTTCTGGCTTGCTATTGCATATATCTTAACTTCAAAGCAGAGCTTCTCTTCGAATAACAATAGAGCAATTTAAAAAAGTATAATAGACCCATGCTCAAAAAAGTCTTTTTAAACACGGGGGCGCAAATTACCGGAAAAGTATTCACCGCTTCAGTCTCTACAGCAATTACCCTAATTATCTTCAAAACATTAGGCAAATCTGGCTATGGCGATTTTGTCAAAATCACTGTTTTTGTTGGGTACTTCTACACATTGGCAGATTTTGGCCTCAATACTATCTACGTAAAAATCACCAAAGATGATGAAATAAACAATTTAAAAACCCTACTTGGCTTGCGTCTTTTAATTGGAATTTTTCTGGCGGCCGTGGCAGTTTTAATTGGGCTTTTGCTTCCCTACAATCAAGCGCAATCAACTGGCTTTAGTCCGCTTGTAAAAATGGGTATTATTATTGCTTCCGCGACTATTGTAACTCAGGCCGCATTCACAACTGCCAATGCCTACTTCCAAAAAAAACTCCGCTACGAGCTTTCGACAATTGCAGCAATTGTAAGTTACCTGTTTATTGTTGCGGCAGCGCTTATTGTTGCATCAACGACCCAAGATCTTCTTGGATATGTATTTGCCTACACCCTAGGTGGGATTGCGCTTGTTATTGCTGCGTATACGATAATCTCAAAAAGGCTTAAAAATATTCCTTGGCCCACTTTTAAAAAAGAAGAGTATGCAGCCTTTTTAAAACCAGCCTGGCCTATCGGAATTGCTTTGCTTTTTAATCTTATCTACTTTAGAATCGATGTTTTAATTCTTTCAAACTTCAGGTCCTCTTCAGAAGTAGGCCTGTACGGCCTTGCTTACCAGTTTTTTGAAACTTCGCTAACTGTGCCAATATTTTTTGCGAACGCCATTTATCCTACGCTTTCCCAAATCTACAAGGAAAATGCACAAAAGTTCGAAAAACAAGTTGCAGTGTGGTTAAAAATTTTAACAGGCGTCTCGCTTTTACAGACTTTTGCGCTAATTATTATTTCCCTATTCCTCCCAATTATATTTGGCAAAGAATCGCAAGGAGCATCGCCTGCTCTACAAATTCTAGCCCTTGGTATCCCCCTCTTTTTTGTATCAGTACTCCTTTGGCACTTGTTAATAATCTACAACAGGCAAAAATTTTTAACTATAATTTACGCACTCGGCGCAATCTTCAATCTCATCGCAAACATAATTTTTATTCCCAAAAATGGCTATATTGCAGCAAGCGTAATCACTGTTTTATCGGAAGCCTTAATTGTTTTTCTTTTGGCTTTTGCTGTTGTTAAAGCACGAAAGGAGTCAAGAGTTAACTTAATTAACCAATTAACTTAATTAACTTAAATTATGCTTACAGTTTTTTGCGATGGAGGTTCTCGAGGAAATCCTGGCCACGCAGCCTACGGGTTTATAGTCAAGGAAGACGGACAAATGATAAAAGAAGAGGGTGGCTACATAGGCATTGCAACCAATAACTTTGCTGAGTATACTGCCATTGTAAAAGCATTGTCGTATCTTGCCAAAGGCTATAAAGGTCAAAACGTAGATTTTTACCTGGATTCGCAGCTTGCTGCCTCTCAGCTTTCGGGTCTTTATAAAATTAAAAACGCTCAGATTCGGGAAATGATTTTGGAAATTAGGCAACTGGAAACAAAACTTGGTCAAGTCAGCTACACTCATATTCCTAGGGAACAAAACAAAGAAGCGGACAGGCAAGTAAATTTAGCACTGGACAATGAACTGGGTTATCTTAATTAACTAATCAACTTAATTAACAAAAAAAATGGAACTTAAAGACTACGTTAAAATATTAAACAAGAATCTATCAATAATTGCTGCATGTTCCCTTTTGGGTATTCTAATTGCTATTTTTATGACAAAATCACAACCCAATGGATATTTTCAATCCCAAACATTGTATATATTCACACCGTCTACCCAAAATCAACAAAACGGATCTTTTTACAGTCAAGAACAATCAAGAAATTTTACCGACACGGCAGTGGCTATTTTAGAAAGTGCAGATTTCAAATCTCAAGTGGTGTCGCAGGGATCAATAAGAGTTAAAAAATTAGCTCCTCAGGTAATAAACTTAACTATATTTGCAAGCGACCAGCGATTGGCCCAGAGCCTTATGGAAAATACAGTATCTTCATTCAACTCCAAATTAACTCAATTAACGGAAGGACAAAACCAAATGCAGCTCAAACAAATAGCGCCCACGGCCAATCCTTCAAAAATTATTGTAAATACAAAAGTTTATGCCCTTTCAGGTCTTATTGTAGGTCTCGCCTTCGCAATTTTAGCAGTTAGCCTCAAAACATACTTCCGCTTATGACTACCCACCACCCACTACCCACCACCCACTAGTTTATGGAAACTGCCCGCCACCACAACAAATATCACATACTAATTACCGATATCTCTTTGTATGCAATGTCAAACTTGGCCCTATCTTTATTAAAAAACGGCCATTCGGTTTATGCTCAAGGTTCTGCCCACAGCACTCAGGAACTTTTAAAATACAAAAACTTCACTCACTTAGAAGTTGATCTAACCCAACCCTTACCAGCATACCTTCCTAAATTTGACTACATTTTTGAATCGTCGCAATTGGTACAAAAAACCGGCAATTTTTTCAACATACTGCACTCTTCGCCAAAGCTTTCAAATATTATCATGTTATCAGTTGCAAACAAATCTAAGCTTTTCGTACTCGCACGAATAACCACCACCCCCGATTTTATAAGTGAATACCCCAATGCAAGTCTTCTCCTGGTTGGAGATGTTTACGGTCCTGGCTTAAAAAAAAATGACAATAAACTGTCGGATTTAATTATTCAAGCGCAAAAGTCGGACAAGATCATCCTTGAGCATGAAGGCTTAGACCATATCTACCCTACATATATTTCAGATTTTATTTATGCAATTGAAAAATGCGTATTCGAAAACGAACACGAGAATGTCCAAATAATCGCCTCAGGAGGGGCGAAAACCTCACTAAGTGTAGCTTACGAAATCCAAAACGCCCTCAGGCTTTGGGCCAATAAAGAAGTAAATCTGTTTTTTGCGGGAGCACAGCCCCAAATTTATACTCCACAAGAATCACCAGTCAAAGTACACGATTTAAACTTCACACCAAAATTTGACCTCAAAGAAGGTTTAAAAAAGACTTTTGAATATTCTCAAAAAGAGGGACAAATAGAAGAACCTAAAATAGCATTCCATCTTCCCCGCGCACAAGAACCATCAGTCGAGGCCAAAGATATTCAAAGCCAGATACTGCAAAAGATTCATCAAAATCAAATCATTCATAAAAAAACGATGCCCAGTTTGCCTAAAATTCCCAGCTTCGATTCAAAACTTAATTTTAAAAAGATTTTGCTCTTGGTCTGTATGTTGTTTTTTTTAACTTTGGCAAAATTAGGCATAGACTTGTACCTTGCGACAAACAACCTTAAAAATGCCCAAAATTCCCTCAAAGCAGCGGACTTTGCCAAAGCCAAAAAGCAAGCCCAAAGCGCAAAGAAATCATTTCATCATGCGGCAAATAAAATAAAATATTTAAGCTATCCCACATCGTTTATTTTGCAAAATCAAACAAAAGACGCAAACAATCTTTTAATTGGCGCCGAACTTGCAGCCAGCTCAGCAAGTTATTTTATAGATGCCAGCGAAAATCTAAAAAATGATTTCGCTGCTGTCACTTCCTCAGACGGTAAAAACGAAGGGTCAGATCTAGAAGTTACGTCTGCAAGCTTCAAAAAAGCTTACCTTGAAAGTACGCAAGCAATGTATATTTTCGAAAATGTAAAAAACCTTCCCTTAAAAGAAAAAATACAAAATGCTGCCTCCCAAACTAAGAACTTGCATAAACTCAGCCAAACAGCCTTCGACCTTACTAAACTTACACCTAACCTTACAGGAGGTGGGGGCAAGAAAACATATCTCGTTCTTTTACAAAATAATGCCGAATTGCGTCCCGGAGGCGGTTTTATTGGTAACTACGCAACCGTCGAATTTGACAAGGGAAAACTTCAAAATATAGCTGTAGATGATATTTACAACATAGACGGACAATTAAAAGAAAAAATTGAACCACCCCAACAGCTAAAAGATGCATTAGGTGTAGAGAATTTTTTTCTTAGGGACTCCAACTGGTCTGGCGATTTTGATCAAAATGCAAAAGTGGCAAAAGACCTTTTCAAAAAAGAAACAGGCAAAGATGTAGACGGTGTAGTAGCAATAGACCTCACCTTTATTCAAGAGATTCTTCAGGCCACAGGCCCAATATTGCTCCCAGATTACAAAGAAGAAATAGGGGCAGATAATTTATTTGAACGGGGTGAATATTACAGTGAAATTGGTTTTCAGCCAGGCTCAACCGGGAAAAAAGATTTTTTTGGAACCCTCACCAAAACCTTGGTTGAAAAAATTGTTAAAAACCCATCTCCACCCTCTTCAGCCCTTCTGCAAGCAATCGGCCACGCGCTCCCCCAAAAACATATGATGCTAGCCTTCGATGACTCGGGTCTGTCCTCATTTGTCAAAACACGAGGCTGGGATAATCCGCTTCCCCCGGTTTTCTACAATCCCGCAGACGACACAGGTTCAACAAAAGACTATTTAGCGTTAGTCGAAGCAAATGTAGGCGCCAATAAAGTTAACGAAAAAATCGACCGCAAAGTTTTCTATGAAATGACAATTGGCAGGGATGCCGACTTGGTAGGTAAGTTAACAATCACCTACACCAACAATAGCCAAGCAGAAACCTGGCCAGCCGGTAAATACGTAAATTACCTTCGAGTATACACACCTTTTGCAGCAGGCTTAGAAGATTTTAGTCTAAGCATTGCCCCGGAAGCCAAAGAAAAAGATCCCAAAGCCAAAAATACTCAAGCCTTGGCATCAGAAGATGGAATCTCAGACAAAAACGATGTTACTGTGACCAACCAAGGCAATTTAACTGTTTTTGAAACTATGGTTGAAGTTCCAATTAAATCAACCCAGGTTGTAACTTTTGTCTACCGTATTCCCAAAAATATAGACCTCGAAGATGCATCAACCTACAGTATCTATTTCCAAAAACAAGCAGGAACCGAAAAAGACCCGCTTGAGTTTAAATTCAATTTACCAGCCTATTTAAATGTGGTAAGTGTTAATCAAGACCAGCAATATTCAAACAAGCAAAACATTACACTCGAATCAGATCTTTCAACAGATAAACACTTCACAATAGAAATTAAAATGAATTAAGGTTAACTATTTTTTTCCGGAGAATTCCTCTGCAATGGCTTTGCCTGCACCCACTACAATTGCAGCAAGAATCGCAAGAAGCATCATCAAAAGACCCTTGTTGTTTTTGATTTTTTCAAATTTTCCTTCTACAATCCCTTCCAACAGTTTATTGCCTTCTTCCGACGCGTTAATTGCTGCAAAAATAGATTGAGCAACCTCAGAATATTTAGCATTTAGAGCATAAACATCCGCGAGCATTTTTTTGTCCCCAGCCATTAACCTATCTTTGGCATAACCTACAAATTGCCCCAGTTCATTTTGGCTAAAGTTATCCCCATTTTTAATTTTCATTTGCATAAGCTGGTATTGTTCTTTTGTCATGGTTTTTGATGTTCTTGAAAGTTCCAACAAATGTGCTTGTTTTTGATCTGGAGTTAGTCTTTGGTATTCAGCATTAGACATAACCCTTACTGTTTCCGAATCAATAGCTTCACTTGGACCTGCGCGCTCTCTTATTTTTTCATTAGCAACATTCAGAGCTTCCTGATAAACTTTCAGCCTATTTCTAGCATCAATTAAATTCTTGCGAATTTCAGATCTTGCAGAAGAAAGACCCGCCTTTCTAGTAGGGTCATTTTCAGCTGCAATTGACGCATTATGCTCTGCATAAGCAGATTCGAAACCGGAAATCTCGCCTTTAATATTTTCTACTGTTTCCCCAAAATTAGTAACATCTTCAGGAGTCGCCTGTTCGGCTCTTAGCCTAATTGTTTCCGCCTCGCCTCTTGCCTCTTCCGCCTTATTTGCTTCAGCCTCTGCTTTTTCTTTTCGCGCCGCCTCTTCAGGACCTCTGGCTTCTTTTAAGTTATTAATTGCCTCTAGTTTCGCTTCCGAATCCCTTATCCTTTTGTCAATTTCAACCTGGTCTATGGGGCCGGACGCTTCCCGCTCTCTCTTAAGCGCCTCTAAAACAGCCTTCTCACTCACTCCTTCTGCGTTAAGCTCATCTGAAGGTAATTTTGCAAGTTTTCTATACTCTTCAAGTCTTTCTCTGGATTCCCTTGCTGCCTCTCTTCTTGCATCATCATCCGCAGTACTTTTCCTCTCTGGTCTGTTAGCATTTCTCTGTGCCCCTCTTAACTCTTCCAATCTTTGTTGCGACCTAGCTAGCTGATCTCGGGAGGCACTCATTTGTGCCTCTGTAGGCTTTGGGGAAGACATCATATTAAACGCAGCGCGTTCTATATTCTCTTGTCGTGAAATTTCGTCAGCTAATTGGTCAGCACTCCAACTTTTAAGTTCTGCTTGTCGAGCCGCTTGACGGTTCGCATCGGCATTTATTTGAGCTGCAGTAATTTGCTCCTGAGTCAAAGGTGCTTGAGATTGCGCATCCGGTTGAATCGGGCGACCATTTTCTTCACTGGGTTGAGCAGTGCCTGTTACAGTAACTTCTCCAGGCGGAACACCGCCTCCAGATTCCGTGGTAGGGGAAGGAGAAGATATCGGATTTTCAACTATACTTACGCTAGCAGCTTGGATATCGTCAGAACCTTGAACTGCAACTGGTAATGGTTGTTCTGGGCCAGGCGTAGCCATTCTTGCGCGGGAGTCTTCCAGTGCTTGTCTTGCGGCTGCCGTCGATCTATCTAGAGATGCCCAGGCATCGGGAGTGGCCGCAGGTGTGTTTGCAATTGCGCTTAAACCACCTTCTACCCCCTGAGCACCGCTTGCTACTGCTCTTGCTTGTTCAGCAAATACTCTTCCTGCTTGTGTAGTAACATCAACAGCAGGTTTTGAAGCACCTGCTGCAGCCTCGACTCCACTTGCTGCTGCACCCGCAACTTCCAATGCCACCCTAGGAGTCATTTTGCCCTCCTACGCCTGCCATTTTTCCAATCTCTCTTATAAATTTTTCTTGGTTTTGTGCAATGAAATTTTGAAACTCATCACCGTTTACCTGCAGATCTAAAACATCTTTTGAAAACAAGGCATCTTTCCCCACAACCCCCAATATAGATAATCGTTTACCCACAGACATACTTCCATCATCAAAAGGGTTTACAAAATCCGATGGCAATGGTTGTGCCTCAACCGGATCATTTGTAGTAAAAATCCTGGAGTTTTCTTGTAAAAATTTTAAAAAACTAGAACCGTAAACTTGCATAGAAAGTAAATCTTTGGAGAATTTACCTTCAAAATCACGCTTTGAAATACCCAAATCTTCCAGTCTTTGGGAAATAGCCTTAGGACTATCATCAAAAGCTTCAATTACACTCTTAATTGTTTTTTGTTTCATGAGCAGTTTGTAAAAGCGCACCCGCAGCAATTTTGTGCGCACTTGCCAAATCCCCTTGATCGATAGCAGAAAGAGCCTGTTTATAATGGCTCATCTCCCGTGACCTTATAATTTCATCTTGAACTTTATTTTTTAAAATTTCAAATATAGGATGGTTTTTTGCAAGATTTGTATAAAATTCTAAGATCGAGTCTTCGTGAGCCTCAATCTTTGAAACAGCAGCCAAAGTCTCTTTCGCAGCCTGCTTCGCTTGGTCAACTGTTATGTCTCCAGAATTGAGGCCATCAATAATCGTTTCAAATACTTCTTTTTCAACCCTTTTTTTCCCAGAAAGCGCAGTTTGCATCACTTCCTCTACTATACACATGCATTATGCCTGGCCGCAACTCAAATTATAAATTTAGAATTAGTTGACCAAAAACCCCACGATCTGGTAGCATTACCACCATGGAACAAACTCCACTTACCGCACAATTGCGCACAGTTCTTGGTCGTAAAGTAAAAACCTTAAGAAAACAAGGTATCTTGCCGGCGCATGTTTTTGGCCACAAAATCGAAACTATCCATATTCAAGTTCAAAAAAAAGAATTTGAAAAAGTTTTTGCAAAAACGGGTGAAACCGGAATTATCTCCTTAGAAATCGACAAAGAAAAAAGACCAGTCCTTGTTAAAAACATTCAAGTTCACCCTGTAACAGACGAACCGATTCACATAGATTTTTACCAAGTCAACCTTTCGGAAAAAGTCACAGTCAACGTTCCTTTGGAAATTATGGGCGAAGCACCAGCCGAACAGAAAAAAGTTGGTCTTCTGCTTACCCCAGTTTCTGAATTGGAAGTTGAAGCATTGCCTGCTGACATTCCGGAAAACATTCAAGTGGATGTTTCCAAGCTAGAAAATATTGGTGACGAAATTAGGGTCAAAGACTTACCAATAGACAAGACCAAAGTAGAAGTTAAAACCGACGAGGAATTGGTTGTTGTTTCAATTGGTGAATTAGTAACCAAAGAACAGCAAGAATTAGAAGCTCAAATGGAAGCAGAAGCAGCAGAAGCCCAAGCAGCTGAAACACCAGCCGAGGGCGCACAAGGTGAAGCCGCCGAAGGCGAAGAAGGCGCTGAAGAAAAAGAAGAAGAAAATAAGGACGAACCCGCTGGCGAAAACAAAGAAGAAAAACCTCAAGAGTAACACCCTATGTCAGAAAGACATCTTCTATCAAGGAGAACAATACTCCTCGCGCCGTTTATTTCATTAGTTTCGTGCGCGAATCAAGAAGGCGACGGAACAAAAGAAACAGAGATACTAGTTGGTAGGCCACCTACAAAAATAGAACTATCTTCGAATTTAAGCAAGGAAAGCGGTATTAAAAGAATACACATCTCAAGCGATTTGCCAAACGGTTCAATTACCTTGTTAGAACTTAACCAAACAAGCGCTGCAAACCTAAAACCTCATCCACAATACTCTAGATTCCTACCATATAAAGATGACATGACAGTCCAAGAGGCGAATATTTTCGCAAGTAAACAAAAGCAAGCATTTCCGAATGGACTCGAATTCATTCAAGATCCAAATTCTATCTCCGCATTTCAGGGAATCTCAAGTGACAGGATTGGAGTCTTTATCGTGCTTCAAGCGCCACTAAATACAGATTTAATGCTGTTTCTGTCTCCTGAAATAACAGTACCAGACATAAACAAAACCTCCTTTGTTGGTTCCCCGGCCATACTAATTAAAAAAAGATTTAGATTCGTCTCAAACTCTTTCTAGACTACAAATCAGGGTTTAATTTCTTAGCATTTTCGTTCGCCCGTTTAGAACTTTCATTGTCCCCCGCTTGCTCATACAAAACAGAAAGCCGAACCCACGCAGCCACATAATCTGGCCGCATTGCAACAACCTTCAATGTTCTTTCAATCTCTTGCGAGATTTCTAGTTTTTCGTCCTTATCCCCTTTTACTTGCTCATCACGCTTATCTACACCCGAAATAGCCATGCCAAATGCAGCAATTATTATCCCAACTAACATAATTCTAATAAGGTTCGAACGAACACTAGATGCGGGAAATAAAGCGTTAATCTTGCGGTAATTCATTTTTCGGTTTACCCTGAGGAGTGTTAGCGACGAAGGGCCACTCTTCCATCATTATCGATTCCTTTCTCTCTTCAAACATTTGGTAGAGTTCTTCCGCCAGAAACGGCATAAATGGGTGCAGCACAATAAGAACAGTTTTTAAAACGTATTCCAACGTTTCTTGTGCCGCAATCCTCCTGATTTTCGATTTCTCAATGTACTTGTCGGCAAATTCATGCCAAACGAAGTTATAAATATCATCAACTGCCAGGTGTAGCTCCAAATTGTCCAAGTTTTTAGTTACTCTTTTTATTAATTTTTCCAACTCTTCTTGTATCTGTTTATCATCAGGATGTTCAGATTTTGAAGTTTTGAGTTTTGAGCCCTCAGTTTTGAGTTCGATTATAAATCTCGAAATATTTCTTAGCTTCGTTCCAAAGTTCCTAAAGTTTTTACCCCGTTCATCCAAAATCTGTTTGGATACTTTTCCGTCTCTTCCCGGAATGCTATATGTATAAAGAACCATTCTTGTGGCATCCACACCCCATTGGTCAATTAAATACTTAGGCTCTATCCCGTTTCCCAAGGATTTAGAGAATTTTCTCCCCTGAAGGTCTCGAAGCATTCCATGGAAAAACATAGTTTTAAATGGAATTTTTTTGGTAAAGTAGTTAGAAATCATAATCATTCTGGCAATCCACAAATATTTAATTTCCGGTGCGCTAATTTCAAAATCCCAAGGGAAATATTTCTCAAACTCCTCAGTTTTCTCCGGCCAGCCAAGTGTCGACAGCGGCCATAGACCAGAAGAGAACCAAGTATCCAATACTTGTTCGTCTTGCCTCCAGTCATCCCCTGGTGACTCCAAAGACACTTTCATTTCGTCTCCGCGATACCAAACAGGAATTCGGTGTCCCCACCAAAGACTTCTCGAAATACACCAGTCATGGATGTTGGCGAGCCAGTCCGCAAGAATCTTTTTGTAGTTGGGAGGCAAGAATTTAATCTTATCTGTCTTAATCACCCTTATCGCATCTTTAGCCATATCCCCAACTTTCACAAACCACTCGTCAGAAATCAAAAACTCAGTTGGAGTTTTACATCTTTCACATACAGAAACATTGTGAACAATATCGTCTGCTTTTTCGGCATTTCCCATCTCAGAAAGAACTTGGAATATTTGTTCGCGGGCCTCAGTAGTTTTAAGCCCTGCAAATTTACCGGCAAGATCTGTAAGTTTGCCGTCTTTTCCAATCGCTGCCATTACTTCCAGTCCATGTTCTTTTGCCCTCATGAAATCATCCAGGTCGTGTGCCGGGTCACATTTAACAGCTCCACTTCCAAACTTAATGTCAACCGATTCGTCAGAAATAATTGGAACTTCCCTATTTACAAAAGGAACTAAAACTTTTTGTCCAATCAAGTGTTTGTACCTTTTATCCTTTGGGTTTACTGTCACTGCGACATCTGCAAACATTGTTTCTGGCCTAACCGTTGCAACAGTAATACTGGTCTCTGATAACTGGTCTCTATCTACTAATTGATATTTGATGTAGTAGAGCTTATCTTTTCTCTCTTCATATTCTACTTCCGCGTCTTCAATAGCGGTTCTGTCTTTAGGACACCACTGGACAATGTAAGGTCCTTTGTAAATTAACCCCTTATCATAGTAAGTTTTAAATTCTTCAAAAACTGCCTGTTGGCATTTAGGGTCTAGTGTAAAAACCTCTCTACCCCAATCAGCAGAAAGTCCCATAAATCTCCAGCTTTTTGAAACAGACTCATAAATCTCTTGTTTATACTCCCAAGCTTTTTTCAACCATTCATTTCTTCCTAATTTTTGTTTAGATAAATTATCTTTTGATAATTTTTTTTCAAAAGTTGATTCAAATTGTATACCGGCATGATCAACTCCGGGCAACAATAAAACGTCAAAACCCAAAAGCCTTTTATAACGGGAAAAGGCATCCAAAATTGAATGCTGCATCGCATGACCTAAGTGCAGCTCTCCAGTTAAATTTGGCGGAGGGATTAAAAGAGAAAATTTTTCTTTACTGCTTTTTGGATCTGCTGAAAAAAATTTTTTCTTTTCCCAAAAAGAATAAATATCATCTGCGTTTTTAAAATTCATTTTTTTGTTTTTGCATTTATTTCCGAGAAAATTTTATGTCTTTCACGT
>CAYGDE010000006.1:13183-24918 GCA_964348615.1 uncultured Gammaproteobacteria bacterium | reverse complement strand
GTAATTCTTCAAAATGCTTGCTGCGCGTTTTCTTAATTTTTTCCAGATGCTCCCAGTCCTGGAGAAGTAAACTTGCTATATGCTTTCCTCCAATTTCTTCAGGTACAACAACGTAATCAGCTCCTATCTCGTAAAGTTTTATCGCATCGTGAATCCAGTAAGCAGTCGAAACTATCGGACCTTTAAATTCTTTTTGTTTGGCAAACTTAATAATATGCTCATTGTCCCTAACATCAGGGTCCGTAATTATTAACACTCTCGCCTTCTTAAATTCTAATTCTTCTAAAACTTCCGGGTCAGAAATATCTCCAAAAACCGCATTATATCCGCCTGTTTTTAAGCTACTAATTATTTCAGGGTTAAAATCAACAACAACAATCTGTTTTTTATCTTTAATTTTAGCGTTTAAAAACTTCAAAATATCCGAACCCAACTGTTCTACTCCAACTAAAATAACATGGTCTACTAAGCCCTCTCTATTTATAACGTATGGATCTCTTTTCTTTTCAGGGATTATTTTTGAAATTGGCTTCTCTAAAAATTTGAAAATATTTTCACCGTATAAAATCATGTAGGAGGAAAGCGTAATTGTAACAATTCCAACTGCAGCAACTAAAGCAACCTCATCCGAACTAACATGACCCAAAGAAAATCCAACTGCCATTAATATAAGCGAGAATTCAGAAATCTGAGCAACAGCGGTTGATGCCAAAAATGATGTCCTGTTTCTAAAACCCAAGGTAAGCATAATAGCCATCACAATTAAAGGGTTACCGATTAAAATAAAAAGCGAAAGCACTACCACGTGGGAAATATTAACCGACCCTACACCACCAGCCATGGAAGCACCTAAAAGTATAAAGAAAATAATTATAAAAAAATCCCGCAACGGTTTTACCCTTGCGCTTATTTGAATACTGTATTTAGAAGAAGCAATAGACAGCCCGGCTAAAAAAGCTCCTATTGCTATAGAAAACCCAATTTGGGCACCTATTGCAGCAAATAAAAATGCCCAGGCTATGGCACTAACGAATAAAAGTTCGACAGAAGATGATGTCAATCTGAACAAATACCTAAGAAGAGTCTTGGAAGAAAAATAAGCAAAAGCAAGAAGCAACGCACCTTTTACAAAAATCAAGCCAACCCCGGAAAGAGACGGTGTGCTTTCTGCGTTAAATCCAGAAAGCAACATCAGAGCAATAACTGCAACAAAATCCTGAACAAGCAAAAAACCAACTGCGATCTTACCATATAACGACTGCAAATCGTGTTTTTCCGTTAAAAGCTTAATAATAATCACTGTAGAAGAAAACGTAAGAGCAACAGCCATGTACAAAGAAGTGACCGTACCAAAACCCAAACCGCCCAGCAGAACAAAACCGACAAGTGCAGTAAATATTATCTGTCCGATCCCTGTTAAAAAAGCTGCCTTTCCCACAAATTTCAAGTCAGAAAGGTTTAAATCTACCCCGACCAGAAAAAGCAAAAAGGCAATCCCCAAGTTAGAAAGCAAATCCAGTATTTCGTGGTTAAAGGTATGAAAAAGTCCAGAAACAGAAATTATTATTCCGGCAAAAATATAGGCAATAATCAAAGGCTGTTTAAGAACTTTTGCGACAACACCCAAAACTGTTGCAAGTACTAAAACAGCAGAAAGTTCTAAAAAAGCAGGTGGCATATATTTAATCTAAAGTCTATTTAAATTAAGAATCGCATCTTTCAAGTCTTTTGGCAAGTCCGCCCTAAAATCTACTAATTTTTTTGTTTTTGGGTGAGTAAATTGAATGTTTGCTGCGTGTAAAAAAAGCCTTGGACACCATACAAGATCGAACTTTAAAAGTTTTCCGGGGCCATAAATTAAATCTGAAACTACAGGGTTACCGATAGATTTAAGGTGAACCCGTATTTGATGAGTACGACCTGTTTTTGGAAAAACAGAAAGAAGCGTATATTTTTTTGCATGAACTTTTAGATAATTCAACCTGGGTTTAGACACGTTCGCATCATTTAGTAAGAAATAATCTTCGGGTAATTCATATCTGGAATCAACCTTAAATTCTGTCTTTGCTTCCCTACCGACTTGTCTCAAACTTGCAACACCAAACTTGCCAAATTTGCCAATTCTTATAATCGGCGTGTCCACCACTCCTTCGTTTTGAACTATATTTCCGTGAACAAGAGCAATATAAACTTTAGCTACTTCCCTATTCTTAAACTGTGCTTGCAAATTTAAAAAAACAGCAGTGGTTTTGGCAACAATCAAAAGTCCAGATGTCTCACGGTCAAGACGATGTACTATCCCCGCCCGATCGCCAATACCCAAAGCATTTTCAAGATGAAAGTACTCCGAAATATCGTCCTGCAAGGTATTTTTCGTATTAGTTTCCGACCGATTGACCACCAAACCCGCAGGCTTATTAACAACCAAAAGCCATTTATCTTCAAAAACAATATCCATACTTTTTACTTTTTTCATTTTTTGAAACTAACGTATATCAAAATAAAAACTCCCAGACTTATCGATGTATCCGCCAAATTAAAGCTTGGCCATATTTTAAAATCAATAAAATCTACAACACACCCTCGCGTTAGTCTATCTAAAAAATTAGACATTCCACCACCCAAAATCAAAGCCATTCCCAAAAGTGATGCACTCGTAGACTTTGAAAAAAGCAGCCCTTTTAGAAAAATCCAACCGATAATTAAAATAATCCCAATCGAAAATGTTTCAATTTTGAAACCACCACCCAAAAGCCCAAAGGCAACCCCACTATTACAAATTGTAGGAGCAATTAGCACAAACAAAGCTTTCGTTATCTGGTCTAAAACAATAACTGTAGGGATTATTAATAAAGGAAGCTTATCTACGAATTTTCTTTTCAAGCTCGCGTTCATCTTTCAAACAATAAACTGCTGAAGGCTTAGCCTCCAACCTGGCAGCTTCGATTGGTTTTTTGCATTTTTCGCACCTACCGTAAGTACCTTTTTTAATTTTTTTGAGCGCAAGTTCGATCTCTAAAAGATCTGTCTTTAGTCTTTGCTCCATTACAACTGTTTGCTCATGACCAAATAAAGCAGCAGCATCTGTAGCTGGCTCTACAATCAAAGATCTGTCGGTATTCTGAAACGGGTCATCTCTTCTAAGTCTTTTGAGCCTTGCCATAATTGCGCTTCTTTGCTGCTCAATAGTATTTGTGAATTTCTTTATATCCAACATATTCATTTAAAAAACTTCCTAAGCCCAAAAACATAAAGGAGCTCGTAAAACCCAAGTTTAATTTCACGACCTATTACCAAAAAACCCTGACCTATTAATTTTACCAAAAAATAAGGAGAAAAAATAATCGACCTCGAAAAATTTCCCGCCTCATTTACCGAAAGCACCATTCTTTTGGTTCTAAATATAAAAAGTAGAACAAATCCTAAGAAATTTTTAACATCATCACTCAAATTTCTCTTGGCAAGAAAATACCAATTTGCAAGTCCAACAGTTAAAAAAGCAGCCGGGGTAATTATTTCATAAGGCATGTTAAAAACAAAAAAAGTTTCTGGCTTAAAAAAAGTACTTATCAAAGAAATTAAACTAGAAAAAACTAGATAAAATGAAAAGAAAAACCCAACATGCCTTTTTTGGGCAGATAATCTTTTAAGTACAACAAAAAGCAGAAGATAGCTCAAAAAATAATATAAAGACAAAAAACTTTCATTCCCAAGAGCAATATCTTCCAAATAGCTCCCCAAATGAATAAAGAATTGTGCAAAAACAATGGGGGCAGATAAGAGATCTAAAACTACCCATATTTTAGTTTTTTTGCTCCGTAAAAAAAGAAAAAGCCCCAAATAAATTCCAATAAGCGCTCCCCAAAAATTAAACCCCCCATACCTGTTGAAAAAAATTAGTCGGACCAGGGAAAAACCATCCGTTGAGCCTCTTTGCAAAAAATCGAAAATTCTTGCGCCTACAAGTCCCCCAAACACACCTACCATCAAAAAATCATAGGCCTCTTGCGAGGTAAAAAATTCGTGTCTGCATGCTCTCCAAAACAAGAAAATTGCCAAAAATATTGCCACGAAGAAAAACACGGGGTAAACAAAAGCAGCAAAATTAGAAAAAGCAAAAAACATAACAAGTTTTAAAAGTGATTATACACCATTTTTGTCTTCCCAAATCCCTTGTGCTAGAATTAACAAAAGACCAGGAAACCTGGTTTTTTGTTTTGTTTCATGACTGCAACTGCACATGCACTGATAGGCGCAAGCCTAGCTTTAAAAATCTCAAATCCGCTAATTGGTTTTCCTCTTGCCATTATTTCTCACATTATTGCCGACCTAGTACCGCATTGGGACGCTGCTACCAATCATAGGAAAAAATCAGCACTAAGACTTAAAATAGAGGCTGCAGCAGATGTAATCTTGGGTTTTATTCTTGTTTTTATTTTTTTCAGAAACCTCGTAAACCCAATGTATTTATATGCAATGGTTATTGCTGCTCAGCTTCCAGACTGGTTGGAAACACCAGCTTTTATGTTCAATTTCAAAGTACCACCCTTTTCCTGGGCTGATTGGCTTGGTCATAATATGCAGTCTAGAATGCAGCTTCCATGGGGACTCGTCACGCAGGTAGTAATTGTAGGGCTTATGGTTGCATTTACCTTATCCTCAACAGGAACAATAAACCAAATTGTCGCAAATACCCTCTGGTAAGTTTAAAAAATCATTTCGCTCTTTCAGAATAAGTTCCGTTTCTCGTGTCCACCCTAATTACCTCACCATTTTTTATAAAAAGCGGCACCTTAACATGCAGCCCATTTTCCAAAAGCGCGTCTTTTTGTGCAGCACCCGCTGTATTGCCTTTTGCAGACCCGCCAGTCTGAACAACCTTATAATCAACAATTTTAGGCAATTCTATGTACATTGGTCGCTCTCCGATTGCAAAAAGCAAAATCTCCATACCTTCTTTTAAATATGGTGAAAAGTCACCGACTAATTTTTCCGTCAAAGAAAACTGCTCGAAAGTTAAATTGTCCATAAAGTTATAATTCTGCCCTTCCCTATAAAGATACTGGACTTTTTTCCGGTCCATCAAGACATCATTTACACGGGCACCGTTTGGGAATGACTTTTCAATATTTGCACCACTGGTTAAATTCTTAACTCTTACTTTTATGGTTCCCCCACCCCTACCCATTTTGATGTGTTCGTAAACAAGGACGAGAAAATACTCTCCCCGTTCTTCAAAAACTATTCCGGCTCTAAGCTCTGTTACAGAAATCATCTACTTCTTGCTCCTTGATAAATTTAGTGCCAACTCTACCATAGTCGTTAAGGCAAAACCGGTTGCGCCTTTTGTGCAGTAAGGTTTTTCTCCCTCTTCCCATGCAGTCGGCGCAATATCCAAATGGACCCAGGATTGTTCTTTGTCTATAAATTCTTCCAAAAACTTAGCGCCTGTTTCTGTCCCCGCCCCTCTGGTTGAAGAAACATTGGCAATGTCGGCAATGTAACTTTTTAACAAATCGGTATATTCTTCATATAAAGGCAGCTGCCAGAATCTTTCACCGGTATTTTCTCCGCACTTTATAACTTCATCCACAAAACTTTGTGGTCTTCCAAGGGCTGCACTGGCAGCAGTGCCCAAAGCGACAACAGAGGCGCCTGTTAATGTTGCCGCATCTACAATATAATCGGGCTTAAAGTTTTTCTGCACATAGGTCAAAGCATCAGAAAGTACAAGTCTGCCTTCAGCGTCGGTATTGATAATCTCAACAGTTTTACCGCCAAGTCCTTTTACAACATCGCCAGGCTTCGTAGCTTTTCCGGAAGGCAAATTTTCTGTTAGTGGGCAAGCACAAATAACATTTACTTTTGGTTTTAACTTCGAAATTGCTTCCATTGCACCAAAGCATGCAGCTGCACCTGCCATGTCCATTTTCATCCATTCCATTTGTTCTGAAGGTTTAATGGAAATCCCGCCTGAATCAAAAGTTATTCCCTTTCCAACCAGCGCCAATGTTGGGCCCAAAGATCCTGCTCCTAAATATCGCATAACCACAAAATACAAATCCTCTTCCGAACCTCTGGCAACAGAAGCCATTATTCCCATACCCATCTCAATTACAGCTTTTTCCGAAAATACTTCGATTTTTAACTTGCCATTTGCTGCAATTTTCTTGGCAAAACTTACCATATATTCGGGTGTGGCGATATTTGCAGGCTGATTAACAATTTCCCGCACCTTATGCAAAGAATCGGCAACAATAAGCGCTTTCTCTATTTTTTTATTTAAGTTAGTATTTGGCTCAGTTCCCAAAAATGTCAGTTTTTCAAATTCAAGCCGGTGTTTTTCTTCGCTTTTATGGTGGCCGGAATCAAAATTCCCATCCAGAAATCCCACAATCAAAAGTTCCAATTTGTCAGACACATCAACGTCTTTTGGCAAATAAAATGCCAGACTTTTAACATCGCGACCCTTATTTTTGCCAACATATCCTGCAATTTGCCTAAGCTTGTAATTATCCAACCGTTCTAGTTTCCCCAAACCCAGAAGTATGATTTTCTCAATGGATCTGTGAGCTTTTGGGGAAATCTGAAAGGGTACTGCTTCCATAAACTTACCAAATTTTTTAAGGCCCGCAGTCGAGTCTTTACTCGACGAGGACCGCAAGCTTTGCTTATTTTTGCCCAAAAACCGCAAAAGCGCACCGCCAGTAAGTTCGTCTGCTGCCCCAACCGCTTTATCATTCCCGGCTTTTCCATCCGCCAACACACCAATAACCAAAATTTCAGCGCCTAGTGAATCTAATTTTGTGTCTTTAACTAAATCTACTTTCATATATAAACTCAAGAGAAATGATATAATAATTGAGGCCAAATTACCAATCTTTATAAGTATTCCGACGAGTCGAGGTGATGGAATGATAGACATGCTAGTATCATTTTTTGTGTTTACACAAAAAACTCGAGCGAAGCTCGAATAAAACTTTTATAAGCCGAAGTGGCGGAACTGGCAGACGCGTAAGTCTCAAAAACTTATGATCGCAAGATCGTGTGGGTTCGACCCCCACCTTCGGCACAAAAAAATATCCTGCCTAATATATGGCAATAGAACACGGGCAAGTCGATAACATCTTCACTTTGCAAAATTCTGAGAATATCCGTAATCCTCAACTGCGTATAATGTTGGAGTTCATCGACGAAAACCTTCCAGACCAGGAATTATTTTATACAAGAGAGATTCAAATGCACTTAGGAAGACTTTTTAACAAAAGGGATCCAACCATTATTGAAATGCTCTACTATCTAAGGGAATTGAATATACTCAGTCCAGCAAAACAAGAAAACGATAATAGACAAAATAAATATTTGTATAGCAGAGATCAAGTCCTTTTAGTCGGACCATTTATTAAAGCTAAGGAAACAGAACAGTCTTTACGAAGTATTGCCAAAAGAGTACATTGGGACTTAGGTACACATCCCCTTTCACTACTCATCAAAAACGTTGAAGAAAACGAGGGCGCAAGAACACTCTCCCAAATTGATACAGAAACTGGCAATTTATGGAAAACACCTCTAGGGGGAAGGATTAAAGGGATTATCACCAACCCTGCTGTCTCTAACGAACCTGAACTGTTTTCGTCATCGGAAATTGCAAAAGGCCTAGAACTCACCGATGACTACAAACATCTAGTTACCCTTCTTTACTCAAACAACAAAGGAGTATTAAAAGGGGTCGAGAAAAAAGTGGTTGGGAAAAAAGGCTTTAAGCTAGCTTTTAAAGCCGAACATTATGTTTTAGCGGGCATGTATTTTGGTCTTCTCCAACAAGGAGCTACCCCGGGTGATGCAAAAGCGCAACTTGCACAATTAGTAGACGGCACCTCACTTGCTCCTTATTTTTCAAAAGATGGGTCAGTAATTCATGCAAGCCGCAACCGGCAATTATTCAAAACAAATTCCCTATGGATAAATTTGCCATTTTATGGGAATGAAGAGCCAATAAGCGTTCAACAATTACCACAAGCCTTCGAACATCCAGCCGAAAAACCAATGACCAAAACAGAACAGATATTGATGCGACTTGGCCAAATCGATGAATCAGACCTTGAAACTGCAAAAAATTGGACTGCACAAGAGCTTCAACAAAAAATGGGCCATTTAAGCAGACTGGACACTCGAGTAAAAAGGGAATTATTCCCCGAAGAGATGATAAGAATCATCGAGATAATTTACCAAATCGAAAAAGGAAGCCTGAAAGACCTAGAGCTGGAAGTTAAAATGGCAAATGATTTTAACTTCCAACAAAAGGTCAAAACAACACTCGCATTTTTACAAAAGTATCCAAAATTAGAAAATTGTGCAAACTTGATTTTGGCACTTAGGCGTAAATTTAAAAGTGAATTGGAAAAAGAAAAAGATTCTTAAACAGAATCGGCAATCGGCGCAGCTGCTTTTGGTTCTTTTGTTCTTCTTTTTTCAATTCCGTAAAACTTGGTTCTTTCTCCTTTAAACATTAGGTCTATCTGGCCGGTAGGGCCATTTCTGTGTTTTTGAATATCTAAAATTACTTCTTCGTTTTTATCTATATCCGGTCTCCAAATAAACATAACCACATCGGCGTCTTGCTCAATAGCTCCTGATTCGCGCAAATCGGCAAGTTGCGGTTTTCTCGTACCTCGCTGCTCGACGGCACGCGAAAGTTGTGAACATGCCAAAACAGGAATTTTAAGCTCTCTTGCCAAATTTTTAAGGCTTTGAGAAATTTCCGAAACTTCTTGTACTCTATTTTCCAAATGTCTTCCATGAATCAACTGTAAATAATCAACAATTAACAATGACAGTCCATGCTCAACCTGCAGTCTTCTTGCTTTGGTACGCATTTCCAAAATATTAGCAGCAGGCGTGTCATCTATAAAAAGCGGCGCGTCTGCCAAAATTCCCATAGCTTCCTGCAACCTGTCAAAATCATCATCGTCCAATCGGCCAGTCTTAAGCTTCCAAGAATCAACATCGGACTGTCCAACCAAAAGCCTATCCACAAGCTCTTCTTTGCTCATTTCCAAGGAAAATATTCCAACCGGCAAACCTTCCTTTACAGCAACATATTGGGCAATATTTAGTGCAAAAGAAGTTTTTCCTTGCCCTGGGCGAGATGCTAAAATAATCAAGTTGGAATCTTGCATTCCGGCAAGTTTAGAGTCCAGCTGAGCAAAACCTGTTGGCACCCCGCGCAAACCACCAGCTCTTCGGTGAAGCTCGTCTAGCCTGTCAAAACTTTCAGCCAGCGCATCTTTAATGGGTGCAAAATTTTGCTTAAGCTGTTGCTGAGAAAGAGAAAAAATCGCCTGTTCTGTTTCGTCCAAAATTTTCCTAATATCTCCTGTTTCGTCAAAAGCAGACTGGGAAACTTTAGTTGCCGCAGAAATTAACATGCGTTTAATATAATGTTCGCCAACAATTTTTGCGTACTGAACTATATTTGCTGTTGTAGGGATACCCGATGCAAGATCTGTTAAATATGCAACTCCTCCAACTTTATCAAAAAGTCCCCTGCTTTTAAGTTGGGCAGTCAAAGTTACCAAATCAATAGGCTCTCTTTTTTCGAAAAGCTCAAAAATACAACTATAGATATCGCTGTGCGCTTGTTTATAAAAATGTTCCGGTTTTAAAGTTTGGACAATCGAAGTCAGGGATTCTTGGTCCATGAGTATTGCACCAATTATTGCCTTTTCGGCATCTATGTCTTGCGGGGGTACGTGTACTTGCGATTGCGGCATTGGCTTTAACTTTACACTCTATGTGTTTTACTGCTTCTGCAGTAAAACAACCTCTGGTTCTTCCGGTAAACGTTCTTTTGACACGGAAAGTTTTGCCTGAGCTTCCAAACCTTCTTTGCCAATTGTCGAAAGAAATGCTTCAACACCCTCAAGTTCAAACTTCAAACCAGGTAACTTGTAATGGATAGGAACAACAATTTTTGGCCCAATTGCAGCAATAATATCTGCCGCTTCTTTTGCCGAAATTGTATAAACACCACCAACAGGGATAAACAAAATATCACAAGCAGAAAGTTCTTCTATTTGTCCTTCTGTTAATTTCTTTTGACCCAAATCTCCCAAGTGAACAAAAGTTATTTCGTCGACAGTTGCGCAATAAATTGTATTTTTACCTCGCTCCTCACCCTCCTTGTCGTCGTGAAAACTGGAAATACCAATAATGTTTACTCCAGAAATTTCATATTCACCTGGCCCCGAAATAACAAATGGACTCTTTTGGCCTTCTGATGCAAAAACTGCAGAAACATTATTATGGTCTTTGTGGTCGTGTGAAACACAAACAATATCACCGGCAACTTTCAAAGGAGAAAGGCCTGTATAGTCCGCGTCATACGGGTCGAAAACTACAGTAGCACTCTTGCCTTTAATCCGCACACATGCTTGTCCATGAAAGTAAACGTCTGTCATCGGTATTCGATAATATCACACCCAACTTTCCCTATCAATTAGGCAAATTCTGAATTAAAAATCCTTATACCCAACATATAATACTTAACACTTGATACATACCTACTGCCATGCTACTCTACAATGGCAAAAAGCAATGATTAAAACTTTTTTTATTACTGGTTTTCTGTTTATTTTGGGATATTCTGTTTTTGCCCTTTGGCAAAGGCAACCCAAAAACGTAACGCTCCCCCAAAATTCCAGCACTCAGTCCGCATCCACAAAGCCTCAAAACTTTAAAAACCCACTTGTTCTCACTCCTGAAGATGGGACAGTTTTAAGTTCGAACGAAGTTGAAATTAGCGGAACGATAACTCCAAACGTAAAGGTGTTAATCTACTCAAACACATCCCAAAATGTTGCAGCTGCAAATACTAATGGTAGTTTTAGCCAAAAAATAAACCTGGCGGAAGGATTGAATTTACTTACAGTTATGCCTCTTGACCCTAGTTTACAAAAGACAAATGCTCAAGGCTTAACACTATACTACTCGAAAAATAATGTAGGCAAAAAAGTAGTTGCTGGCTTAGTAAAATCCACCTTTGACACCGCAATTACCATAACCACACCAAACGGCGACATAAGTATTAAAACTTCAAAAGACACTACTTTTGATATTCCGAAAGATGAAAAAGAACTCGAAGCTACATCTGAAGTCGACAATATTAGAATTGGCGACTATCTAATTGTAACTGAAGAAGGTCAAACTGCAAAAACCCTAAAAGTACTTCGCCAAAATAAACCGCAAATAACAGAACAAGTTCAAATCGGTACTATTGGTACAATCCCTAAACAAAATATTTTCTCAGTAAAAAGCAGTGAAGATGGAAAATTGGTGGAGTTAAAACTGACCAAAAACACAAAAGTGTCAGAAAACGGCATAGATGCTAAAACCTCAGATATCATCAAGGACAAAATGGCAATTGTCTTCTTTTTTGTAAAAGATCCAGACAACATAGCCGATCTCGTCTACCTCCTACCCTAAAATGATTAGTGATTAGTGATTAGTTTTTGTTATCATTGATTCATCATGCAAAAAGGGCCACCAACACCAAAAGGATTTAGGGACATTTTGCCTGAAGTTGCAAAAAAACGTCGCGATGTAATCCGCAAAATCGAAGATGTACTTTTGGAATTTGGGTTTGTTCCTCTGGAAACACCAACTTTGGAATTTGCCCAAACTTTAACCGGTAAATACGGCGAGGAAGAAAAGCTCATCTATAAATTCAAAGACCG
>CAYGDE010000006.1:11775-13083 GCA_964348615.1 uncultured Gammaproteobacteria bacterium | reverse complement strand
TTATAAATGACAGAAAAAATTTTGAAAATATCCCCACAGAAGTAATACGGGCACTTGATAAAATCCACAAAATTCAAAGGACTGGCGTTGAAGAAGAACTAGCAAGCCAAGGATATTCCAAAACGGACATCAATGAGTATCTCGACAAATTGTTAAACGCCAAAATGACTAACCAATTGGAAGAAATTTTTAAAATTTTAAGATCTGATTACAAAATTGAAGACGAAGTTCTTTTTGATACAACACTCGCAAGAGGTTTAGATTACTACACTGGCAGCATCTTTGAACTTAAATCTTCAAACGATTTGGAAAGTCTTTCAATTGGCGCTGGTGGCAGATACGACAATTTAATTGGTATGTTTGCAGACAAACAAATTCCGGCCGTTGGCTTTTCATTTGGTATCGATCGAATCGTAGATCTTTTGTAATGAAGATTAATTCTGCCTTCCTCTATACCTCGGCAGCTGCAATTATTTGGGGCGGGACTGCCCCAGTCATGAAATTAACTTTAGCAGAAATTCCTGTATTCTCTCTAGCGTTTTTACGAATGGCGACTGCTTCTTTAATCCTTGGATTATTAATTGCAAAACATCTAAAAGTTAAAAGAGAACATTACAGGTCTTTCCTGTTAGCTGCAATTACGGGTGTCACATTAAACTTGTCATTTTTTTTCGTTGGGCTGAAACTCACTCAGGCGATTTTAGCAGCTTTTCTAATTGCCTCGATTCCAGTATTCACAATGATTGCAGCACATGTTTATTTAAAAGAAAAGTTCACTCAAAAACTTATTGGGGCAACTGTAATTGCATTTTTGGGGGTCATTATCATTATTGGAAAACTCGAAGGAAAACTTCAGACTTTAGAATTAATCGGCAACCTCTTACTGCTAGCCTCAACACTTTCGTGGGTAGCAAACGAAATTGTCTCCAAAAAACTGTTGAAGTTTTACGACGGCAGCGTTGTTGCTTTCTACACCATGGCAATCGGTGCTACTACATTCTTTCCCTTATTTATATGGGAATATCTAAAAAATCCCGCATGGATTAGTGGCGTTACAACACAAGGAGCATTCGGACTTCTTTACGGAATATTTTTTGCTTCTCTTGCTGCTTACTGGGCATGGAATAAAGGATTAAGTTTACAACCTGCAGGACAAGCTGCATTCTTCTTTTATTTAGACCCTATCTCCGGCGCAATCTTGGCAATGATTTTACTTGGAGAAAAACTAACTCCTTCACTTATTGTCGGCGGGATTTTAATAGCAGCAGGTGTATTTTTGGCAGAAAACAATCGCAAAAACCACCCGCT
>CAYGDE010000006.1:0-11675 GCA_964348615.1 uncultured Gammaproteobacteria bacterium | reverse complement strand
TTTTAATAGCAGCAGGTGTATTTTTGGCAGAAAACAATCGCAAAAACCACCCGCTCATTTAAAAAGAAGTTGAAAAAATGCTCTAGCCTAAACTATTATTAACTCTTGCTATGGTCGAACGAACCGTTGCTGATACCTTTGCGACTACAACTGTACATGCAGAAAGTAGACATACTGATACTAAAACACCAATTCCGACAACACTTAGGGCGTTTCTTCGACAAAATGAAATCTCGAGAGATATCTACAGGCTAAACCGGTTAGGCGATGGAATAGTCCCACCACCCAACATTCCCAGACGATCCCCAATGCTATCCCCCGAAGACCAACAAAAACTTAAAGGTAGAATCGACGAATATCGTGAAAATAAAGCCAAAGGCCAAAAACGTCCGCAGGACAATGGATATGTCTGGACAAATGATTTCTATGCTTCCCACAATATACCGCGCTACGCTATCTTGTATTATCATCTAGCGACGGGCCTTGCCGAAAAACGAGGCGTTAGGCAATTGGTTACACTTAGCCCGGAAGAGCAAAAAATAATTTTGAATAGATGGCAACAAGTTTTAGCCCAAAGGGAACGAAATAAATTAAGCGCAGCTCCCAAACTTAAGGAACTAACAAAACTGGTTGTACGAATTTCTAATCTGGATCCGCGAACGTTTACCCAGCTTTACAAAAAACAGGATCCCGAAGTCACAACAACAGTGTCAAGCGTTTTAAATTTCTTAACTCCCACCGAACAACATGTTGTTTCCATCGCCCTTTCTGAATTGTCAGACAAAATGATAGCTAAAAGATTAAGAACATCAGTATCAAAAGTAAGGACTACTAAACAAATAGCCGTTGAAAGATTAACAATGATAGTTGCGAATTCTCAATCTTCACAAGAAGCCAGTCCAACACCACCAATCGTACTTGACCAAAAACTGGAAGAGCGTTTTTCGTTCTTAGCAAATCTTACTCCAAACCAAGTACGGACAATGTTCGCCAAATTTATTCCCAAATTGCCAGAATACCCAAACGAGCTTTCATGGCAAAAAATAGCAGAAGGTTTGGAAATTGACACGGAAAATGCCATGACGCTCATATATCTCGCATATGCTCAGGAAACATCAATGAGTTTTGGTGCGTTTTTACAGGATGAAAGAGTTGAAACAATCCCGAAACGAAAAATGAAATATATTTTTACAAAAGTATTTGAATTGATTATGGAGCACGGCAATTTACTTCGTGTGTTTTTAGAAACCAATGAAACAAACTCGGCCTGGATACCAAGACAAGAAGACGACATACCATCAGATCAAAGTCCCCAAAATACTAAAAAAACAATTAGAAGACTTAATCAGCAAAGAGTCGCTGGAGTTAAATTATGAAGCATTTGGACAAAAAAACCGCAAAATGGTAAAATACTTTCCATGAAAGCAAACATTCATCCGCAATATTTCGACGATTGTAAAGTAAGCTGCGTATGCGGCAATGCATTCACAACCGGGGCAACAGTTGCTGAAATTCGTGTTGAGGTTTGCAGCAATTGTCACCCCTTCTTCACGGGTGAAATGAAGTTTGTAGACACACTTGGAAAAGTTGAAAAATTCCAACAAGCACAGAAAAAAGCCACCGAAATCAAAGCCCAAAAACAAGAAGTTGTTCGAGCTCGTGAAGAACGCAGACGCCCTACTTCTCTAAAAGAGATGTTAGACCTTGCCAAAAAACAAGCCTCCTCGTAGCTCACCAATTCATACTTGATACTTAATACATAATACTTGATACTTTTCTTATGGATTATCTTAAACTACAAATCGAAGAGATAGAAAATAAAATTAAAGAAGCCCAACAACTTGTGTCGGCTGACCCTTCTATTTCGGATTTGGCGAATGCAGAAATAAAAAGCTTAGAAGAGCAAAAAGAGGCCTTAGAGCTTGCGCAAAGCGGAAACCAAAATCAAAACAGCCAAGATGAAATCGAAAGTGGAGTTAACCCAAACGTGGCAATTTTAGAAATTCGGGCAGCAGCTGGCGGTAACGAAGCTGGTCTTTTTGCTTCTGACCTTTACCGAATGTATACAAAGTATGCAGCCTCTCAAAACTGGAAAATTGAAGAGGTCGACAGGAACGAGGGCGGCTTAGGTAACTTAAAAGAAGTCGTGGCTAAAATATCTGGCCGTGATGTTTGGAATAAGCTGCGCTGGGAATCTGGAGTACACAGGGTCCAGCGCGTTCCAACAACAGAAAGTAGTGGTCGAATCCACACTTCCACTGCAACTGTTGCAGTTTTGCCGGAAGTTGCCATAACCGAAGTTGTCATAAACCCGGCAGATATCGAATTTGAAGCCTTTCGTTCCGGCGGACATGGCGGCCAAAATGTTAATAAGGTTTCAACAGCTGTACGAGTTAAACATATTCCTTCCGGAATTGTGGTTAAGGCCCAAACAGAAAGATTCCAAGCCCAAAACCGCGAAATTGCGATGGAGCTTTTAAGGTCTAGGCTTTACCAAATGGAAGAAGATAAAAAGCAAGCCCTTTACAGTGGACAAAGATCCTCGCAGCTTGGAACCGGCGACCGCAGCGAAAAAATCCGCACCTACAACTTTCCCCAAGACAGAATAACCGACCACAGAATCAATAAATCATGGCATAATTTAGAAAAAATAATGGATGGACAACTAGAACCTTTGATTGAAGTGCTCCTAACCTATTCCTAATTTCGGCTCGCTTATTTCTCCTCAGCCTCTTTTAAAGTAACTTGCAGGTCCAGCATAGCACCATTTCTGAAGATTTTAACATTTACGGTATTGCCTGGTTTTTTCTTGGAAATTAAATCAGCAAGTGCATTATTTTCATCTATCTTTTGACTATCGAACTCTGTAATAATATCGTCCACTTTAATTCCGGCATCCGCAGCTGAAGAGTCAGCAACAACATCCACAACATATGCCCCCTTTGGAATTTCATTTAAAATTGCACTTTGCCCAGTAACCATTTGGTACTGGACCCCCAAAAACGCTTTTGCGGGAAACTTCCCGTTGGCACTAAACTGAGAAAGGGCATCCTTAACAATATTTACCGGTATCGCAAAACCGATATTTTGAGCCCCTTGGGCAACTGCAACGTTAATACCAATTACTTGCCCAAAGGAATTAAGGAGTGGTCCGCCGGAATTTCCAGGATTGATGGCAGCATCTGTCTGGATAACATTGTCCAACTGTTCAATTGCGCCAGCAAAAGGATCGCCCGCGGATATTCCGCGGCCAAGGCCGGAAACAACTCCAGTTGTTACCGTTTCCCTAAATTCACCCAGGGCAGTACCAATTGCAATTACAAACTGTCCGACTTTCAAATTAGAAGAATCCCCGAGCTCCAAAGGAACAAGTCCCGAGGCGTCAATTTTTATAATCGCCAAATCATTAGAAGGGTCACGGTTTACTTGCTTTACCTCATATTCCTTATTATCTTTAGTTATCACTTTATACTTCAAACTACTATCCGAAACAACGTGTTTGTTAGTAACAATCAAACCATCTGCGGAAACTACAAAACCGGTACCAATATCTTGCTGTTTCCCACCTTCTATTCTTTGGGAAAGTCCCCCGCCAAAAGGATTAAAATCCAAAACCCTACGTGTTGGTGTTTCCACTGAAACTGTAACCACAGACGGCGAAACTTTTTCCACAACATCAACAACAACAGACTCTTCCTGAACTACTTTTTGAATTTCTGTTTTGGCAGGAGACTCCTTTAATTTAGAATTTAAAAATGGTAATTCGTTTGATAAAAATTGAACAGCACCAATTCCAGAAATTATCCAAAGAACCAAAACGATAAAAATGATAACAAGTGTTTTAAGTTTTACGTTTTTAAACATAGTATTTTTGGTGCATTAAAACTGTTCCAGGGCTTTTTCCATTTGCAAATCCACTCCCGCAGCCACATCATCCTTTGTCATCTTAACCTCGATATCCGGCTTGATACCTTCCTGGTGAATCCACTTGCCTTTTGGTGTAAGCCACCTGGCAATTGTGACATGCAAACCAGCGCCTCCTGGCAAGTTAACTGCATCTTGAACAGTTCCTTTACCAAAAGACTGTTCCCCAATTATTTTGCCCCTTTTGTTGTCTTGAATTGCTCCTGCCAATATTTCTGAGGCAGATGCCGACCCTCCGTTGATAATAACAGCCATGGGAATTTTCAAAAGCTCGCCGGAATGATCTGCGTCTTGCGATTTTACAGAACCGTCGGCAAATTCTTGTTTAACTATTGTCCCCGAAACAAAATCTGAAGCTAGATGGATTGAAGAATACAAAAGCCCACCTGGATTATTTCTAAGATCTACAACCACACCATCTGCACCTTCAAGCTGAATCTTATTTACCGCCTCATCCCAATCAGAATCTGTAGTGTCCCCAAAACGCGAAACCTTCACAACACCGATCTTTTTTCCATTCGTCTCCTTAAAGGTTAAAACAACGTTTACAACAGTAATTTTTTCCCTAGTAATTTCTATTTCGTAAGGTTCTGTTTCACCATCATGCAAAAGTGTAAACTTAACAGATGTACCGGCACGACCTCTTATCAAATCAACTGCCTCCGGCAAAGTTATGTCAAACGTATCTTTGTCCCCAATTTTTAAAATTAGGTCTTTTGGTAAAATGTTGGCTTTTTCGGCGGGAGTATCTGCAAGCGGCGCAATAACGGCAAGCCTTTTTTCCTTATTAAAACCAATCTCAATTCCTACGCCTTCGTAAGAACCAGCAAGTTCACTTTTTATTGCCTCGTTTTGTTTAGGATCTAAAAATGCGGTGTATGGGTCTCCCAAAGAACGTACCATACCGGAAATGGCACCATACATCATTTTTTGACCGTCTACAGCACTTTTATCAAAATAGGTCTTAGGCAACGAATCAAAAACTTGCCAAAAAAGAGAAAAATCCACATTTTGGTTGGAAGAAGAAGTTTTATTTTCAACAGAAATTATGGGCGCTGGCCCCGTGCCTTTTGCAAATCCGATCTTTTTTGCACCCAGGGAAAAACCAATTGCAAAGAAAAGTACTGCAACCAAACCAAATTGTATGAAAAAAGAAACTAAACTAGAAGATTTATTAACATTCTCAGACTTTTTTTTAAATGGGAATCTGGGCATTGTAAATTTTTCAGACCATTAAGCCTGGCTAAACGGCAAGAGTGCCATATATCTTGCACGTTTTACAGATCTTGTTACTTGTCTCTGATGTTTTGCGCAAATTCCAACCCTTGCTCTTCCTTGAATTTTGCCCCTTTCGGAAATGTACTTTCGCAATAGTGTTACGTCTTTATAATCCACAGTAATATTTTGCATACACAGTGGACAATTCCTTGCTCTTGTTGGTTTTTTAGAAAATTTATGAATCATAATTTTTAAAAAGGTAAATCGTCCAGATCTACATCTTCCTCCTCTTTTGGTTTTGGTTTTGATGCCTTTTTAGCATCTTCTTCTGGTTTTTCTTCTACTTTTGGCTTTGAGCTTTTTTCAACAGGCACATCGTCAACAACGTCGTCTGCAACCGCTGCCGCCGGTGCCGTTTTTGAAGATGACCCGGAATCGTACTCTTCTCCATACGCTTCGCGTCTGGAGTCTAAAATTCTCATGTCGTCTATTACCACTTCTGTTGTCTGTTTACTCTGACCGTCTGGAGTTTCCCAACTTCTGGTTTGCAGTCTGCCTTCGACATAAACTTTCCTGCCTTTGGAAAGAAGCTGCGAACACAACTCTGCAAGTTTGTTCCAAGAAACAATCCTGATAAATTCAGTCTCTTCCTTCTTCTCACCGTCTGAAGCAGTATAGTACCTATTTGTGGCAATTCCAAAAGAACACACGGCCGCACCCGAAGGCGTATACCTAAGTTCTGGATCTCTTGTGAGGTTACCAATCAGAAGAACTTTGTTTAAAGATGCCCTAGATGCCATATCGTTTTACTTCCCTTTACTCTTTGTCGTGCCTTTTGGTTTTTCCACTTTTGATTTTACTGTAGTTTTCACCTTGGCTGCAACCTTCACAGTTGCCTTTGCTTTTGTTTTATCCTCCGAAACTGACACTTTTGCTTCTTTTACTTCAGACTTCAACCCACCTGCTCCTTTTGTCACTTTTTGATTTATCACCATATATCTTAGTACCATCTCTTGTTCCAATCTCAATCCGTCGGAAATAGCCGCTAATGACTCAGGTGGTGCCTCAAAGTTAAAAACAAAATATTCGGCTTCCGTTTGTTTTTTAATTGGGTAAGCCAAACTTTTCTTTCCCATTTTTGAACTGGCAACAGAAGACGCATTCGCGCCTTTTAACATTTTTTCAACCATTTCGAAAAGCTTAGCCGCAGAATCTGTCTTGCCGGCAACCATTAACTCATACATATCAGGGAATCATATCAAACCTACGAATCAAGTTCAATCCTTTTAAAATTAAAACAACTAAAGTAATATGCACAGAAGCTGCTGAAATTGATGGAACGGCAAATCGAAATAAAAGTTTCTCCACCTCCCTCCTTAGAAGATAACGCTGCTGATTTGGCAAGAAAATTCACATTGGAATTTACCCATACACATAATATGGTTTCTGGCACACAAGAGGCTGCTACCAATATTGCAGCTTATAATTTCTATAATGGCAACTACCCACGAAATTCGTTTTCAAGATTATGGCGCAAATTAGAAACACTATCACAAAAAGAATCAGAAGCGCATGAATACCAACCATTACCAATAGTTGGTATAGAAATCGAAGCAGCAAGAAAACAATACGATAAGGACGGTACAGGGTTAACAATCGCATTCCTGGAAAAATTAGCATTGCCAAGAAACAGAGTAAATATTGCGACAAATGCTTCGTATTGGGAAGTCTCTACACCACCGTCTTATAGCAGCCAGACACAAATGGTTTTAATAAACGAACTCATAAGAGGAAATTTCATACCTCATTTGGAAATTTCTGGACCTCCCCAGGAAGATATCGATGGGTTTAGAAGCCAAGAACTTCCGGAGTTAATAAGAAAGTATCTTGATCAAAAGCTGATCTCTCTCCATCTTAATATCGGCATCCCTCAAGAATTGGTTACCCATTCAGATGCAAAAGGATTCCTTGCAACTTCATATGACCTTGCTCTTTTTGCAAATTTAGCTGCTTTTGCATTTACTTCTCCATTAAGACTTGTAAATAAATCTTCCGCTGATCTATATATGATAAAAGAAGCAACCCCTACGTCTAAAAATCAAATAGAACATTCCAGATACGAAATAAAAACCCTTGAATTTGGTAGTCAAAACATTTACAGGTTTATTCCAACATTGCAGCTAGTTTCTGCAGCAGTGTTTGCTTATCTTAATGGAAAACCGTTAGGCAATATTTGGAGTAATTCAAAACATGAATTAACAGAATATTTTGATAAAAGAAAGTTTGAAATTCAAAAAGCACCGGGCAAAACAGCACTCTCAACACTCGCAACAGATAGGAATTTTTCCGATACCGTAAGGTCTAAACTTATACAAATAGCCGCACAGGTAAAAAGATATTTGGTCACCAATTAACTTAAACACTAAATCTAAATTCCACAACGTACCCATCTTTTACTTCTTCATTCTTTCCAATTGTCCTAACAAGCCCTTTTGCTTTTGCACTTTGCCAACCGCCAACTTCAATTAGTTTTTCAAATTCACATACTTCTGCTGCAATAAAACCTCGCTCAAAATCCCCATGAATAACACCAGCAGCTTGCGGGGCAAGTGTTCCTTTAGCAATTGTCCATGCCCGCACTTCTTTTGGCCCTGCAGTAAAGTATGAAATTAGGCCCAAAGTTTCATAAGCTTTTCTTATAAGTATATTGAGTCCTGGCTCGTCTTGCCCTAATTCTTTTAAGTACTCTTTCTGCTCTTCGCCGGTAAGGCCGGAAAGTTCTTCTTCCATCTTCGCACTTATTCTTATTGCCCCTTCCAAACCCATTTGCCCACCTGCTGCTTTTATTAGATCTCCCTCATCACTGTTCAAAACATAAATACATTTTTTCAAAGACAAAAGCGCAAGGTCTGCAATCTTAGGAATATCATCACCTTCCATAACATCTGCAAGCCACTTCCCTTCTTCCACAAGCTTTTTTGCTTTCTGCATGATTTGCAAAACTGCGTGCCTAGGATCACTAGCCGGTTTTGCTTTAATTTCCCGTTCTAAAGAATCTACTTTTTTGGAAATTGTTTCTAAGTCTTTAAGGAGTAACTCGCTTTTCAAAACGTCAACATCTTCTTGTGGATTTTCCGACCCTGCCCGAATTACATCACCACTAAAATCCCGCAAGACAAAAACAATAACATCTACCTCGCGAATATGCGAAAGAAATTGGTTTCCCAAACCTTCACCTTGGGCTGCGCCTTTTACCAAACCGGCAATGTCTACAAACTTAACAACAGCAGGAAGTATTTTAAATTCCGGCCTCAACCCCTCGGACTTTTCGACAACTTCTTTAAGCTTAATGAGCCTATCGTCCGGGACTTCAACTACACCAATGTTTGGTTCAATCGTAGTAAACGGGTAGTTTTGAGCAGCAGCCACTTGCTTTTTCAAAAGCGCATTAAAAAGCGTCGACTTCCCAACATTTGGAAACCCAACTATCCCTGCAAAAAGCTGTTGACTCATATCTGGAAATTATACTTTAAATTTACTGGACTGGGTAAATAAACAGAAAATGTAAATCACTTAGGTAATACTTTATATCTAAAAATAACCATGTCGTCATACCCAAAACTAGCATGGTAGCTTCTGGAGCTCTTTATTCCAACCTCAACATAAAAGTTTTTTGCGATATTTTTTTCCTCAATCTTTACCTGTAATGAATTATCTTTTAACCAATTTATTTGTCTGCCTATGGGGCAAGCAGAATATTCCAACGGCAGACCCTCAGGATCATATGCAGTTATAACATAGTCTAAAATGTCTCCTGGTGATAACTCGATATCCGTAGAGCAAATTCTATTTTCAGCATCAGCTTTGTTCCCTAAGCTATCTCTAACAAGCTCAATCCTAGGAAAAATTGAGTCCAGCCTATCCATTTGATTCCTATGCCTAATTATACGAGCCCTCACTTCTCCAGCAATTCCTAGTAAAAGATGTTTTTGATGCGGAAGTAGTTCTCTCCTATGGGCATCTGTAATTCTAAAAGCTTCCAATTTATCAAAAAATACTTCGAACTCTTTCTTATCTTCAAAAACACTCTTAAAAATGGGGTCCCAGTTTTTGTTAATAATCTTTCTTAAATCTGAAAGCTCAGCGTAATAAATCAAATTCTCACTTGCTGAACCAATTCTTTGCCTTTTGCTCTCCTCAACCATCCTTCTCCCCCATTCATCTATATGCTCTTTATTAACACCAGATTTTACCAACCAATCTTTTCCAAATTGCTTTCGTAAAATTCTCTCAACAAAGTCTCTTAAGGAATTCTCTGTTTCAAAAAGTACCTGATTTATATCATTAATCATCAGGAGAAATTATAGCTCTAGCTTAGGTCAAGTACCAGGCTTAGGCAAGTAAATTAAAATTTCAAAAGGTATTTGAGGTTTATCCTTAAATGAAGCTAAATAATTAATTTGGTTTCCGCTCGCGTCATTCCTACCGATAGGTTCATATCGAATATTTTATAGAAGAGCATATAGATTTAATAGTCCTAAAAGTTGGCTATAAACACACTCTGCACTATAATTATCACAAATATTTATGCCAACCGAGCGAATCGAACAAATATCTGATGGAATTACTGGTGGGGAGCAACTGATAGACGCTCCCCCCATTTTAGACCCCCAAGAACGTCTAATTACCCAAACTCTCAATAGAGGGAGAATCGCACGAGAGGTTCTTGAAGCACTTAGAAATTCTCACCAATGGCACTTCGTTAACCAAATAAACAAGCAACTCATTTCAGAAATCCTTCAAGAAAGTGAGAGATTGGGGCAAAGTGGCGAAGAAAATACAAACAGTAAGCTCCCACAACTGAGAATGGACACAGCTATTCTTCATATAAGACAAGCCTTGCAAACGCAACATATGGCCAGCGAACCGAGAATGAAAGAGCCAACACATCAAGAAGATCACCATGAGATTAGGAACGGTAACGTAGCTGAACACCAGGCGGCAATTTTACACCCAGCTATAACTGTTTTAGAACAACCATCGGAACCGAAGCCAAAACGAAAATACACCAGGAAACCTAGAGAATCGTCAAATATAGAAAGTTCACCAACACAAGACACAAATTTAGCAGAAAAAACCAGTGAAGAGCTATTGGCTATAATTCACCAAGCGAGACTTGCAAGAAATATTTTATTGGACCTTACAAAAACTTCTGGGTTCAGAAAACTAAACCAACAGGAAAGAGCAAGAGCACTTCTGATATATCAAGACAGCCAAGATTTAAGAGGATATGTACTTTTACCGACCCACAAGGTACGCGGTGTTTCCACAAAAGAGGCAGCGGATCAAATAACCTTGGGATCAAAAGCGCAGGAAGAATTGTCTTCACAACTCCAAGCATCAGCAAGACTTAAGTTTTTAGAAGAATTTCCAGACCATATTGAATTATTCGATGCGCCGATTTTAGAAGCAGTGGAACAAACTATCAGAGAAATACGAAACGCTACCATGATAGATCAAGTACTCTGGGAAAAACTCAATCTGGTTAGCAAAGATGCAATCGAACAAGCACAAGCGTTAATAAAAGAAGGGCAAGCAGCTTCACTTGTCAATCAGTACACAAACTTAATACGAATGATTACTAGCAAACTCTCAGGCAGACTTCGTGCTGCCGGCATAGATTATGAAGATGCATTACAGGAAGGGAACATTATGTTGCTCTCGGCTCAAAAAAGTTATGATCCAGATAAAGGTAGCTTCATAACCTATGCCCACACAAGAATATATGGAAGACTTTTAGACCTTATCAGAAGCTCCCTACCTGCAAGTAGAAACGATCAAAGAAACAGTAGTCTAATAGAAGAATTTGAAAACAATTTTGTAATAGAAAATGGAAGAAAACCTAGCTTAGAAGAAGTACGTTTGGCAACTGGTCTTGCATTCAATACGATCGCGAATGCCAAAAATAAACCAAGTAAGATATCAGGTGAAGTAGTTTTACCTGGAGATAATCGAACAATTCTAGGCGCACTAGAAGACGACGACCCTCTTAGCTCTCCAGAGGGATTACTGTTGCTGAAAGAGGAATTGACCGAGACGAGTACAATACTTTCAACGGCTCTTTCCATCCTCTCCGCAAGAGAAAAACGTTTGATCACAGCGCACTACATTGAAAATAAGCCCATGATCTTAGTAGCAAAAGAGATTGGAATCTCCGAAAGTCGCGCGTCACAAATTCACAAAAAAATAATTAGAAAAATGCAAGAATTTTTGGCGGGAACCTATAAACCAGTTGAGGTACCCCAACCAATGCCATTAAGAGATTTTCTCAATGAGTTGAATATAAGCTATTGGACTTTTAACAAGAGAGGGTTGGCTAAAGGATTAAAGCTGAGACGTGGCAAGGGTAGGACAATAGTAATTGAGCCAAGGCAACAAAGAGCAATCAGAAGTCGATTAGAACATCAGAAACAATTAGAAGAACAACAAAGAACCACAAGAAAAAGTAAAAGGGAAACTGCTCAAGGGATAAG
>CAYGDE010000005.1:21772-28608 GCA_964348615.1 uncultured Gammaproteobacteria bacterium | reverse complement strand
GAGCCAAGCCATGATTTAGGAACAGGCACAATGGAAGAAATTGTTAAAGCAGCAAAAGACCTAAATTACCAATATGTAGGCTTATCCGACCATTCACCAGGAGTATCCACTCATACAAAAGATCAAATTGTTAATTTAATAAAAAAGAGAAAAGACAAAATCGAACAAATAAAGTCTTCGAGTAAAGATATTAAAGTACTAAATTTACTCGAAATAGACATATTACAAAATGGCCAGCTTTCTGTCCCGGAAGAAGGTTTAAAGTTGTTAGATGGGTCAATTGCTGGAATCCACTCGAGCCATCGTCAAGACAAGAATTCAATAACCAAAAGGTTAATGGTTGCTATTAATTCTCCATATGTGCAGGTAATTTCTCATCCAACTAATCGTCTGTTAAACCACCGGGAGTCTTCAGACGCCCATTGGCCGGCAGTGTTCAGAGCCTGCTCTAAAACTAATACTCTTTTGGAAATTAATGCTCACTCGCAGAGATTGGATTTAACAGATACTCTGGTTCGTGAAGCCAAAAAATATGGCGTAAGATTTATAATAAATACCGACGCGCACAAGCTAGAACATATGAATAATATGCGCTACGGAGTTTCTGTTGCCCGTCGCGGCTGGGCAACACCCCAAGACATAATAAATACATATCCTTGGGAAAAGTTCAAAAAGTTCTTTAGGATCTAATCTAATTTGTTTTCCTTTATACATAATACTTAAAAAATGTTCTGACATTTTCTTCTCTACTTGATACGTAATACCATATAAGCTATCATTCACATAATATGTCGCCAACAGTAATAGCCATTTTAGTTGTAGGTGCAGTAGGTATTTTTCTTTGGCTAATGTACAACGGTCTTGTTACTGCCAGAATGCGAGTGAAAGAAGCATGGTCAGGCATTGAAGTCCAGCTTAAACGTCGCTCTTCTCTTATTCCTAATTTAATTGAAACTGTTAAAGGTTACGCCAAACACGAAAAAGAAGTTTTTGAAAATGTAACCAAAGCAAGGTCCGCCCTGCTTGGCGCAAAAGACCCCAAAGAGGCTGCAAAAGCCGACAATATGTTAACCGGTGCCCTAAAAACCCTTTTTGCAATTGCGGAAGCGTATCCAAAACTTGAGGCCTCGGAAAATTTTAAGGAACTTCAACAAGAACTTTCAGACACCGAAACAAAAATTGCTGCCAGTAGACAGTTTTATAACGCAAATGTCTTAGATTACAATACAAAGATAAAAATTTTCCCGAACGTTGTGTTTGCAAATATGTTTGGTTTTAAAGAAGAGGAGTTTTTCGAAGCAGAAGCGGATGCTAAAAAAGAAATAAAAGCAGACTTCTAATGAATTCCCCTAAAATCTTTGCCGGATCCTCCAACAAAACACTGGCAAAAATTGTTTCCGAAAAATCCGGTATACCACTTGGCAAAATGGACCTTGGTGCCTTTGGTGATGGTGAAATAGACGTCTGGGTAGAAGACAAAGTTAACAATTCAAACGTTTTTATAATTCAATCCAGCTCCCAGCCGATCAATAATCACATTATCGAACTCGCCCTAATTGCTGACGCTCTTAGACGTTCTGGAGCACATATGATAACTGCCGTAATTCCCTACTTCGGTTACAGCCGAAAGGAAAAACAGTCCAGACCTGGCGAACCAATTTCGGCCAAAGTCGTTGCCGACCTTATTACATCAACCGGCATTAACAAAGTTGTTGCCCTCGACTTGCACGCCGATGCAATTGTCGGTTTTTTTGATGTTCCGGTTATTTATCTCTCCGCACTGGAAGTACTTTCCAAAAGGCTAAAGGAAGAAAATCTTATCGATCCTATTGTAGTTTCACCAGACACGGGAGGGGTTAAAAGGGCCAGAAATTTTGCATCGTTCCTGCAGGCCCCGCTTGCGGTTATGGAAAAACACAGGGCAGTAGAAAAAAGAGACACGATGGAAATCCTTTCAATGTCCGGAGAAGTTAAAGGCGATACGGCCATTTTAATTGATGATGTAATTTCTACAGGCGGGACCATTTTAGAAAACGCAAAGGCATTAAAAGAAAAAGGTGTTAAAAAAATAATAGTTTGCGCGACGCATGGTGTTTTTGCCGGAAACGCCATAGAAAAAATAGAAGAAAGCCCGATAGACAAAGTTTTTATAACGGATAGTATTGAAAATAAAACCCTCAATTCCAAAATCGAAATAGTATCGGTGGCGGACTTAATTGCCGACGCACTTAAAGAAGAACTGTTATAAAGTGAATTTTCAAACCCAACTCCAAAACGCAATCCAAAAGAACAACAGTCTTTTATGTGTAGGCCTGGATCCCGATCCAGAAAAAACCCCGGAACAATTTGAATTTAACAAAACAATAATAGACCAGACAGCCAACATTGTATGTTGTTATAAGCCCCAAATTGCTTTTTATGGAGCAGCAGGCCAAAAAGGCAATCAAGACCTAAAAAAAACGATAGACTACATTCACCATAATTATCCAGACATACCAGTACTTTTAGATGCCAAAAGAGGAGATGTTGGCAATACAACCGAAATGTATGCAAAGGAAATATTTAATGTATTTGACGCAGATGCGGTAACTGTTAGCCCATATTGCGGATTGGATGCAGTTGAGCCTTTTGCCAAAAGAGAAGACAAAGGAGTATTCGTTATTTGCAGAACATCAAACCCGTCAGCAGTCGATTTCCAAGACCTAAAAATTGGGGAAACGGCTCTTTATGTAGAGATTGCCAAAAAAATTGTAAAGTGGAGTGAAAAATATCCAAACATTTATTTGGAAATTGGGGCAACCTGGCCAGGAGAAGTTGGGACTTTAAGGAAGCTTGCACCCGAAATGCCATTTTTAATTGCTGGTATTGGTGCCCAAGGTGGAGATTTAGAAGGTACTTTAAAAAATGGCTTAACCAAGAGGGGCGACGGCTTGATTATCTCATCATCAAGGGGCATAATTTACGCACAAAACCCAAAAGAAGCGGCGCAAAACCTAAAAGATGAAATCAACAAATACAGATAAAGTAGCTCTTGAAGCTGCATCTATTTTATACGACGTTGGCGCGGTTATCTTCAGACCAAAGCAGCCTTTCCGTTACGATTCAGGAATTCTAAGCCCGGTCTATACCGACAACCGCCTAATTATTTCCTACCCCAAACAACGCGAAAAAATTGTCGATTTTTTGGTTGCGAAAATAAAAGAAATCGGTATCCCAGACGTAATCGCTGGCACAGCCACAGCGGGAATTCCGCATGCTGCTTTTATTGCTCAAAAGTTAAAAATTCCCATGGTCTACGTACGTTCGGAACCCAAAAACCACGGTCGCGGTAACCAAATAGAAGGTGCAATAAAAAGAGGACAAAAAGTAATTGTTGTGGAAGACCTAATCTCTACAGCAGGTTCATCGCTAAGAGTGGTAGAAGCGCTTAGAAAAGCAGGTGCAAAAGTCGAAAACGAGGTTGCAATTTTTACCTACCGCCTAAAAGAAGCAGAGGACAATTTAAAAAAGGCTAAAGTTAAACTGTATGTTTTAACAGACTTAGAACATACTGCAAAAGTGGCGGTTGGAAAGAAATTTTTAAAAAAAGATCAAGTCCAAACTATTTTAGATTGGGCCAAAGATCCGCATGGCTGGGCCAAAAGGCAAGGGTTCAAATGAAAACCGACATTTCAACAAAAATTGCAGGCGCCAAACTGGAAACTTGTATATACAACGCAGCAGGCCCAATTGACGTAATAATCGAAGAGTTGAAAGTAATTGGCTCCTCAAAATCTTCCGCAATTACAATGAAATCTTGCACCATAGAACCCCGGGTTGGCAATCCCGAACCCCGTTATGCTGATTTAGAATATGGCTCTATCAACTCCATGGGTTTGCCAAACGTTGGTTACAAACAATATGTAAAATTTTCCAAAACGCTTAAAAAATATAAAAAACCCATAATTGCCAGCATTTGCGGAATGACGCTGGAAGATGATGTTGTTATGTTTAAAGCCTTCAATAATTCCGATGTCGATATAATAGAATTTAATCCTGGTTCTCCAAATACCATAGGAAAGCCAATTGTTGGCTACGATCCGCAGGAAATGGAAAGACTGTTAGACGCTGTTTCAAAAGTGGCCAAAAAACCATTTGGTGTAAAGCTACCCCCATATTTCGAACTCTTCGATTACGAAAGAATCGCAAATGTCATCAAAAAATACCCTGTTAAATTTGTTACTTGCATCAACTCAATAGGGAACGGCCTTGCCATTAACCCTTACACCGAACAGCCGCTAATAAAACCCAAAGGCGGACTTGGAGGTATCGGCGGCAAATACGTTAAGTTTCATGCACTTGCAAATGTTAGAAGATTTTATGAAATTTTCGAAGATAAAATCCAAGTTATTGGTGTGGGAGGAGTTTATTCTGGAATCGATGCTTTTGAATATATTTTGGCTGGTGCTTCTGCTGTGCAAATCGGCACTGCATTTATACAGCAAGGACCAGGCGTTTTCGAAAGAGTCCAAAACGAGTTGGCAGATTTTATGGCAAGTAAGGGATACAAAAAACTTTCTGACTTCCGTGGCAAACTCAAAACATTAGATTGACATGAAGTCTAAATTAACAGAAGCTCAGCACAAGAAAATAATGAAACAATTTGGAGGCAAAATGCCAACCCAGGCAGAAATAGTAGCAACAATTAGAGCTTCCCAAGAAAGATTGATGACAGCACTTGCCGGCGCTGCAAGAACCGCGCCAAACGACCCGGAGATTAAGAAACAGTTAATGGAAACAATTGAAAAAGCGGGTAATTTGCGAAAAAGAATTTACAACGAAGTATTACAAGAATCTCCTCCAAAAATCCACGAGGATTTTGACAAGTCGAACTAACCTGCACCAAATTTAAAAACTACCAATACTAACTACTGAAATCACTACTGATCAGAGGCTGCGCTTTCGCAAGAAGCTTTGGCTTGAGGATCTGTTATTTGGGCACAGTACGAACTTATATTAGGAACTGAAGAGCCTGTTGGCTGCTTTTGCAAAATAGCGCTCAAATCTGTAAAAGTTACATTACCAGGAGGAGTAAACATAGAATCATCAACGTTCCAGCTTCCACATTTCATATCGACTTTTTCGTCTAAATCTGCAGTTTTCTGGGTCGTTGCCGTTGGGCTTGCGCTTGCGGTTTGGTCTATTTTCATCTTAGTACCCTGAGTTCCGGACCAAAAATATCCATAGGTTCCGTCTTGAATCATGCTGCTTTCAAAAGGTTTCCCCTCAACAGTCATTGTAAAATTTCCCCTTACTTTATTGGCAGCAACATAGATGGTTCCAGAAGTCCCACCATCCGGATAAGTAACCTCACAGGTTTGGTTTTTGCCCAAACCAAGTAAGCTCTTAATAGAACTTTGAGATCCTTGAGCTGGCGCGGTTTCTTCTTGAGTAACTGAGGTTTGCAAAGAGGTGCTTGCTGGTTTTTTCATAAAAACAAACGCACCAATTGCAATAACTGTTAAAATTATAGCTCCCGCAATAATTGGCATTTGTTTTGACATACAAAAAGATTATAACCAATAGTGATCCAAGTGTCCAATAGCTGTGAATCTGATATAATTTATCATCATGACAGCATATACTCAAGTTTCTTCAAATAGACTAAAAACATGGCTAATTATGTTTGGGTTTGGAATATTTATAACTCTCCTTGCATATGTATTCACTTTGGCCTTAGGTTTTGACGGCCCTTCCGCACTTAGCTTTTCGGGCATCGCCCTTATTTTGGCAGGTATCATGAATTTTGTAACCTACTACACTTCCGACACAATGGTGATGGCAATTTCCGGTGCCAAGCAAATTCAAAAAAAAGACAATATTGTACTTTTTAGAATAGTCGAAAATCTTTCGATAGCGTCTGGTCTTCCAATGCCGAAAGTCTTTATGATTGAAGATACTGCCCCTAATGCTTTTGCAACAGGCAGGGATCCAAAACATGCATCAATTGCATTTACAACCGGAATTTTGCAAAAGTTAAACAAATTAGAGCTTGAAGGCGTTGCAGCCCACGAACTTTCGCACGTTGGCAACTACGACACTAGGCTTATGACTATTGTTTCTATTTTAGTAGGAACTGTTGCGCTTTTGGCCGATTTCTTTTTCAGGATATCTTGGCACACAGGCAGAGATAACGATAACGATAGCCGTGGCAATGCGATTTTTATGATTGTGGGAATAGTAATGGCAATACTTGCGCCCATAATAGCAACTCTAATTCAGCTTGCAATTTCCAGAAAACGCGAGTTTTTGGCAGACGCATCAGGTGCGCTTATTACACGCCACCCGGATGGACTTGCAGACGCACTTCTTAAGATATCGCAAGACCGAGAACCCCTTGAGGTTGCCAACAAAGCAACTGCACATTTATACATCATCAACCCTCTTAAAAACCACCACGATGCAATTGGCCGGTTTGCCAAACTTTTCAATACCCATCCGCCAACAGAAGAGCGTGTTAAAGCCCTTCGCGCTATGCAATGAATAAATCCAAAACCAAAAGCCAAAAGTCGGTCGGAATTAACATCGAGCATGTTGCAAAACTTGCGAATTTAACCTTGTCCAAAGAAGAAAAAGGTCTTTTCCAAAAACAGCTCTCAGAAATTCTTGGCTATGTTGAAAATCTCAACAAAATCGACACCAAAAATGTTGAACCAATTGCCCACATTACTGGACTTGAAAATATTGGTAGGGAAGATGTAGCCAGCCCTTCACTTTCTCAAGAAGATGCAATTTCACAGGCACAAAATGTCCACAACGGATTTATTTTGAGCGAAAGATCACTGCCTTCAGACAAT
>CAYGDE010000005.1:0-21672 GCA_964348615.1 uncultured Gammaproteobacteria bacterium | reverse complement strand
GCCATTTTACAAAAACGGTATTTGATAATGCCCTTGTTTTAAACCAAACAGCGGGGCAAGACCAACTCGACGCCACAACCTCACCAAAAATCCCGGATGATTACACGAAGGAAATAGAAAGGGGAGTCAAGGGTTTAAAAATTGGTCTGCCAAAAGAATATTTTCAAAGTCTTGACACAAAAGTAAAAGACTTAATTCTCTCAGCTGTTAAAAAATTAGAATCACTTGGTGCAGAAATTGTAGAAATTAGCCTCCCCCACACCGAACAGGGTATTGCCACCTATTACATAATTCAGCCTTCAGAAGTTTCATCCAACCTAGCAAGATACGACGGGATACGTTTTGGAAACACCAGAGATGCGTTTGGACAGGAGGCTAAAAGAAGGATTATTTTAGGGACATACACACTCTCTTCTGGATACTATGACGCTTATTATCTAAAAGCCATGAAAGTAAGAAGACTAATGCGGGAAGATTTCATAAACGCATTTAATCCGTCAGCCGACGGAGTCGACGTAATAATTGCGCCAACTTCTCCAACCCCACCATTTAAATTAGGAGAAAAAACAAACGATCCCTTGGCAATGTATCTTTCCGACATTTTCACACCGACTATTAATCTCGCTGGTGTGCCAAGCCTTAATGTTCCCTGTGGATTTTTACAGGGTTTGCCAATGGGTATGCAAATAATTGGCCCGGACTTTTCCGAAAAACTGCTTTACCAGGTAGGACATGCTTACGAACAGGAAACAAAATGGTATGAGACGAAGCCGAAAATATGATGAATCAATCAACAATCAACAGTAAGTACCAACTGGTCATTGGCCTTGAAGTTCACGTCGAGCTTTATACAAAGTCCAAAATGTTTTGTTCATGTAGTGCGGACTATTTTGGCAAGAAACCAAATACCCACACTTGTCCGGTATGTCTTGGTTTACCAGGCGCCTTGCCGGTTCCAAATCTTCAGGCAATGGCTTGGTGTGTGCAAATAGGCTTTGCCTTAAATTGCAAAATACCACTTTTTGCCAAATTTGACCGCAAAAATTATTTTTATCCGGATCTTGCCAAAGGTTATCAGATAAGCCAATACGACGAGCCGTTTTGCTTGGAAGGATCAATGGTCCTATCAAATGGCAAAAAAATTGGCATAACACGCGCCCATATGGAGGAAGATACCGGGAAGCTTACCCATGCCACAGTTGACGGCAAAAAAGTATCGCTTGTAGACTTCAACCGTTCTGGGGTACCACTTGTCGAAATAGTTACTGAACCGGATTTTGAAAACGCTCAAGAAGTTGTGGAATATCTTAAACGTCTGCACCAAGTAGTGCGCTATTTGGAAGTTTCCAATGCCGATATGGAAAAAGGCGATATGCGCCTTGAGCCAAACATATCCCTAAGAAAGCCTGGTGAAAAAAAACTGCCGCCATATAAGGTAGAAGTAAAAAACATTAACTCGTTTAAATTTGTCGAAAAGGCCATAAATTTTGAATATGCCCGACAGGCGGAAATTTTAGACCGGGGGGAAATCCCAACCCAGGAAACCCGGGGATGGAACGATGCAAAAGGTGAAACATTTAGCCAGCGCTCAAAAGAAGAGGCTCAAGATTATAGATACTTTCCGGAGCCTGACATTCCGCCAATTAGGTGGATGGAGGATGAAATTTTCCAAATAAAAGCAAAAGTACCGGAATTACCCACGGACAAACAAAAAAGGTTTCAAAAAGAATACTCACTTTCTACATACGACGTTGAAATCTTAACCCGCGAACGCGATATGGCTAATTATTTTGAAGAGGCAGTCAAAGCAGGGAAAAAAGCAGGACTCACACCAAAACAAATCGCCAATTTGATCATTAATGAAAAACCGGACATTACATCAATACTTCCGGCAGCCCTTATTAAACAACAAGTGTCATCGGGGCACAAAATAACAATTGTAGAAGATGAATTAAAAGAAAAGGTTGAAAGCGTAATTTCACAAAACCCAGATGCAGTTGAAAGTTACAAAATGGGCAAAGTAAATGTGATCATGTTTTTAGTAGGCCAAGTTCAGAAAGAAACCCAAGGCAAATCAGATCCGAGTAGTGTAAAATCAATGTTGGAAGAAAAACTTCATGGCTGATTTTGCTCACCTTCACGTTCACAGCGAATATTCACTCTTAGACGGACTTTCAAAAATTCCCAAATTAGTTTCTCAGGCAAAAATAATGGGTATGAAGCACCTGGCAATTACCGACCATGGCAATTTATATGGAGCAATTAAGTTCTACGAAGAATGCAAAAAAGAAGGCATCAATCCAATAATAGGTTGCGAAATGTACATCTCCCCAAGATCCCTAAAAAACAAAGACCAGGGGAAAGACCAAGAATATTCTCATCTTACAGTTCTAGCAAAAGACCATGACGGTTACCAAAACCTGATGAAGCTGGTAACCATTTCGCATCTTGAGGGGTTTTACTACCGTCCAAGAGTAGACAGAGAAACGCTTGCAAAACACGCAAAAGGATTAATGGCACTTTCCGGATGCCCATCCTCGGAAGTTTCAAAAATGTTTATAGATGGAAACGAAAAAGGCGCAGCAGAAAAAATACGCCAGTATCAGCAGATATTTGGTAAAGAAGATTTTTATCTTGAAGTTCAAAGGCATGATTTTGCAAAATTTCAAAACGCTCACCAAGAAGGCAGCGAAATTGCAAACGATCTTGCCAAAATGGCCAAAAGCGAAAAAAGTATAAATGAAAACGCAATTAAATTTTCCCAAAAACTAAAAATCCCAATTGTTGCCACCAACGACATTCACTATGTAATGGCAAAAGATGCCCACGCACAAGACGCAATTGTTTGTATTCAAACAGGTAAAAACATTACCGATGTAAAGCGATTACGCATGATAGATTCGCCAACCTACTTTTTAAAAAGCGGCGAAGAAATGCAGGAACTTTTTGCTGATATTCCCGAGGCAATAACAAATTCCATAAAAATCGCCCAAAAATCTGCAATCGAAATAAAACTCCACCAATTCGCTTTTCCAAATTTCCAGGTACCAAAAGGACAAACCGCAGACGAATATTTGAAAAAACTTTGCTACGATCGAATTGTTACAAAAGTAGAAACTTTAACGCAGGACATGGAAAAAAGACTAGACTATGAACTTTCGGTCATTTCCAAAAAAGGCTACTCAACTTACTTTTTGGTAGTTTCCGATTTTGTAAATTGGACAAGGGCGCAAGGTATTGTGTCCACAACCAGAGGCTCAGCATCGGGCAGTTTTGTTTCTTTTGCGCTGGGAATTACAACCGTAAACCCACTTTATTTTAAACTACCATTCGAAAGATTCTTAAACCTATACAGACCATCTCTTCCCGATATCGATACCGATTTTGCAGACAACAGGCGTGACGAAGTTATAGCCTACGTTTCGCAAAAATATGGGGTAGAAAAAGTTGCCCAAATCGGTACTTTTGGAACAATGATGGCAAGAGGTGCAGTACGAGATGTTGCCAGGGTTCTTGGCTGGCCATATTCCAAAGCCGACAAAATTGCCAAAATGGTTCCCATGGGTGCTCAGGGTTTCCCTATGACTTTAAACAACGCCAAAAAAGTAAATAAAGAATTGGGTACTTTGTACGAACAGGATTCAGAAGTAAAAGAGCTTTTGGATTTGGCGGAAAAAGTCGAAGGAAATGCAAGGCATGTTTCCGTGCACGCAGCTGGTGTTGTAATTGGCCCCAAAGATTTAACCGAATATACTCCTTTGCAAAAAGAGGCTTCGGGTGAAAAGGTTATTACGCAGTACGACATGCACGATATTGAAACTGCAGGTCTTGTAAAGATGGATTTTTTAGGCATCCGTAACCTTTCGATTCTGGGCCATGCGGTAGAAATTGTTGAAAAAAATTACGGAGAAAAAATCGACCTTACAAAATTACCATTCGACGACAAAAAAGCCTTTCAAATTATGGCAAAGGGGGAAACCATGGGTTTATTCCAGCTTGGGGGAACCGGAATGACAAGATACTTAAAAGAACTAAAACCAACAACCATTTTTGACATTATGGCCATGATCTCTCTTTTTAGGCCAGGGCCAATGAACTCTATTCCGGAATTTATTCAAAGAAAACACAACCCCCAAAAAATTACCTTTTTTGACCCCAGAATGGCAGATTACCTAGACCAGTCATATGGAGTAATTGTCTATCAGGACGATGTTCTTTTAACTGCCATAAATATTGCAGGTTATAACTGGGAAGAAGCGGATCAGTTTAGAAAAGCTATGGGTAAAAAAATCCCTGCCGAAATGGCCAGGCAAAAACAAAAGTTTACCCAAGGTGCAGTTAAAAATGGCATGAGCCCAAAAAAAGCAGAAGATTTGTTTAAACTTATAGAACCGTTTGCCGCATACGGCTTTAATAAAGCTCATGCAGCCTCATATGCCGTAATTGCCTACCAAACAGCCTATATGAAAGCCAACTACCCGGTGGAATTTATGACAGCCGTAATGACAGCAGAGTCGGACGACACCGATAAAATAGCAGCAGCTGTTGCAGAATGCGAAAAGATGAATATTCCTGTATCCCCGCCAGATGTTAATAGGTCTCAAACAGGTTTCACAATTGAACAAGAGGATAAAAAGAAAAGTATTCGCTTCGGGCTTTCTGCAATTAAAAACGTAGGCAAGGCAGCAATAGAAGCAATTATTTCTGAAAGGGAGGCAAATGGGGAATTTAAATCTTTGGCCGATTTTACAAAAAGGGTAAACTTGCGGGTTGTAAACAGGAAAACGTTAGAAAGCTTAATAAAAGCCGGGGGGCTGGACAAATTTGGAAGAAGAAATGCAATGCTCAAAGCACTTGAAGATTTAAAAACCCAAAATGTTTCGCTCTCAAAAAGCATTGCAAGCGGACAAGGTTCTCTTTTTACAGAAGAAGAACCCTTACCGGAAGCATTTTCAGCTGCAGATTCATTTATCGACAACATAGAAGAAGCACCAAAAGAAGAAATTCTCTCGTGGGAGCGTCAGCTTCTTGGCCTTTACTTAACAGAGCATCCCTTAACAAAAGTGGCTTCTTTTTTAGAAAGTATCGTAACTACGAAAATTGGCGATTTAGAAACACTAATAACTTCTTCATCTACAGTAAAACTTGGCGGGATAATTGCAACCATCCGAAAAACGTTAACCAAAGTTAGGCAAGAGGAGATGTGTTTTCTTAAGCTGCAGGACCGAACTGGTTCAATAGACGTAATAGTTTTTCCAAGAGTATACTCTCAGGCAAAAAACATACTCATGCCAGACCAAATTGTTGTTTTTTCGGGCAAAATCGAAAGTGGAGATCAATCGCCTACCTTAATTGCAGAATCCGTTTCTACCCTGGAACAAATGGAGGAAGACAATATGCTGCAAAATGCGATAGAGGTATCCATCCCCAAAGACGCCGACCGTATTCTTCTTTCCCAAATATATCAGGCTCTCAAAGAAAACCCCGGGGAATCTCCAACATTTTTGGTGCTGCCGGGAGACGATGGCTCGCCTAAAAAATTTCCAGTTCCTTTTGGAGCAAAAAGAACTCTGACACTTGAACGTACCCTCACCTCTTTAGGCTGCTTCATCTTGGAGTAAAAGTTTACAAATTTAGCTTGCTTGATATATAATTATCAGCTATATGACAGCAGCAATCGACGCAAAAAAGCCAGGTTTTAAAGTTGGTGATATCGTCAAAGTAACAACAAGGGACCCGCAAGCCTCAAAGGTACACGCTAATGCTTTTGAAGGTATCGTTATTTCACTGCGCGGAGTAGGTGAAGACAAAACTTTTGTGGTAAGAAAACAGTCTTACGACAAGGTTTCGGTAGAACGCATTTTCCCTATTTCTTCTCCATACATTCAAAGTGTAACAGTTATTAAGTCCACTCCTGTCCGTCGAGCAAAACTCTACTACCTACGAAAAGGTTAAATCCAACATCAAAAAAATGCTGTAAAATGGGTCTATGGTCATTCCGACTCTGGATTTCGAATCAGCACTATGGCAAAAAGGTTATAAATACATTGTTGGAATAGACGAGGTTGGGAGAGGTTCATGGGCAGGCCCACTGGTTGCAGCCGGAGTTATTTTACCTTCTGATTTTATTATTCCCCAAGGTCTTGCAGATTCCAAAATGGTAAAACCGCAAATGCGCCAAAAGCTTTCCGATTTTATCGAAAAAAACGCGATTTCTACATATATCGCACAAATTCCCGTCAAAACAATAAACAAAATTGGAATTGGGAACGCAACCCAAGAAGCTTTTCGGCAAATAGGTAGAAAAATATCGCCACAGGCACAATACTGCTTGATAGATGCGTTTCATATTAAGTACTTTAATCAAAAAAAGCAGATGGCAATTAAAAAAGGCGACCAAATATGCGCATCAATTTCTGCAGCATCCATAGTGGCCAAGGTTTATAGGGACAACTTGATGAAAAAACTGCACAAAAAATATCCACTCTATGGCTTTGCCAAGCATAAGGGCTACGGAACAAAACTTCACCAAGAGGCCATTATAAAATATGGTTTTTGCAAAATTCACAGAACAAATTACAATCTCGGATTTCTTATGAGATGAACAACACAATCATTGGTAAAAATGGTGAAGATTTGGCCGCCGACTTTTTACAAAAACAAGGCTACAAAATAATAGAAAGAAATTTTAGAATACGCGGTGGAGAAATAGACATTATCGCCCTGCACAAAGACACACTCGTTTACGTTGAAGTCAAAACACGCACCTCCCACGAGTTCGGCTTGCCTGAAGAATCCGTAAACTATTTCAAAATAAATTTCCTCAAACGCGCAGCAAATTTTTACCGCCTAAAGAGAGCAAATAAGATAAAATTGCCAGATCTTGAAAGAATTGACGTTGTAGCTGTTGATCTTTCCCAACAAAAAACGCCGCAAATTCGCCTCATTACCAATATCGGTTTTTAAGTTTTTGGTATAATTTTGTCCTTATGTCAGAAAGAGATTATAGTCAAGCCCATGTCCAAGGAGAGGGTTTAGACGGGGCTACCCAAAGTGCACTGCGGCTAGTCCATACGGTTGTTGGAAATGCAACAGAATTTCAAAAAAAACACATAAAGTTTATTGGTACTACAGCAATTATTGCGACATCAGCCTACCTTATAGCTAATTTCGCAATTAATAAACATAGAAAAGACAGGCCAGGTTGCACTGATGAAGAAATTATCTCTTCTATGACGGATCAGCACTTGGACGAAGCAGGAAAAGAATGGAAGAAGCTATCAAGAGCTGGCGGGCCAAAGGCAGTTTTAAAAAAAGTATTCACCACGCATAATCACTAGACGTGAAAGGTATAATATAAGAAATATGCAAGCAGAAAGGGCACCAGAACCTGTTCAATTAACGCTAACAATTCCCACGGGTGCCTCCGTTACTGTTACGAATGAACAACAGGCAGGACTTCAGCCGCCAAGAATTCTGCATAGAATAACCCCTATTGTAATTGATAAATTCTATCCTCACGAACCAGTAGTAGACCCTTCACTGGTTGAAAAACTCGTTCAAAGTTTTAAAGATTTCGGTGATGACCATACGGAAACAATCAATCTAATGAACCAATTTGAAAATGCTGTTGATGTCGTTTTTAGGCGCGGTTTCACATATAGAAGGTTTGAAAGAGACCTTGAAAGTATTTTTGCAGATATGCGGCCAGGAAATGAAGGTCATAAACAGGGTATTGAACAAGAAAGAATGATAGAGTTCAGAGATAGCTTGCTGTTGATCGGTATGGAGAGACTTCCGTCTGACGAAGAACAAAAACCAACAAAAACAGCCTAGCTTACCTTCACCAGCCCAAACGGGGTTTTCCCGTCAAACACATCGATAATGTTTTGCGCTGCAATTGTTGCCATTTCTTCTCGGCATTCCAAAGTCGCCGAACCAATATGAGGTGTTAAAATAGCATTTCCCAGTGTTGTCAGTTCGTGGGGAATATGCGGTTCGTGTTCAAAAACGTCCAGCCCCGCACCTGCAATTTGCCCTTCTTTTAAAGCTTCAATTAATGCTTTTTCGTCTACAATCGGACCTCGTGCGGTGTTTACTAAGATTGCAGTTTCTTTCATCAACCTAAACTCTTCTTTTGAAATTAAGTGTCTTGTAGTTGGCAAAAGGGGGACGTGTAAAGAAACGACATCTGATTCTTTCAAAAGATGTTCAAGCGTGCAAAATTTTGCTTCCGTTAACATTTCCAAATCCTCCGACCTTACAATATCGTGATACAAAACTTTCATCCTAAATCCGCCATATGCAATACTGGCAACAAACGTACCAATTCGTCCCATTCCGACAATCCCAATCGATTTCCCCCAAAGTTCTGGTGAGACAAAAAGATTTCCGTCCCAATTTTTAAATTTACCCATTCTAACAAACCTGTCTGCATTTAGAATATTTTTTGCGACAGACAAAATAAGCGCAAAAACATGTTCAGCTACTGCTTGGTTTGCAACTCCTGGCGTGTTGCAAACTACTATCCCATGCCTTTTTGCCGACAAAACGTCGATGTTGTCAAAACCTACTGCAAAGTTGGAAATAATTTTCAAACCTTGGCCAGCGCTTTTTATTATTTCCTCATCAATTTTGTCAGGAATATATGAAAGTACTGCGTAGTATGTTGAAAGTACATCTTTCAGTTCCGGCTTACTTATTGGCTTGTTGCTAGAATTCATATCAACATCGAACCCATGCGCTTTTAGCATTTTAACTCCTACATGTGGAATAGTGTTTGTAATATAAACTTTAGGCATATATTTATAATACCAATTACCGATTAAAAATTATTTACATCAAAACTGCCACAAACTCCGCAATCGTCTTTCTGTACCTTAATAATTCTTCTCTTGTCAAAAGAGCCTTCTGTGTTCCAGAGGCAGAAATAATGTGCCCGGCATTAATTGTTCCCCAAACCATTGCTTCGTCAAAAGATTCGTTTGAATTTAGGGCAGTAATGAGTCCTGCAGAATATGCATCACCCGCACCGGTTCTTTCGATTACTCGGGTTGTTAAAACACCTAATTTATAATTATGGTTTCCATCTGAACCATACGATCCTTCCTCGCCGTCGGTAATTACTACATTCTTTGGGCCCAGCATATGGAGTTTGGAAAGCGTGTCACGCGGGTTTAGAACTTCTTTTGAATCTACACCCAATATTTGCTTAGCTTCTGTCATGTTAACGATCAAAAGCTCGCAATTGTCTAAAATCTTTGGGAATCTTTTAATATTTGCTTTTAGTTGAAATGTGCCCGGGCCAAAGGCAAGTTTAGCGCCAGATTTAGAAACGTAATGGTAAACCTCATCCATAATCTTTGAGTCTGTGAAAGTTTGGGCCATAGATGTTAAATAAACCCACTTTGAATTATCCAAATTCGGCAAATGATAAAACCAGTCTTGATGGTAAACAAAAATTGTGCGTTCCCCCTGAAAAGTTAAAACTACAGAAAGATTAGAAGTTTTTCCTTTATTTGTCTGAACATAGGTGCTGTCCACGCCCTGTTTTCTCAATTCTTCTTGAATTTTTTTGCCCTGATCATCGTCACCCAAGTTTGTATAAATTGCCACCTTCATCCCAAGTCTACTTGCCCCCACTGCAACGTTGGCGGCATTTCCTGCAACCCCATATGCAATTGAATCAACAGGGATTTTGGCCCCATACGGGACACAAATTTTACAATCTTCTCTGTTCACATCACACTCAACTGTGGCATCATGGATGCGAATGAATGTGTCTATTGTAGAATCTCCAATCGTTATTAAATCGAACTGGTTTTGCATTGGTTATTGTTATATTATTTAATTGTTCAGGTAACAAATTTTTTGTTCATTCAAATCGAAAAAATTGGGTTTTTGTGAACATGCGCTTCAGCTTCTATGATTTTCCCAAATTCATCAATTGCCTCAATTACCTCTTGTGGTTTTGAGACAATTTTAAAAACTTGTCTCTCTTCCGGTCGAATGTACATTCCTTCAGTAAATGCAAAAATAATTTTTTGCCAAAAGTCTCCATACAAAACCAAGGGCTTATGGTGTCCAAAATACAAACGAGCCAAACCCCATGCCATACCAAATTCGGAAATAGTCCCAGTTCCGCCATTAAAAATTACGTGAATCTGTCCTGTTTCTAAAAGTTTCAAAGTTCTTTCCAAATAGTTGTCGCAAACAATCAACTGATCCACCTTGTTAGTTTCATCTCTGCCTTCAAACATGGGAATATCCTTGGGGTAAAAAGTGATACCAATGGCCTTTCCACCTCCGGCATGCGCACCTTCTGTAGACGCTTTCATAACTCCCGGGCCAGCGCCATTAACAACAGTCAAGCCTTTTTGCGCGCACAGCTTTGCAACCTCAAAAGACGATTGGAATGGATCATCAGCTTCTTTAGCATCTGCATAACCCAGGAAGGTGATATTATCGATTTTGGGCATTGGTTAATAATAACAAATTACCTGTTCGAAACGTCTGCCAGTTTTGCCATTTTTTCAAAAGCGATCCGGAAATCAGGCTCATTATAAAGTCCTGATGAAGAAACCAAAAAATCAGCCCCGGCAAAAGCGAGCTTTGATGCGTTTTTAAAGTTAACTCCAATATCAACCTCGACAGGAAGAGAATTGTTGATTTTTTTTGCAGAGATTATTCGTTCATAGGTGTCCTCGCCCAGTTTTTGTCCCGAAAAACCCGGCCTGCCGGTCATTAAAAGCAAAAGATCAATATCATCAAAATAGTGAAGTGATGCGCCAACAGGTGTATCTGGGTTCAAAGAAAGCCCGACGGATTTTTCAAATTTTTTTACCAAATAAATATTTTCATAAATGTCACCATCAATTTCAAATGGAAAAATAATTTTTGTTACAAAAGGAAGCGAAGCTAACTCATCGATATAATTCATGGGGTAAATTACCATAAGTTGAATTTCCAAAAAACACGATGGGGGATATTTTTTGATAACGTCGACACCGACAGTTTTGCTCGGAGCAAATTTGCCATCGACAACATCAATCTGAACTAGGTTACAAACATGTTCTGCTTTTTCCAGCCGCGAGCGATATTCGTTCTCGTCGTTTGTAAGTATTCCCGGGACAACAGTAGCCATGTATTAAGTATTAAGTATTACGTATTAAGTATCAAGTCTTGACCCACGACACCTAACCCTTGATACTTAGAATAGATGCTAATTAAAAACTACGAAGAGCTTGCCAAAACCCCCCAAAGAAAAATTGTTTTAGATTTAGTCGAAGCAGCGCTTGTTGCAATTCAGCCCGAAAAAATTATTTCTCAAAAAATATCCCTTTCTAAAAACAAACTGAAAATTGATACACAAGAGGTAAACCTTGCAGATTTTGAGAAAGTTATTATCTTAGGCTTTGGAAAGGGCAGTGCAAAAAACGCCAAAATTATAGAAAATATTTTAAAGGATAAAATTACCGAAGGTTATGTGATTGATACAAACCAGGAAAATTTCCAAAAAATAGAATTTTCCCAAGGTACGCATCCGCTTCCTTCTCAAGCAAATATAGATTTCACCCAAAAGGTAATAAAAAAACTTTCAAACCTTACCCCGAAAGATTTAGTACTTGTGATTACTTGTGGAGGCGGGTCAGTGATGTTAGGATCTCCTCACAATCTATCACTCGAGCAAATGGTAGATGTCAACAAAACACTACTTCACTCCGGAGCTACAATTCAGGACATGAACATAATCAGAAAACACATAGACATAGTAAAAGGTGGAGGACTTGCAAAAATCTTATTTCCAGCAAAAGCGATTAACTTAGTTTTCTCCGACGTGCCCGGCAACGATTTATCAACAATTGCTTCAGGTCCAATGGTCATGGATCCAACCACAAAAGAAGATGTACAAAACGTCATCAAAAAATACAATCTTTCCCAAATACTCTCATTTGAAGGTAAAGATTTCGTTGAAAGCCCGAAGGACGAAAAGTATTTCCAAAATGTCGAAAATGTGCTCATTCTTAAAAACGGCACTGCACTTTCGGCAATGCTGCAAAAAGCCGAAGAATTAGGCGTAAGCGCCCAAATATATTCCGACCATTTTCAAGATAATGCGAATGGGGCTGGCAATAAACTTTCCCAAAATGCCAAAAACGGAACGATCTTAATTGCAGGAGGAGAAACGGACGTTAAGGTTGGTGGTAGTGGGGTTGGGGGCAGAAATCAGCAGGCAGTTTTGGCGGCCCTTCTAACGCTTGCGGCAAATACTACAATATGTTTTTTCGATTCCGACGGCTGGGATAACTCAAAAGCAGCCGGAGCAATTGGGGATTTTAAAACTTTACAAAGCGCAAAAGCCAAAGGATTAGATATAAACAAGTATTTACAAAATAACGATGCCTATACTTTCTTTGAAAAAGTTGGCGATGCTATACTGACAGAAAGACTGCCATCCAACGTATCCGACTTGATGATTGTCTACAAACATGGTTGACGAGTTGCACGACGAAAAGCTTATCTTTCTAGAAAAAAAGGCGAATTCGGCCAGGCAGCTTTTAATTGAAACACTATTGGAAGCAGGTTCTGGGCATAGTGCCGGTTCTTTGGGAATGGCAGATATTTTCACTGCTTTTTACTTCTATATTTTAAATCACAACCCCAAAGACCCAGATTGGCCGGAAAGGGACAGGCTCATTCTTTCAAACGGTCATATTTGTCCTATCCGTTACGTTTTAATGGCAATGACGGGATATTTTGGACAAGAAGAACTAAAGACTCTCAGAAAAATTGATTCTCGCTTGCAGGGGCACCCTCACAGAACAGCGCTTCCTGGGGTAGAAACTACATCGGGGCCTCTGGGGGAAGGATTATCGCAGGCCATTGGTATTGCACTTGCCGCCAAACTGGATAACAAAACATACAGAACTTACTGTTTAACATCCGATGGCGAACACCAGGAGGGAAATACCTGGGAGGCAATAATGTTTGCGGGGAAAAACAAAGTGGATAATTTAACTGTAGTTATCGACCGCAATAATATTCAAATAGATGGTTTTACTGAAGATATAATGCCTTTGGAATCGCTTGTTGACAAATATAAATCGTTTAATTGGGAAGTTTTTGAGGTAGACGGACACAATATTCGCGAATTTGTAAGTACTATTTCCGAAGCGCAGGCAGTTCACCAGAAACCAACTGTAATTATTGCCCATACAATTCCCGGCAAAGGAGTAGATTTTATGGAAAATAAATTTGAATGGCACGGCAAACCACCAAACCTCCAAGAAGCAAAAACGGCACTAAGTGAACTTAGAACTTTGCAGGGTAAAATTGAGTCAGAACACCAATAAATGCTTAATCCAAACCTACATCTAAACGAAAAATTATTTGATACCGACCCGGAACAAAAACCAACCCGCGATGGGTTTGGTGAAGCACTCGAGCAACTTGGACAAGAAGATCCAAATGTGGTTGTTTTGTGCGCTGACCTCACAGAGTCTACCAGATGCGAAGGGTTTGCCAAAAAGCACCCTGAGCGTTTTTTTGAAGTAGGTGTCGCCGAACAAAACATGGCAGCAATAGCGGCAGGCATGGGTGTATCTGGCAAAATCCCATTCATTGCTTCTTATGCAACTTTTTCTCCGGGCAAAAATTGGGAAACTATCAGGACAACCATTGTTTACAACGAAGCAAACGTTAAAATTGCTGGACATCATTCAGGTATTGTTACCGGCCCAGACGGGGCCACCCATCAAGCAACAGAAGATATTGCCATAGTCCGTTGTTGGCCAGGTATAACAGTGATTGTTCCTTGTGATTCCCATGAGGCGAGAAGGGCAACCCAAGAGGCTGCAAAAATCAATGGGCCTGTATATTTACGCTTCACTCGTGACAAAACCCCCATTATAACTACAGACAGAACCCCCTTTGACACCAAATCGGCAAGCGAGTTTTGGCAAAGCGGAAATCCGCAAGTCACAATTTTTGCAACAGGCCATCTCTTATACTACGCGCTAAAAGCCGCCAAAAGTTTAGAAGCAGAACATGTACCGTCGATAGTTGTTAATGTTGCCACAATAAAACCACTAGACGAGGATGGGGTTTCAAATTCAATTGCAAAATCCAAATGTGCAGTGGTAGTAGAGGATCATCAGATAACGGGCGGTTTAGGGGGAGCCTTAGCAGAATTTTTTGCCAAAAATCATCCTGTTCCTATGGAATTTATTGGCCTTCAAGATACCTTTGCCGAAAGTGGCAGCCCGATAGAGCTTATTAAAAAATACAATCTGGGGGAAGAAGCAATAAAAGAAGCCGTAAAAAAGGTAATAGAAAGAAAATAATTGTGGACACAAAAAATCTTTCAGACGCAATCAAAAAAAGCGGCTTTGCTGGGGAAATTACAAATGACGAAGAAATCTTGTCCAAGTACTCACACGACGCCAGCATTTTTGAACTCAAACCCCAAATAGTTGTTTTTCCAAATGACAAAACCGATATTGAAAACCTAGTGAAGTTCACATCTGCGGCAAAAAAAAATAATCCAGACATGGCACTTACAGCTCGCGCAGCTGGTACAGATATGAGTGGGGGTTCACTTACAACCTCTATCCAACTTAGTGTTTCCAAGCTGAATAAAGTAGAACAAATTGGCAAAGATTTTGTGGTTTTGGAGCCAGGTGCATATTACAGGGATTTAGAAAAGGCATTAAAGGAAAAAGATCTTGTTTATCCTCCGTACACATCCTCTAAAAATATTTGTACAGTCGGTGGATTGGTTGCCAACAATGCCGGTGGCGAAAAATCTCTCCAATACGGAAAAGCTGAAGAATTTGTCCAAGAACTAAAAGTTGTGCTTTCAGACGGAAATGAATATAAATTCGCACCCATTTCCAAAAATGTCTTAAAAGAAAAAATTAAAAAACCAGATTTTGAGGGACAAATTTACAAAAAACTGTACGAAATTTTTGACAAAAACCACGACCTAATAAAAAATGAACAACCGAAAGTTTCAAAAAATTCTGCCGGCTACAATATTTGGAATGTTTGGGACAAACAGACCTTTGACCTGACAAGACTTTTTGTTGGTTCACAAGGAACCCTTGGGATCATCACTCAAATCCGTCTCAAACTATTACCAAAAGTAAAACACCATGGGATGCTGATGATTTATATGAATAGTTTTGAAAACATTCCCCAAATTGTCCAAACAGTCCTAAAACATAATCCAGACAGTTTTGAAACTTATGACCACCATACGCTTCGTCTGGCGCTTAAATATTTTTACGGTTTTGGAAAAATTCTTCATAAGAACTTTCTTTCACTTACCAAAGAATTCCTACCAGATTTTATCGATGTCGCAACCCACGGTATGCCCCAACTTATTCTTATTGTCGAATACGAAAACGACGATCTTAAAAAAATTCACGAAAACCTAAACAAACTGCAAGAAGAATTAAAAACATTTAAAAACACCCGCACAAAAATTACCAAAAATGAAAGGGAAAGGGAAAAATATTGGGCAATTAGGCGCGAAAGTTTTAACCTTCTGCGTCACAGAGTAAAAGACAAATATGCCTCGCCATTTATCGATGATACAATCGTTGACCCAAAAGTCTTACCGGAATTTTTTCCTAAAATTTACAAAATCTTAAATGACAACAATCTGCTTTATACCATTGCAGGTCACATCGGCAACGGAAACTTTCACATTATTCCGCTTGTGGACATTAGAAAACCAGACGAAGTTGAAAAAATTTATAAAGTTAACGATGAAGTGTTCGATCTGGTGACAAAGTATGGAGGTTCACTTTCCGGGGAACACAACGATGGTTTAATCAGAACACCCTACCTCAAAAAAATGTTTTCACCTCAAATTCTTGAAGTATTTAAACAAATAAAAGAAGTATTCGACCCGCAAGATATTTTTAATCCAGGCAAAAAAATAGAAGTTGATATTTCCTTCGCCAAATCCCACATTAGAAAAAGTTGGTAAATTTTAACAATTAAAGTTCGTAGGTCTCTCCCTGTTGTGGAATATCTGCCTCAATTTGAAGTTTTTCAAAAACAGCTTTTCCAAAAGCAATAGTTTGTTCGGATTCGCCATGAACCAAGAAAACTCTTTTTAAACCAGACATTTTTCCAACCCAGTCTAAAAGCTGAGGTGCGTCTGCATGTGCACTGTATGATCCGATTGCGAGTATTCGTGCCCGAACTTGGAATTTTTTTCCAAAAATCTTAACTTCCTTCTCTCCGTCAAAAAGTCTTCTGCCCAAAGTTCCTTTCGCTTGGTATCCAACAATCAACAAGGTATTTTTTGGGTCGTCTATATATTTTTGGAGGTGAAATAAAATCCTACCCCCATTCATCATTCCAGAACCGGCAATAATAATTTTTGGGTTCGGGGCCACGTCGATCTCTTTAGATTGTTCAACAGTCGAAGTCATCTTAAGCCTTGCAAGTCCAAAGATATCGTCATCCGGGCCATCCAAAAGTCCTTTTTTCAAAAATTCAGGATATTTTTCAAAAACTTTTGTTACTTTTTCAGCCAAAGGGCTGTCAAGATAGAAACGGGGAACTAGGCAATTGCCCTCTACACAAAAATGTTCAATATCCGAAAGCAATTCTTGCGTGCGTTCAATTGCGAAAGTCGGGATCAAAAGTACCCCGCCATTTGCAATCGTTGAATTAATGATAGAGGTCAATTTTTCTGATCTTCTAGAAATATCCTCGTGAACGCGCGCGCCATAAGTTGTTTCGCATATTACAAAATCGGCACTTTCAATATTCTCCCTAGGGTCTAAAAGTTTAGAAGGCACATTCCCAAGATCACTTGAATAAACAAGCGTTTTCCCTTCAGCACAAACTTTCGCAAAAGCAGACCCTAAAATATGACCGGCATTTTTCAATGTCAGTTTTATGCCAGGGACAATTTCGACTTCGCTGTCATAACCAACGGCTGAAAAAAGTTGCAGCGCACGTTGTATATCTTCTTCAAAATAAAGCGGCTGGTGGTTATCTTTCTTTGCCTCCTCCCTCATTAATTTTGCATTATCTTCCATTACCAAAGAAGCAAGTTCTTGCGTAGGGGCGGTCGAGAAAATTTTGCCTGCAAATCCTTCACGCACTAATTTTGGGATTCTGCCAACATGGTCTAAATGCGCGTGGCAAACAACTAGAGCATCAATACTTTTAGGGTCGTACGCAAAAGGGGCATAATTTCTTTCTTCAGCAACAATACTCCCCTGAAAAAAACCACAATCCAAGAGGATTTTGTGACCTGCAGCTTCAACCAAAATATTTGAACCAGTTACTTCTCTTGCTGCACCCAAAAAGGAAACCTTCATAATATTTAGTATATTAAAGGTGGGAGTTTGGCGGATAGGGGCTAATTTAATTCAAGAGCTTCGTTGAGCCTGGTTTTGTCAAAGCCGAGTATTGTAACTCTGTTACCGTATGGCTTGTCTACAACAGTAAACGGTACACCCATTTGACCGGAAATCTCAATCATTTTTGCAGCTTCGTCAGGGTGTTCATCTACTAGAATTTCCGTATATTCTACTTTTTTTTCCGCTAAATAATCCTTCTGCATTTTGCAAAAAGGGCAAGTTCTTGTTGTGTACATGGTTACTTTTGCCATCTGGTTTTAATTATATCTTAACTAAACGCAATTTCGCCATGACAGGTTCATGATCCGAAAGCGGGTCTTCTGGTTGGAGCAAAGTCTCGAGGTCTAATACTTTCAAAATAACTCGTTTGCAATTCCTAATAAAAATATGGTCGTACCTTTCAGATTTATTCCCTCTATACTGAAAAAGAATAGAAGTGTATTTATTTGAAGTCAAAAGGGTTGGCTGTGGGATTTTTTTTAAAAATAAAGCAGCATCGGAAAATCCTGCACCACGAAACTCATGCGAAAAATTATCGATATGGCTATTGGCTTCATCATTAAAGTCACCAGCTAAAATCACAGTATTTTTAACGGATCTTAAATTTTCAATAAGTTGTTTAATTTGCATGTTTCTCAGACTTCGTGCTGTACCAGCAAGGCCATGTAGAAAATGAACATTTACGACCATAATGTTACCCTTTGGTGTTTTTATAAGAGTTTTCAAAAAACCTTTTGATCCTAATTTTTCAGGTAAAGACATTAAAAGTGGTTTTTTAAAGGGTACAAATTCAGTGTTTACTATAGGAAATTTAGAATAGGTAGCCAACCCGCCAGTTTTATCAAACTTTTTATACAAAAAAACCCGCCTTGTTTTATGATGGTTATTGTGAAGATTATAAATAGTTTCACCAAGCGTCTTATGCATTAATCTTCGGTGTAACACGTCAAAATTTTCCTGCAAACACAAAACGTCAGTATTTTTCTCTTTCAAAAAAGCGCCGAGTCTGGCCATTCGGCGTTTTCTATTTACACAAAACCAAAAAGGGATATCCCAAATGTTAAATGTAAGTATCTTTAGATCCATCAGAAAATTTTAAATCAACGGAAGGCAAAATAACAATCAACAGGCCAAATATGGTAAAATTAAAACACCAACCGCCGTATGGGGCGGTTTTTTAAAAGGAAAAATGAAAAACATTCGAAACGTAGCCATTATTGCCCACGTAGACCACGGCAAAACCACTTTGGTGGATGCTTTGCTGCGTCAATCAAAAACCGAGCTCAAAAAAGAAGTTGAGTCAAGCGACTTAATTATGGATAGCAACGAGTTAGAAAAAGAACGCGGGATTACCATTTTTTCAAAAAATGCCTCAATAATTTGGAATGATATCAAGATAAACATTGTAGATACCCCGGGCCATGCGGATTTTGGCGGGGAAGTTGAACGCGTTCTTTCTATGGTAGACGGTTGTCTACTATTGGTAGATGCCCAAGAAGGCCCAATGCCGCAAACTCACTTCGTTTTGAAACAGGCCCTAAAAATGAAACACAGAATTATTGTTGTTGTAAACAAAGTAGATAAGCCAAATGCCCGAATACCGTTTGTCTTGGATAGGATTTTCGATTTGTTTGTAGAGCTTGGTGCAGACGAAGAAACCACTTTTTCACCAACAATTTATGCTGTTGCCAAAGACGGAAAAGCATCAATGAGTTCCGATATTTCCACAATGCAAAATATCGAACCGGTTTTTGAAACAATTGTAAATCATATTCCTGCCCCCGAAATAAATGTTGAAAAACCCCTTCAAATGCTTGTTTCCAACATCACCTACGATGTGCACAAAGGCAGAATAGCCATAGGAAAAATTTACAACGGTAAAATGGGGGCGGGGCAGGAAGTAGTTCATATCGACAGGGAGGGGCAGCAAAAGAAAACTTCTCTTACTTCCGTTGCTACCTTTGTTGGGCTTGAAAAAACAGATGTTAAAGAGGCCGAGGCCGGGGATATCGTAGCTGTTTCCGGAATCGCGGATATTACAATTGGGGAAACCATAGCAGACGCAAAAGAACCATTAGCTCTTCCCGTTTTAAAAATAGAAGAACCAACGATTAGAATGACTTTTTCGGTAAATTCTTCGCCATTTGCGGGCCATGAAGGAAAATTTAAAACCTCACGCCAAATTCGCGAAAGGCTTTACAAAGAACTAGAAACCGATGTGGCTCTTAAAGTTGAAGATAGCCTCAGTGGAGACTGGATTGTTTCTGGCAGGGGAGAATTACACCTTTCAATCCTAATTGAACGGCTAAGACGTGAAGGCTACGAGTTTCAGGTTGCCAGGCCGCAGGTAATCACCAAAGTGGTAAATGGCAAAAAACAAACCCCTTATGAGCAAGTTTTCATAGATGCCCCGGAGCAATATTCAGGAGCAATTATGCAAAAAATGGGCGAACGTCATGCCGAACTTGTCGATATGAAAAACGAGGGAAACACGACCTTTTTTGAATTTATAATTGCAACAAGAGAACTTTTCGGCTACAGAAGTGAATTTATAACAGACACCAAAGGCTTAGGCACAATAAATACTTTATTTTTAGAATATCGAGATGAAACGCCTACTGTTTTTACCAGAAACCATGGGTCTCTTGTTGTTCACGAAAGTGGTACAACCAAAACTTACGGGCTTTTAAATGCACAAGAACGCGGAGTTATTTTTGTGGAAGCAGGCCAGTCAGTTTACAAAGGACAAGTAATTGGTAAAAACCCAAGACCAGAAGACATAAGTGTAAACGTTTGTAAAGAAAAACATTTAACCAATATGCGCAGCAAAGGCGAAGACGTTTCCACGAAACTTAATGCCGTTAAACGAATGGACCTGGAAGAAGCCTTGGAATATATAAGTGATGACGAGTTAGTAGAAATTACACCCCAAAACATAAGGATCCGCAAAACGATCCTCGATGAAATGGCCGAAAAGAGAAAAAGAGTCGGTCAATAATATCAACAAGTCCTAAACACCTTCTCTTTAGGCATGCACGAAGGCACATTCAGCTTCTATTATATATATCTCTTTGATATAATTTGGTGTTATACAATTAATTTGCGCAAAGCGGGGGTATAGCTCAATGGTAGATCCGGCTGCGCCGGACTTTTAAGCGATTGGTTCAGACATGTTTACTGTCTATGTAATTAGAAGTCAATCAACGGATAAAATATACATTGGCCAGACCGATAATTTGGAGAAAAGATTAAAACGACATAATAAAGAGTTGTTTTATAACAAAAAGAGCTATACTGCAAAAAATACTGGGCCATGGAAACTGATATATGAAGAAACTTTTAAAACAAGGGTAGAAGCAATTAAGCGGGAAAAGGTTTTAAAATCTCACGTCGGTCGGGATTACATCAGATCTGTAATTGGAAACTAGGGGGTATAGCTCAATGGTAGAGCAATCGCCTTTTAAGCGATTGGTTCAGGGTTCGAATCCCTGTGCCCCCACATTAGCCACAAATTTTACACTTTGTGAAATTGCCGCTTAAAAATTTGAGGCAAAAAGTGTTCGAGTACCTGTGAACGCATTTTGTCAAAGTGTCAGACAAAGTCTATAATTATCTTCTGATGAACGAGAATGATGCAGTTCCTATCTCACCAAAAGACGTGGCATACACACTTTTGCATGAGATAGCCGCTCAAATTGAAACACTGAGATCGAGACCAGAAGAGGAACGAGGCATACCTGATCAAGCTTTGACGGAACAGTGGGTGCAGCTTCGTCAGAGATCTTTTGACCTTTTAGACGAGCAGGAGCATGGCGAGACTGCAACCGAACTTCTTGACTTAAACTGGGAATACCACAATAATCTCTTTCTGAAACTTGCCTCAAGTTATGCTTTGAGCATCGATCCAGACGATCCATCTGGTCATAATCAGATGACTGGAATAGCCAGAAAGGCAATGCTAAAAGTTAACGAATCATTAAAAGGAGAATTAGCTGTACCGCCTGTAGACGATTATGTTGAAAAATTGCCACAGCCTTATGGAGATCTACTTGGAATGCTCTTTGTTATAGATACAGCTTTACAACAGGGTCGAATTAGCGGAGCGAGAGATGCCTTTCATAAACTTCTCTAATAGGCTTGCACGGAGAGTCTACAAAAAGTATCATTTATCAACAATACATGCTCAATCAGGGTGTTCCATTCGAGTCCCAGTGCACCCACAAGCCTTAATTTAGTCTTTTGGCTGGTTTCCATTTGTCCCATTTTAATCCAGATAATCTTTGTG
>CAYGDE010000004.1:10208-31268 GCA_964348615.1 uncultured Gammaproteobacteria bacterium | reverse complement strand
CTTTATAAATTACACAATAAAAAGCATTCAATGTTTTTTTATCTTAGAAAAAATCACCAGAGGGAGTTTTAAATACATAATTTATTCATCCACAGATTCGCCACCGGATATTCTACCGGCATATTTTGTAAAGCTTATTAAACCGTCCGTTATTTGGATATCACGAGTACATCACTTGTATCCACCACCCAGCATCCGCCCTGGCAATTATTTTGTTAATTTTGCCTCAAAATTAATTCAAGATCTTGGCCTTCATACATTAAAAATTAAGGCAGACATCACAATTGCTCTAAACCCAAATATTCAAACCGATCTTATCAAAAAAGGTTTTGCAAAAAGAAAAACTGTCGTTATCCAGGCTGGTGTTGACAATAAAACGATAAATCATACAAAACCTAACAAATCAAAATCTGACGCAATCTATCTAGGACGAATCCATGAAACAAAAGGCGTCTATGATTTAGTACCAATTTGGCAACACGTTGTGAACGTATTTCCAAATGCAAAACTAACAGTTGTTGGAACCGGCTCCAAAAATGCAATAGAAAAACTAGAAGAACAAATCAAAAAAACGAATCTAAGAAAAAATATTTACTATGAAGGATTCCTAAATAACAAAGATGTTTACTCAACACTAAAAGCATCAAAACTCTTCATGTTTTGCGACCATGAGGCTGGTTTTGGCTTGGCAGCAGCACAAGCGCTAGCTGCCGGAACACCAATTGTCGGCTGGGATATAGGAATTTTAGGCAAAGTTTTCCAAAAAGGTTTTATGAAAGCTCCACTTTCAAACCACTTGGAATTTGCAAAACAAATCACACAACTTCTCAAAAATACGCACGAATACAATCAGCTAAAAAAAGATGCCTTGCTTGAATCAAAAAAACACACCTGGGCAAAAGTTACCAAAGATTTTGAGAAATTAATATCGCTTCTTTGAGAATTGGTGATTTTTTGCTAAATTTATTTGATGAGAGTTTTCCTTTTTAAAACTGCAAAGGTTATTTTCAACACGGCTGTTTTTTTGGGTATCTCACTTATAATTTTAAATGTCGCCTACTACGCCTTTGGGGAAAATTACATTGATTCTGAACCTATTGGCGGTGACTACTACAATGCTCTGACTTATCTTGTTTACTATGCAAAATACCAACCTTTCCCAACCCAGGGCTGGCTTCCTTTTTGGTTAGAAGGTGGTTCAACAATTGGCACCTACCCTGCCTTGGCATTTTATGCCATAAAACCGCTTCTGCAATTCTATGACTTGCCAACTGCAACAAATATTTTCTCCTTTGCAACTCTTACCGCATTCCTAGTTTTCTCACTTCTACTTTTCTGGCAAAGCTCAAAAAGTTGGATAATTGCAACAACACTTGTAATCATCCTTGGAATTACCCAAGCAACGTACTACCAGTTAACCGTTGGTGCATTCATTGCTTCAGCGTCAAGCCAATTTTACCTACCGCTTTCCCTGTTTTTTATCTTTAGATATTCCGAAAGGTACAAAGCCAGGTATTTTTTTGCATCAGCGCTTTTTTCTGGCCTTTCTATGTTGCACCATGGTTCAATCGGCATCCTAATGACCTTTCTCCCCTGTCTAGTTGCCCTAAGCCTAATTTTAAAAAAAGGTAAAACCGAATATAAATTAAAAAAGGTTTTCACTTTTGTTGCCATATCCACAGCGATTGGGTTAACAGGTCTTTATACCGTTTTTGAAAAAACACTTTTTGGAACTGTTGCCGGCAAATGCGTTTCTTTCGAGTGTTGGGGAGTATACCCCAGACACCTAATCACCTGGTTCAACCCCTACCCTTTATTAATAATTGGAATATTTATCTCTCTTTTTGTTTTTGCACTTGTTTTTAGGCGAAAAATAAACTCTAAATTACTCCTACCATCACTAGCCGCATTATCAGTTCCTCTTTTGTACTCTCTTGCTGCCTATTTAAAACTAATAGACACTCTTTCGGTTACTGTATTCCCAACAAGAATATTTTGGACCATTAACTTGCTTGCATTAACATTTGCAGCAAGCCTATTTTTTGCAATTAAAAAATCCTTCAGTCACTTCATTCATGTACTGTCTTCGATAATTCTGCTTACTTTTTTAATAATTGCCTTATCCGTCAATTTTAAGCCCAATATAGACAGGCCGAATGCGGTACCGGTTGACATTGCCAAATACATATTGCCAAAGTACCAAACTAAAAATTTAGATGAATTAATACCTAGCTGGATATCTTCGGCAAATAACACCTACAGGATAGATATTTTTAATTCTGCCGTATATCAGTGGTTTAACATTGTTTACGAAATACCCAATGTTAGAGGTTATTTCAATCATCTGCCTAACTCAGATTGGCCGTACTTTCTTGAAAATGCAACCCGCTCCAAAAACGACAATCTTGAACCCAAATTAGTAGAAAATCAGGCTAAATTTTTAGTTGATGCATTTGCAATCAAATACATTGAAAATTCCCAACTCCCATATCTCGAAACATTAACAACCGACAATAATTTTATTGAAAAAAGCGAAAAGGGCGAATGGTTAATGATAAAAGATGGTGTCACAACACCAATTATTCATCCGACAAATGCAAACGCTCTGCTCTTTGTAGGTTCAGGTGAAGCGTACGAAAGTTTTGTTAGAAGCCTTACAACGACAAACTTAAACTCACAAGTCTTAACCCCGGCAAGAGGACCAGAGGATGTAAATTCTCTCAAAGAAGACGACTTTAAAAATTTTAATATTATATTTTTGTACCAATACAAATCCGGCAATCTTCAGAAACTAGAAAAATTCGTCGAGGATGGCGGCTCGATTTTTATAGACACCGCGCATCCAAAATCAAGAGCAAAAGATTCGAAAATAACCCCTTTTGAAACTGCATTTATCCAAGATGCCGACAAAAACTCGTCGTTTCAAACAACCAATTCCCCTCTCACCAAAAATATCGACGTGTCCAAATTCGCGCCACTTTCATTCAAAGGTGGTTTTTGGAAAATATCAAAGCCAGAAAATCTGAAAGACTGGGCAAAACCGGTACTTACCTACGACAACATTCCTATTCTTGCAGAAGGAAAAGTAGGCAATGGAAAAATAGTTTGGAGCGGTTTTAACCTCCCTTTTCATATTGTTGATAACAATAATTATGAAGAATCAAAACTATTTAAAAACATTATAGAATCACTTGCAAAAACTGCTCCTCCTGCAAAACCACAAACAACAGTTAAACGAGACGTCCCTTGGGAAATCTCAATATCTGGCCAAAATTTCAAAGGGGTTTATTTTAAAGAAAATTACGATACTGGCTGGAAAGCTACCCAAAACAACAAGCGCCTGAAAGTTTACAAAGCAGGAACAGGCTTTATGTATATCCCCACACCCGAAGTTGGCGACGTTAGGTTATCATTTTCAAGCTCATTTGTCCCAAAATTCCTTTTCTGGTTATCAATCGTCACTATTTTAATAACCACAGCTGCAATAATTTACCCCCACATCTTTTTAAAAACAGAAAGAGAATTAACCAAACTAACCAAATCAAAATTTTCCAAAAAAATAACAAAATTTCTAGAGGAAGAATAAATGAGTTATTACCCCCACTCTTTTTCGATCAAATAATCTTCAACCTGCATGTAAACGAGCCCGGATCTTTCAAATGTGTACAAAGCATCCTGATATGTACATACAATCGGCTCTCCATGAAGGTTAAAGGATGTATTTAAAACTCCGCTTATTCCGCTTAATTTCGAAAATTTGAAAATTAAATCCCAATAAGAAGAATTGTCTTCTTTTTTTAAAATTTGTGCTCTTGCCGTTTTGTCATATGGATGCACAGCGGCAGCTAAATCATCTGCCCCCATATCTGTACAGTCAAAAGTTGTCATCATAAAAGAAGACTTTATATTTTTAGGATTTTTCAAGTATTTTTTTGCCCAAATATCCAAAACTGTGGGCGCAAAAGGCATCCAAAAATCCCGGCTTTTTATGGATTTATTTAAATACTCCTTTACTTCCAAATTCGATGGTGCGGCCAAAATAGACCTGTTACCCAAAGCACGTGTTCCAAACTCACACCTTCCAACAATCCTAGCAACAATCTCGCCGCCAAAAAGAAGCTTAGCAACAGCACCATTTATATCCTTGGGTGCAAATACCTTAAAACCTTTTTTTCTGGCGGTAGAAATAAACTTAGCAAAAGCCTCCTTATGCTCTTGGGAACCCAAATATAAGCTTTCAAGTGGAATTGTTTGTGCTTTGGGATTAAGTTCTTTATACCTTAAATAGCAGGCTCCAATTGAGTTTGATTCATCGCCAGGCGAAGGGGCAAAATAAGCATTCCTCACTTCAGGCAAGTTTTGCAGTTTTCCATTGAGCTTTACATTGGCAAACAACCCACCTCCCACGGCGATTTTTCTAGTTTTATACTTTCTACAACCCACCTCCACCCACTCGCAAACCTTAACCTCGACAAGCTTCTGTACAGCCCCGGCAATTGCATCGAAGCGCTTTTGATAATAAATATCGCTTAAAAATTTATAAAATAAATTGGTATTTATTGTAGTTTTAAACTGAAGTGTCTTTTTATCCACCGAAATATACTCTTCAAGCTTCTCGTAAATTTCTTCGACATCTTTCTGTTTTCCATAAGGTGCCAAACCCATCACCTTGTACTCATCCTCCACCGGAGCAAGACCCAAATATAAAGTTGTATACATATACATGTAGGCAATCGAGTTATAGATTGGGGTTGAGGAAATTTTTTTAAGCCTTCCGCCTTTACCTATCCACACTGAGGCAGATACCTCATCCCCACCCCCATCCGCGCAAAACACCAAAACGTTGTCGTTTGTTTGAGACAAACCAGATGAAAAGTAAGCATATGCCGCATGAGTTGAGTGATGATCAACAAAAATAATCTTACTTTTGTCAATTTTCAAACGCTTAAATATCTGATCTTTAATCTTTCCCCTCGCCCATGCGCCAACAAAATGATCGATTAGCCAAGTAAGCCAAAAATCAAAAAGCCCCACTAAAGTGAAATATTTAGCCATGCTATGCAAAACCGAATAGCGTAAAAAATGGAAAAAACTGGCACCTTTTTTTACACCGCTTACTGGTTGTGCCCCTGAAGAACGTGTAATTGACAAGTAAAAAGGCAATTGAAGATTCCCACAAATGACAACTTCGTCAACCTCACCCACCTTAATCTTGGCAAATTCCAAACAAAACTCCACTGATTTATATGGAATTCCAATATGATTTTTTACTCTGGAAAATCTTTCTTCCTGACAAGCAGCTACAATTTTCCCATCAACAAGAACTGCCGCTGAAGCATTGTGTGCAGGATTTATGCCCAATATAACTAAAGGTTTACTTTTAGTAATCATTCATCGGGCAGTCTGTTCAGAAAAGCTTTGCTTATTACTTACTCCCCCTCGTCTTCTTTTTGCCACCATTTACCCACTTTGCTTCGAATGGCCGACCAAGCGAATTTTCGCAGCCTTCCAAGTACTTTTCCACCAAACGCCGCTTCTTCAAAAATAGAAATTGCCAATATCAAAGAAAACCAAACTAATATTTTGTCCCTCAAAGAACCCAAAAAGGCAAATTCCACTGTAGTTTTGTCAGAAGTAGGCAAAAAGACATAAATAAACCCAGGGTATGTCGGCCCTGCTTTATAGATATGCAATTTTTCGCCGCCTACAACCTTTGCACTCCAACCATTGTATGCCTGCTCTTTAAAAAGAACACCTTTTGCAGATGTTGTGATTCTTCGCTCGTTAGGATTAATAAACTTAACTTCACTTAGCGGCAGAGGTTTCCTATCAAGGCTAACCATTTGCGCAAGAACATTGTCAAACAGTTTTGCCTCTTCCAAATTGTGATTTCTAAGGATATGGTAGGCCATGTTAAAACCTCCCCAAATAAGCTCTCCGTTGCCAACTTTCAAAGAAGCCATAACCGGCTTACCATGATTTGTTAAAATCACGCGAGCCCCAGATTTAACATCCCCGCTTTGGGCATAAGAAATGCTCCAATCTGCATCATCAAAAACCGGAGGCGAAAACTTAGAAAGGTCCAAATCGCCAGTCAAATACTTATCCGGACTCTCAAGTGCCCACTCTTTCCCTTGGCCTTGCCTTGTTAACTTGTTAACCGGGAAAATATCATCGGGTAATTCACCGCTTGTTTCGGCAACCTCTGTTCCAGTATCGATATAAATTTTTTTGCCGGACTCAAGAAAGCTTCGAAGCATTTTAAAAGCTTTACCTTGGTTATCATAACCATAATCATGCAAATACAAAGCATCAAACTTAGAAATTTCATCGGTATCCAATGCATCTATTTTCTTGCCCAGATTAATAGGGATTAAAACCTGTGAATTCAAATTTCCCCGCTCAGAAAGCGCCCGATTTACAATCTCATACCCTTCGTCTGTTGCAAATACACCAATAGTTGGAGCATTAGTTCCTGCAAGAATAGGCGACGTCATCTCATTTTTAATCTCGGAGTAATTTAAAGTAAGCGGCCGCTTTGTATACCTCAAATCATCAAATGTTAATATTTCATTTTTCAAAACAAGCAAATCTTTCAAATAGTTAGGTAGTGGTTTATTAACAACTGAAACATGAGGCCCTTCAAAATACTTGACTGCATTCCAATCGATCAAGAAAAGTGTTGTAGAAACTGCTGCTTCTTCTGGGAATTTAAATGCCTCAGTTAACTGAGGCACACTCCCTTCTTCAGAAAGCCCAGAATCCAAAAGGAAAGAAAAACCTCTACGTGCATCCCCAATTGGCGTATCAATGTATCCTCGCGCAAGAGGCATTTTAAACATGTTATTCCACCAAATATTAACCGTTTGGTCCGCATCATAAAGTCTCCAGTTGGTTTCATCACCATTTATCCATGAAGGAACAAGCCGTCTTTTTAACTCCTCCCTCTCGGAATTTGTCACCTTTAGGTTTAGGGCATCAGGATATGCGGATGATGTTTCCGACCTATAAATAATTGATGAAATAGTTAAGTTTTGTGCACCCGGATAGAAAAAATAATAAAGGACAAAAACAATTACCCCGGAACCGATAACAAAAATTAACTTCAATACGTCTGACTTAACAACTTTTTTTAGGGAAGCAAACGCAGAAAACCAAAGCGCACTGGCAAATGCCCCAACCCAAATTGGTACAGACCAAAATAGTCGATACCAGCCTCCGTGATAGATAGAAATTCCTTCACCAAAAAGCCAAACATAAAAAATATAGTAAGCGGCCAAAAGCCCGAATGGCAAAACCTCAAATATCCCACCTATCCTTATTGCAAAAGCCGAGGCCAAAACAAATAAAAGCGCGCAAAAAGCCAAAAAGTAAAAAATAGCATAGTTGTTGTCCGTCACTAACCTTTTTACTTGTATCCTGTTAAAGTTGGCAATATCAATCTCTATCTGAGAAGGTTCTGCCCTCGCAGTAGACAGCGCATTTTTACCAGAATCGGTCTGCACCGGCGATTTTAATGCTGGCCCTATTGCCAAATAAAACTGAGGCAGTCCAATGGCCAATGAAATAAGCAAAAAAATTATAAAAGTTTTGAGTTTCAAAAAAAGTGGAAAGTTTTTTGAAAAAGTGAAAGCGCAAATTATGAAAAATGAAGGCAATATATAAGCAATAAAAACTAAAGGATGAACCCAAATGGAAATTCCGGCAATCAAAGCAGATGCCAGCAAATACCGCATGTTTTTAGTTCTTAAAAACATGATCAAAAACCCAAGTGTCCAAGGATAAGCCGCCTGAGCACTGAAGCTTGGCAAACTACCTGCCCAAGTAAGAACCTGATAAACTCCACCGCAGAATCCGGTAAAAATTGCCAAAGAAACAGCAAGCACCACATTTTTTGAAATGGAAAAAAACAAGAAATATGCACCCAAAATAAAAAGGAGTGACGATCCCATCACCATAAGTTGGGCAGACATTACCAAATCGTAAAATTGCGCTAAAAAACTTATAAAGTAGGCGCTCAAAGACGGGTACAAATACTGCGGCCAGCCTGCAAAACCAGCGTAATTCCACAGTGCATGCGGCAAAACCGGATTCTGGGCAATAAGAGCTGCATTAGACAAAGAAAGATGAAAATCAATACCCCACAAAGGGCTGGATTCTAAATACCATTTGGCAATTGGTAAAAACGAAAAGTAAATTGCAACAACAGCTGCAAGATGCATCAAAATCACCATCACCGGATGCAAATACTTATTAAAAAAATTGGTCAGCTTCTCCATAATTTCTAAACTTTCAACTTATTACTACCCACTACCTACTACCCTTCATCCTCTTTCTCCCACCAACCAGCAACTTGCCTCGATGCACCTTTTGAGAAAAACTTAAATCTCTTTCCAATTAAAAATCCATTGAAAAATATTTTGTCTGTCAAAATCAAAGCGAGAATAATACTAACGGCCCAGATCAAATATGCGGTTATCTCACCTGAATATTTAAACTCTAATTTGAACGGCTGTGAAGAATTTACAACCGCATACATAAAACCGGGGTACGTTGGCCCTGCTTTGTAAACTTTAACGCCACTTCCGTTTGCTTTTGCACTCCAGCCTTTGTACCCTTCTTCTTTAAAAAGAACACCTTTTGCACCCGCTTTTGAATCTAAAGTAACTTTTTGTGGACTGGCCCACATAGCACTGGATTCCACAATCGGAACTTTAGAAAGTGCTGTCATTTCCAAAACTATGTTTGTAAACATCTTAAACTCGTCTGGGCTTTTGTATTGGTTCATGTGGTAAATCAAATTCATACCGCTCCAAATTATTTCTCCTGTACCAATCTTTTGCCGAACTAAAACCGGCTTGCCTTTATGTCTCAAGACTACAGTTGCACCCGAACGTTCAGGCTCTTCGCTGTAAGAAAGTTTCCATTCACCATCGTTAAAAATAAGCGGTCCAAATCCCGCAATATTAACATCCTTCAAAAGTGCATCAGAATTATTTGCATCCAAATCCCATTCGCGACCCAATCCATCGCGAACCAAACTGTCAAAAGGAAAAAGCTCCGGCAAATCATCAGCTTCAGAATCAGGGCTAAGGGCCCCAGTATCCACAAATACTTTCCCCCCACCCTCTACATATTTGTAAAGCATGTTAAAAGCCTTGTTTTTATTTTTGTATTTGTAGTTGTGCAAATAAACAGAAGAAAAGTTTTTCAAATCACTGCCACTAAACTCATCAATATTCACACCACCTGCAACAGGAATAACATACTGTGAATTATAATTGTTAGCCGCAATCCCTCTTAAAAAGTCCTCGTATCCGCCAAAGTCGGAAATGACTAAAATCGTTGGAGCATTTGTTGGATAAATTACAGGAGACGTTAATTCGTTCTTAACTTTGTAATACTTAAGGTATTGGGGCAATTCCATCATCAACTCCGGCTTACCCGAACTTGTCTGCCATTTAATAACCGCTCCATGCGCCTCAACTTGTTCTTCAGCATCAAAAACCCCGTTTTTCAAAAGATAAGAAGAAGGCGGAGCGCTTGTCGATATTGCCAGTCTTCCACCCTCAAAATAGTGGACTGCGTACCAATCCATCAAAAATAAAGCATTTTGAAGTGCCATATCCTCGGGAATTTTAAAATCGCGAACCAAACTGTCATTAGCAATTGCAATATCAAGCCAAAAAATTCCACCTCTTTGCGAAGTTGCAATTGGTGGATCGATATAACCACGAACCAAAGGCATTTTGTAAATGCTATTCCACCAAATGTTAACCAACGCATCAGCCTCGTACAAACGTTTGTTTTTATCATTCCCATCTATAAATGTAGGCAGAAGCACCTTTTTCAATTCTTCTCTCTCAACATCAGTTGTCCTAATACTTAAAGCCTGTGGATGGGCAGATGAATATTCGCTTTTTGTATCCAGAATTTCCAAAAACCCCGATGTCTTGGTCGCAAACATCAGATATCCTATTAACAAGAAAATGCCAGACAAAATTACAAATGGCACATTGGAAATGATTAAATTAAGAAAAAACTTCTCAACTTTAAATTTTTCCCTCACAAATTCAAAAAACTCTCCCCACAGACAAGCCCCCAAAGCAGCTGCAATTACTGGAAAAACCCAAAAGGCCCTATACCAACCTTGGGCTATAAAGTTATATCCGTACGCATTCAAAATAGGATGAAGCCCCACATACAAAGTAGCCAACGCAAATGGTAAAACCCGAATTATTATTTGCCTTTTTTGCTTACGAAAAAGAAGCGCAATAACAAACAGAATTGCCCCAGCTGCCAGAAACAAAAAAATCCAAACAGAGGTATCTATATAAACAAGCTTCGAAAGGTTCTGGTAAAACAAAACAGTATCGGAAACTGCCTGAGCTTCAACCCCACCTGCTCCCCCTTCCGAACCAGACGCCGGAGAAGAAGATATAAAAGTACCTATAAGAGCAGACGGGCCACCCGTTAGGACTCCTATAAACAAATGTGATACATAACTGTACGATTCGGGCAATGCAACTGCTAAACTTCCAAAAACAAAAATGCTCGCTTTTTTAATACCGTCAAAAACCTTTTTCAAAAGTGGACTCTCTTGGCCAAATTCTGAAAAGAAAATTAAAAGTACAGCTGCGGGCAATCCAAAAGCATATAAAGGCAACGGGTGTGCTAAAAATCCTAAACCGCACACTAAAATCGCAGCCAAAAACCACTTGTTATTTTTAGTCCAGGTAAATTTAACCAGCAACATCAAAACTAAAGGCACGAAAAACTGGGTTGTAAAATATGGCAGCGAGCCGCCCCAAATCGCAGAACCGTAAATATTGGCGCTGTAAATTACAAAAATTGCCAAGACCAATGAAAGTACTCTCGATTTTGAAAGTGAAAAATAAAGCAAATAACAGCAAGCAATCAACAGAAAAAGCGACACCATTGTATAAATTTGAATCCCCCGTATAGTGCCAAAATAATTAGAAAATGCAATCATTGGAAAATACTGCAGCGAAATAAAATCACGAAATATCGGATACCCTGAAAACCAAATATCTTTGTAGGCTCTAAATGGCCAAGTGAAATTATTAGCCAAATAAGTCGTATATGTGACCGAGTTGAAAAAATCTACCCCTAAAATAGGCACTTTTTCCAAATACCACGCAAAAACTGGCCTCAAAACGTAAAAAATTATTGAAAAAAATATTAAATGGCTCGATGCGGATAAGAACCTTGCAAAAATAACCGACAGTTTCATTCAATTGATAATACCATCAGAAAAATTTAAAAAAAAGGGTTTACAAAACTTGCAAATAATAAGATCTGAAAAACAAATGCAAGATAATATGTTTGTAAAAGTCTTGAAAATGAAAGAAGCAAAATAAGATTAGCTGCCATAAAAACAGAAAGGGTCAAAATATGTTTTGATTCTTTAAATACCTTAAATGCCAGGGCCAAAAAACACAGTTCAAACGGTATAGCGAAAATAAAGAAAGGGAAAGATGAGTCTGCAGAAACCAGCCCCAATTTGCTAAGTATCTGCCCTACCCCCAAAAAACCTGCAATAGGGTGAGCATAAACACTATTTCCAATCCAAGGAGATAACAAATCACCTATAAGATCACGGGGATTCCAGATTAGAAATGGTAAGTAGATTACCAAATTCACAAAAATAAAAATCGCTATGTTAAAAATAAATTTTTCTGTTTTCTTCTTTTTAAAAGACATAAAAAGATACAAAAAATATAAGGGGGCCAAAGGCAAAATCAAGAGCTTAGTCCCAGTTGCCAAACCCAACATAACTGTTGCCCATAATTCTCGCCTAAGATAGAGAAAATACAGCGAGAGGAAGAGAAAAAAAAGTATTACAATATCGTTTGCCCCATAAAACAATAAAGGGATAAATAGCGGATTCAAAAGAAAAATTATCAAAAAAAGTATTTTTTCCCGAACCATTAAAGCACCCAAAAAAGCTGTCAAGAAAAGAAAAATAACAAGTGTAATTCGCATGTCGATAGTGTTAAAAAAATTATCTGTGATTAAATAAATAGGCACGCCGACAAGAAACATCATTGGCGAGTATGGGTAATTAACAGTCGCGCGCAAAGGAACATCACCATCATATTTTTCGTGATTTAAAACATTACCAAAATCTAGTGAATAAGGGTTTAAACCGGAAATTAAAAAGCGGTAAGAAAACTCTGTAATAATTACCCCGTCGTGCACATTCTTGCTATTTTGGGCATTAACCCTGCTATCTACTTCTTGAATTAATAAAAAACTATAAACAGTAAGAAGAATGGATATTAATAAAAAAAGACGGATTTTGCCAAAATTGGGCATTTTACGGGGAAATATAGAACTGGCAAAAAAACCTAAAAGCAAAAGGGCAGTCAACAAAATTGCAAATAAATTAGTTATCTGAAATGTCCTGAAAGCATGAACAACAAAGATAAAAAGCAAGGCAGATTCGAGGATAAAAATGTTCAAATTCATAACTACCAAATTCTAGGTTATCTTATCTCGTGAAGCAATCGCTAGGATGAGTTAAAATACGACAATCAAAAACAATTTTAAAAACATAAATCAAATCTCAACAAACCTAATTCCCAAAAATTCAAGAATTTTGGATCTGGGCTGTGCCGATGGAACCCTCGGACAAATTCTTAAAAAAACCCATGGCTGCCAAGTAGTCGGAGTTGAAAACAACAAGCGTCTAGTTAAAATAGCCAAAACCAAACTAGATAAAGTGATATTCGGCGACATAGACGCAAAAACCACACTAGATAAAATAGCCAAAGAACCAAAATTCGATGTTATATTTGCCTCGGCAATCCTTGAACACTTAAAAAGACCTACTGTTGTTGTCAAAAAGTTGTCGAAATCACTTAAAAATGACGGCTTTCTGCTAATTACCCTGCCGAATATTGCTTTTTGGCAAATAAGGATAAATCTCTTAAGAGGGAATTTTAACTATACCGACTCCGGGATACTAGACAAAACCCACTTGCGTTTTTTTACTACAAAAACAGCACTGGAATTTTTGAAAGACGAATGCGGCTTAAAAATCGTAAGGGTGGAATTTGAATTTCCCAAAACCCCACTGCTTCACAGGACCGCAAATTTAATTCCTTATTTCGGCACTATTTTAGAAAGTTTTATTTACAGAAATTTTTCGAATCTGTTTGCATATCAAATCCTAATAATAGGCAGTCCTAAATGAAAAAAGACCTTTCAATTTGTATTGCAAACTACAATACAAAACAACTTCTGCAAAAATGTTTGCGCTCAATTTTTAAAAATACATCAGGTTTAAATTTTGAAGTTTTAGTGGTTGATAACGGATCTGTCGATAATTCTGTCGAAATGGTCAAAACAACATTTCCAAAAGTAAAAATCACAATCAGCAAAAAAAATCTCTACTTTTCAAAAGCTTATAACTTGGCACTGACAAAAAGTACCGGCACTTACTGCCTTATCCTAAACTCGGATACACAAATCCCCAAAAATTCACTTAGGGATACCTTCGTTTTTATGCAAAAACATCCTAAAGTTGGGGCTGCCAGTTGTCGGGAAATAAACAAAAATGGCCAAGTTGATAAAACTTGCAGCCGATTCCCTACCCCGCAAATAGAATTTTTAGAATCAAACATGCTTACAAAACCCTTCCGACAAAACAAAATACTTAAAAGATATCGTTATGATTCCTGGAAAAGAAATACAACCAAAGAAGTTGACGTGATTCCAGGATCTTTTATGCTTATAAGAAAATCTGTCCTTGAAAAAATTGGCTATTTTGATGAAAACTTATCACTCTATTATGGCGATAACGATCTATGCGTAAGAATAAAACAAACCGGCCAAAAAATTTACCATCTCGGAACAATATCAATTATTCATTTACAATCGCAATCAGTTAAACTGCTGCCGCAATCTCAAATTTTCAAAATCGCACTTCAGGATATGCTTTACTATTACAGAAAACATTTTGGCTTCTTTTGGTGGTTATTCCTTTGGATTACATTCAGGTCTAACTGGCTGTTTTACAAATTAATCTCAAAAAGTGACAAAATTTAAAATTCTTTACCTAACATTTCATCCAGAAATCGGCGGAGGAGAAACTATTCTTCTGTCGCTCCTTACAAAACTCGACAAAAAAATATTTGAACCAACTGTTGTAGTCACGAAAAAGGGCCAATTATCAAAAACACTCGAAAAACTCAAAATTCAAACTTATATCCTCAATCTTTCTCCATACCTTATAAGAACACTCTTTATACCCGGGATGTCTCCTGCTTCAATTTTTCAATTTTTCAAACTCGCTGGTAAAATCAAGCCGGATCTAATACATATAAACCACCTTAACCTGGCAGTATATGCGGGAATCTACGGCAAACTGCGAAAGGTTCCCATAGTCGCCACTGCTCATGGATCATGGGACTCTATCTACATATATCAAGATTTCATCAGCAATTTTTTAATCGACAAAATCCTTACAAATACATCTGCACTTAAAACCCAACTAGAAAAAAAGGCTATCATCAAACCCCAAAAGATAGACGTCGTTCACTTCGGCGTAGACACGTCAAAATTTAAGCCAGCAACAACAGAAGCCAAAAAGCAGGCTAAGCGCAAATTCGACTTTGGCCCAAACGATTTTGTAGTTACCATAGTTGGCAGACTAGATCCCACCAAGGACCATTTGACCTTTTTAAAAGCAGCTCTTATTGTTCAAAAGAAATTGAAAAACGCCAAATTCTTTATCGTCGGGTCTGAATTTGGAAACTTCTCAACCAACTATGATTATCAAAATCAAATCAACAGCTTTCTTAAAAATCACAGCACGCTTATCGAAAAAATCTGCTTTGGAGGCTTTATCGATTCCATGCCGCAAGTCTACGATGCAACCGACATATTAGTTTCAACTTCAAAAAAGGAATCGTTCGGGCTTGCTTTGGCAGAAGGTGCCGCTTGCGGCCTACCGATAGTTGCAACAGTCGGCGGAATAATTGTCAAAAATAACCAAAACGGTTTTCTTGTCCAGCCGCAAAATCCAAAAGTAATAGCCCAAAAAATTTTAACCTTAGCCGCGAATTCAAAACTCCGAAAAACATTCGGCAAAAACTCCAGAAAATATACAATCGGGCATTTACAACTTCAGCCTTACATCACCAAAATTGAGGATGTATATTTATCTTTGCTTAGCAATCAACTAGAATCAAAAAGGTCTTAACTTCTGCCCTCCCAAAAAAACCGTAATGAAGAAAAGGCACATCTCAATCGCAACCATCAAAATCTCAAAAAAAGCCAGGGATTATGTGAATCAAGTCCTAAAATCTAATCGCCTATCGTATGGTCCATTTACCGAAAAATTCCAAAATGCTTTTGCCCGTGCACACATGCGAAAATATGCAATGTTCACAAACAGCGGAACAAGCGGACTGCAAATAGCCCTTCAGGCGCAAAAAGAGCTTTACAACTGGCAAGATTATGATGAAGTCTTAGTACCCGCAATCTCTTTCATTGCCTCCTCAAACGTCATTATCGCAAACAGACTCAAACCGGTCTTTGTCGATGTAGAAGAAAATTTCTATTGCATCGACCCTCAAAAAATCGAGGCGAAAATTACAAAAAATACAAAGGCAATCATGCCAGTTCATTTGTTCGGACAAAGCGCCGACATGGAGTCAATTTTAAAAATAGCCCAAAAACACAAACTCAAAATTATTGAGGACTCATGCGAAACAGCACTAGTAAATTATAATAATCGGCCGGTAGGTTCATTGGGTGATATTTCAGTTTACTCAACCTACATCGCGCACATCATAACAACCGGCGTCGGAGGCATGGTAACTACCAATAATCAAAAACTCGCAACCATCGTAAAAAGCCTGATGTTCCATGGCAGGGATAACATCTACCTTAAAATGGAAGACGACGATACCAAAAGCAAAAAGCGTCTCAACTCACTTGTAGAAAGACGCTTTCAGTTTATCCATGTTGGTTATTCTTACAGAAATACGGAAATGGAAGCAGCACTTGGCCTGGCCGAGATTGAGAATAAATCTGCTATTGTTAAAAAAAGGCAGACTGTAGGCAAAAGTCTTACCAAGTCATTATCTGATTTTAGCCAATTTTTCCAGCTTCCCAAGGTAAGACCTGGCGCCCAACATATTTATATGCTCTTTCCAGTTGTTATTACCGACAAAAGAATTCAAAGAGATGATTTCTTACTCTATCTCGAAATGAATGGTGTCGAAACCCGTCTGTTTTTTCCTCTTCTTTCCCAGCCAATTTACAAAAGACTCTTCGGAAATATAGAGTCGCACTACCCTATTGCCCAAAAGCTGGAAAAACACGGTTTTATAATCGGCAGTCATCCTTACGTAAGCCAAGAAGACATTGACTATCTTCATAAACTTATTGAAAAATATCTACAAAAAAAGAATTTGAGAAAATAAAAAATAATATGAAAAATTTCTTCAAAGATAAAAAGGTTTTGGTGACCGGCGGTACTGGTTTTGTCGGATCGCATGTCTGCCAACTTCTCCTCCAAAAAGGCGCCAAAGTTACAACCACCACCAAATCCGGAAGTCTTAAAAACATTTCCCACATCAAAAATCATCTTAAAATCAAAAAAACAGACCTGACCGATCTACACGAGGCAATCCGGGTTACTAAAAATCAAGACATTGTTTTGAATTTGGCTTCAAAAGTCGCTGGAATCCAGTTTAATATTAATCACCCGGCTACTATGTTTGCTGACAATGTTCAAATCGCCCAGAATATCGCAAGTGCATCGGTCAAAAATAACGTCGAAAGGCTTCTTATGGTCAGCTCCGCTTGTGTTTATCCGCGCAATTGTACAATTCCCACTCCGGAAACTGAAGGTTTTTTAAATGACCCCGAACCAACCAATTTGGGTTATGGCTGGGCAAAACGAGTGGAAGAATTAATCGCCAGGTTCTATCATCTAGAATACGGCTTAAAAGTTGCAATTGCCAGACCATATAATGTTTATGGCCCCAGGGATAACTTTGATCCAAAAATATCGCACGTTATTCCAGGACTTGTCAAAAGAGTTTTTGATGGAGAAAACCCATTGGTTGTTTGGGGCAGCGGCAAACAAACCAGATCATTCTTATATGTTGAAGACCTAGCAAGAGGGCTTTTGGAGATCACCGAAAAATATCCCGAATCAGATCCCCTAAATATTGGCAACTCAGAAGAAGTAACTATCAAAAAATTAGCAAGCTTAATCGTTAATTTTTCGGGTAAAAAAACTAGAATAGTTTTTGACACTGCAAAGCCTGATGGCCAACCCAGAAGAAATTGCGATACAAAAAAAGCAAAGGCAAAAATTGGCTTTGTTGCTAAAACGCCTCTTGAGATTGGCCTCAAAAAAACCATCGATTGGTATAAAAAAACTCATTTTAAATAATGACTAGTAAAACTGTTTTAATCACAGGATCAACAGGTCTGGTAGGTTCAGAAGCCGCTAACTTTTATTGCGAAAAAGGATTCAATGTACTTGGACTTGATAACAACATGCGCTCATATTATTTTGGTAAAGATTCCAGCACTATTCCCAATCGAAAACGGCTCATCGAAAAGTTTAAAAATTATAAACACTTTAATGTAGACATTAGGAATGTCAAAAATATAGATGAGATTTTCAAAAAATTTAAACTGGACTTAATAATCCATACTGCTGGCCAGCCTTCTCATGATTGGGCAGGACTCCAGCCGAATGTCGATTTTGCCGTCAACGCCGTAGGCACCCATAATCTTCTCGAAGCGACTAGAAAGTTTAACCCCCATGCTGTTTTTATCTTTACTTCAACAAACAAAGTTTATGGCGACCGCCCAAATAAATTGCCTCTGGTCGAAAAAGAAACACGTTGGGAACTGCCAAAAAATCACCAATACTTTTCAGGTATTGATGAAAGTCTGAGTATTGATGACTGTCTTCACAGCCTCATGGGAGCTTCCAAGCTTGCAGCGGATGTTCTTACTCAGGAATACGGAAGGTATTACGGGATTAAAACAGGTATTTTCCGTGGAGGATGTATTACCGGTCCAGCCCATTTTGGCGCCCAGCTCCACGGTTTCTTGGCATATCTCGTCAAAGCAATCCAAACAGGTATCCCTTACACGATTTTTGGTTACGGCGGAAAACAAGTCCGAGACAATATCCATGTTCATGACTTAATCTTGGCCTTCCACCACTTTTACAAAAATCCCAAAAAGGGCGCAGTTTACAACATGGGAGGAGGAAGATTTTCAAACATTTCTATCCTCGAAGCCATCACTAAGGTAGAAAAGATCCTTGGCAAAAAGGCAAAGATTAAATACAATTCAAAAAACCGGATTGGTGATCATATTTGGTATATCTCCGATGTTTCAAAATTCAAAAGTCATTATCCTAACTGGAGCTATAAATACACGCAAGATATGATCCTTGAAGAATTGTGTTTCTTCGCCCAAAAAACATGACCAAAAAAATTGCTTTTTGCGCCGATCACCCGATATTTCAACAAAATAAAATATTGCAAGCAAAACTAGCCGGAAAATCCCCCGATACTGCTTGGGCCGCAATTTTTGCTAAATTGGCAAAACAAAAAAACTTTGAGACGCAAACTGGAGATATCGCCCTTGCTAATATTAAAAGTGGAAATTGGAATCCTGGTGATACTTTAATAATTCAATTGCTCGATGCCTCCGATGGAAATAAGTTAGCCAAACTTGGCGCCATGCAATTTGTACTTATTGGTCCGGAATCACCGCTTTACGCTTACAATTTCTACAGGGATTTAAAAAAAATTGCACCTGCTTTCCGCCATCGCCTACTCTTTTCGGGTATATACAAAACCTTCAAATCTCATCCGGGAGAAAACCATACATTCCATTTTCCCAGTTTCCAAAAAGAAAATATTTTGCCGCTTAAAAAATGGTCTACAAGAAAATTCCTGGTTATGGTTGCTGCAAATAAATATTACAAGAAAAACTTTCCGCAAATTCCCGCCTACAAAACAGAACATTTCGACCTAATTCACGATAGGCTTCTGACATGGCAATCACCAATAAGAAAAGAGGCGCAAAAAGGTGAATTAATCACCAAAAGGCTCGAAGCCATCGAATATTTCGGGTCTCAAAATCTCTTGCATCTTTTCGGGCCTGACTGGGATAAACTTAATAACCTCCCAATAAAATGGCAAAAACGATTAAAAAAAATGTTGGAAAAACTAAAGTTAAAATCAATTAAAAGAGAGGATAAATTCGAAAAAATCGCAGGCTTTAAATTCGCAATATGTTTCGAAAATACGCAATATCCGGGCTACGTAACAGAAAAAATCATTGATTGTTTCACAGCAGGAGTTATTCCAATTTATCTAGGCGCTCCAGACATTACCAAGTTTGTACCGGCTGGTTCTTTTATCGATATGCGCCATTTCAACTCTTTTGGCAAACTTCACAAATATTTAACAAACATCTCTCAAAAAGAAGCACTAAGGATCATTTTAAAAGGCAGGGATTTTTTAAAAAGCCCAAAAGGTCAACTTTACAACCATGAAGTAATGGCGAAATTTCTGCTCAATTTGGTACTTAAAAAATGAAAATTCTATTTTGTGCAATGAAATATGATTACGGTGATCCCAAACGTGGTTATTCCTACGAATACTACAATTATCTACCCACGTTCAAAAAACTGGGCCATCAAGTTATTCCGTTCGACTATCTTTCCCTTTACAAAAAACACGGACGGGACAAAATGAACGATCTGCTTTTTAAAACTGTCAAAAATCTAAAGCCTGACCTGCTGTTTTGCTCATTGTTTGAACAGCAGTTAAAAAAAGAAGTCCTTGCAGAAATCTCAAAAACTGAAACCACTACCTTTACCTGGTTTTACGATGATTCCTGGAGATTTGATACATTCTGCCGTCAGTGGGCTCCGGCTTTCAACTGGGTCGCAACAACAGAACAGTACATGGTCAAAAAATACCATAAAATTGGCACTAAAAACGCAATCTACCTGCCGTTTGCCGTAAATCCCCAAGTCTACAAACCACAAAATGTCAGGAAAAACTACGACGTAACATTTGTAGGCGGTCCGCATGGGTTCAGAAACCAATATTTGGAAAAACTTAAGTCAGAAAAAATCAAAGCAGAGTTTTTCGGACCAACCTGGAAAGGTCGGCTGACTTTTAGTAAAATGGTCAAATTGTTCTCCCAAAGTAAAATTAACTTAAATTTTACTGAAACTTCTTACCAGGGTAATTTGTTTCTCTGGTATTTACGCCGATTTGATTTGATAGGAAGAATTCATCAACACAAAGCCAGAATTTTTGAAATTCCCGGCTCGGGAGGTTTTGAATTATCTGGCTGGACAAAAGACATTGAAAAGCTGTATGACCCGGGACGCGAAATCGAACTTTTCAGGTCGGCTGATGAGCTCGTCGAAAAATGCCGTTACTATCTCAAAAATCATCAAAAACGGGAAAGAATTGCCAAGGCCGCCTACAAACGTACTTTAGCCGAGCATACTTACCAAAAAAGATTTACGTATCTTTTTAAAAGATTGGGCAAATAAGCTATACCCTCTAAAAATTTACCATCATATAAACTTTCTCTTATAAGCTGCATGTAATAAAAATTAAAAGCTCTCGCCCTCAAATCTGCTAATTTTTTGGTGCTTTTGGGAAGATGTTTTTCCAAAATGTATTTAAACTCACTTTTAAAAGATGCATGAAACTTATCATTTAAAATCCCAAAATTATAGCCTACTCTGTAATAGGCCAGCGGTTTGGCAATATAAGCAAAAGGGTAATTTTTTGCAATTCTTATTAACAATTCCCAGTCCCCCCGAAAATTTAAATTTACATCCAAAAACCCAAGTTTTTTGATAATTTTTCTTCGCACCATTACGGTAAGTAGCGGGATAAAATCTCCTTGTGTCAAAAGCCGCTCAAATTCCCATCTTCCAATTACCGTCTGGCTCCCGCAAGGAGAAGCAACCTTAAGACTTGTTTCCCCGCCTTCTACTGTAAAAGCTTGAGCATAAAC
>CAYGDE010000004.1:8453-10108 GCA_964348615.1 uncultured Gammaproteobacteria bacterium | reverse complement strand
ATTTTTTTAAAAAGCATCTTGTCTTGCTGCAGTCTTGATCCGAGCGGAAAAATCACCCTGTTTACAATTTCGGAAACAGCAAGCGGTAAAACAGAAAGGCTTGCTGCAAACTGAAAAAATCCTAACTTCTCACTGCCAACAACTTTCCCAAGATAAAGCAGCACCAAGGGTCCCCAAAAAAGACCTAAAATACCATTAACCTGAAGAGGCAAACCAAAACTAGCAAGGTTTGACAGGATTTTTGCTGAAAACTTAAACCTCATCGGCCAAGGGGAAAAAATAAAGTAAAGAAAAGCCCCCACAATATGTCCGCAAATACCCCCAATTACAAAACTAAAAACTCCAAATCCCAAAATTGCCAAAACGACGGTAGACGCAGATGCAGAAAAAATCTCAACGAGTTCAACAATTACAAGTTTTCGGTACTCTAAATTCCTTTCAAGGACTGCTCCCGAAGTTGTTTTAAACGGCCCAAACAAAAAATAAAGCGAAAATACACGGAAAAGTAATGTCCCTCGGTCACCAAACCCATAATATCCGGAAGCAAAAGGTGCAATGAAGTTTATTGAAAGGAAAATTATAAAAGCCAAAAAAAACTGGCAAGTGAAAACTGTCTGCATTTCGCGGATGGTAATTTTGTCCTTCTTCTGGATCAGTGCAGACCCCAGACCAATATCCGAAAATACCGAAAAAATACCGCCGACAAAAGTAACAATCGCAAACATTCCAAAATCCGAAGGGAAAAGAAGTCTTGCTAAAAAAATGTTGGAAATTGTAAAAATTGCCTGGACAATTACCCTTTTTACTCCCAATGCAAAAACTGCTTCAAATGCCTTTTTTCTCAAATTTCCAGTTTGCGCAACCATTATTTTATCTTGTATATCCTATCTTGGGCATCATCATACACTTTCTCCAAGGAATCCAGCCCTTCAAACCCCTGAGGGTTCTCAAAGTCATGATAATATTCAGATGAATTATCACCATGAACAACTAAAAAATCCACTCCAAGAAGCTTTAGCGACTCGACAGATCTATTTTTACCAACACCACCCCGCACTTCCCAAACCACCTTGCGCCAGTTTTCATTTTGGGAAACCTCGTCTCTCCCTCCCCTTACCTGCGCAACATCAACTAAGCTATTCAGCCAAAAAGCCGTCGAGCCAGAAAGGAAAACAGTTTCACCTGGCCCAACAATTCTCTCAAGATCTTTCGCGAGAATATACTCGACCGTACCTTCAACCGATTTTCTTGGCATCCAAAATCCTCTATTCGTCCAAACTAACCACCATCCAACAATTAAATAAGTTAATAAAAAAAGCACAAATGTACGCTTTGTTTTCGAAGCAGTCTTGAAAGCAAAAGACTGTGAGAAAAACTTGGAAACTAAGAGAACTATTCCTATTTCTATTTCTCCCATCCAACTTGTCCAGTCCATCCAAAAATCCACATCTGCAACAAAACGGAAAAGAGTGATACTAACAAATACACCTAGCCACGAAAAAACAAACTTTTCGTACAGATTTTTGGGTTTAAATTTAAAACGAACTAGAACAATTGCCAACGTAACTGGTAAGAATGCTCTCAAACTATTAAGTAATGAAACAAGTACTCCGGCAGCCGTTTTACCGCCAATAGAAGGCGTTTTAAAAAATACC
>CAYGDE010000004.1:0-8353 GCA_964348615.1 uncultured Gammaproteobacteria bacterium | reverse complement strand
AAGCCTACCCACCACCCCACACTCCTATTTCCAGATATCCTTCGAGCAAACATTCCCCAACCAACAGCTGAAATAATAAACGAGGCAAGAATTAAAAAGTAGGAAATATCAAAAAGGGAAAAATTGGGCAAGAATTCGTGCAAAGCAATCAGTATTGTTGGCACAACTGGCCCAACTAGATACTTAACCGGTGTCGTCCCCAAATACCAAAAAGGATAATCTCCTAAAAACCCATGGGCTTCAATATATTTAACAATCGCAACTGTAACAGGAATAAAAGAAGTTTGCGCAGGAAACATAATTTATAATAACGTTCCCACAAATTATAGCTATCTTTTTGAAAAAAATTCTACGGAAGATCAAAAGAAGAAAGGTTAATTGAACCTAATCCTGCTACACTGCCATCATAAAACAGTGGTGGTTGGTATGTTCCGGCTGTTGTTGACCCTAATGATGTTGGTACAAACTTAAATACATCCTGCCCGTTTCCTGAAACTCCTGTTACAGAAAATGTACCAAGAGTCGAAAGATATAAAATACCAGATCCGTCAATAGAAAGGCTATCTACATCTTCATTAGAGCTATTGGACAAACCTACGTCCGACCCATCAAAATACATTGCATATGAACCTGTAGTTGTTGCTCCTAATGCAGTTGGTGTAAATGCAAGAACATCCTCATCTACCCCAGAAACCCCTGTCACACTTATATCACCAGTTGTTGAAATAAGTATTTTTCCGTCTGGCAAAACAGAAACCGAATCTATTTCTTCTGAACTACTGCTAAGCCCTACATCCGAACCATCAAAGTACAAACTGAATGTACCAACTGTTGTCGCTCCTGTACTTGTCGGAGAAAACTTAACAATATCCGAATCATCAACTGTACTTGAAATTCCTGGAATTGTCCCAGCAGACGTAAAACTCATTAATATTGAACCATCATTTTGAACATCAAATGCTCCTACTGTAAAGGAAGAAAGCCCTACATCCGAACCATCAAAGTACATCGAATAGGCAGTTCCATTGTAAGCTAAAATATCTTCATTCGCCACGCTTACCCCACCAATTGTTCCGCTTGATGCAGGAGATATGTAAAGTTGGGCATTTGGAACTTCGGCAAATAAAGCTGTGTAAGTCGTGTTTGTAGCTGGAGTTGCTATGTTATGAGTTGTAGACCCTGCATCCGACCAAGATACAAAATTATATGTTTTACCACCCAACGTCTGTGTAAGCCCATTGACTCCTAGTGTTCTTGTAAAACCTACAACACTAGTAACTGTCTGGGGCGCAACAAATGGCTGTCCTTCTAAAGTTAATGAAAGCCCTGCGGGTTGTGAAGCCACTGTTAGCTGGGATTTATTAAGATTTACATCTCTTGTAGTTTCATAAGAGTAACCTGAAGAGTCTGTAACCTTCAAATGAATTCTATAAAAGACGTTCCCGGAAGTCTCACCAACAGTTGGGATCTCAAACGATCCACTCTGAGTATTTATTATTGGTCCTAGAAAAGGATGAGTATGCGAATCGTGATGAAATGCAACCGTCCAGCTAAACGCGTTATTTCCCAAAATTCCATCCTGAGGATCTGATCCTTCTCCCCAAAAAGATACTGTATCACCGGCATTATATGGGGTTTCTTCTATGGGAGTAAGAATAGATGCTGTTGGAATCTGATCTGCTGGTGGTGGCGTAGGCGAAGGTGTAGGTGAAGGTGTAGGTCCACCGTATGATATTTTAAAAATCGAATTTATATTGTAGGATATGTAGTAAAGATCCCCATTTGGTGCAAAATCAAAGTCAATTGGACTATCAGCACCAGTTGCAAAATCTAAAACTTCTCCTGTTCCAGGATCGTAAGTTTTAATCCATCCTGAAACATAGTCGCCAAAGAAATAGTCTCCTTGGTATTGAGATGGAAGATTTGTCCCTGTGTAAAAAGAACCACCAGTAACTGCAAAACCAACTGTATGATTATATGTATAGGTAGGGTTTGTCATTCCGCTCACGGAACATGTTCCCTCGCAAGTTGGCCAGCCATAATTTGCACCTTTTACGAGTTCATTGATTTCTTCCCAAGTATCTTGCCCCACGTCATTCACAAAAATTTTGCCTGTAACTTGGTTCACATTGAATGTGTAAGGATTTCTGAAGCCATTTGCGTATATTTCAGGCCTTTTACCTGCTTGTCCAACATATGGATTGTCAGAAGGAATAGTTCCGTCTGAGTTTATCCTTAAAACTTTCCCAAAATCATTGTCCAGCAATTGAGATTTTGCAGATTGTGAATTATCTCCAACAGCAATATATAATTTACCGTCAGTTCCAAAATGAATTGCTCCTCCATTGTGGATTTTAGCTGAACCCAAATTTGTAAGCTCCAAAAGGATTTGCTCACTCCCTCCAACTACCGAATCGCCATTTACCGTAAATCTACTTACTCTATTGTGTACATTCGGTGTTGTTGCTGTGTAATAAACATACACATATTGGTTAACTGGAAAATTGGGGTCAACAGTCACACCCAAAAGCCCTCTTTCCCATTGCGAATCTACATTCACTGTAAGCATAGAATTTGGCAATAAAACCCCGTCTTTAATCACTCTTAATCTTCCTTCCTGTTCAGCCAAAAGTACCCTTCCGTCTGGAGTTAAATCTAAACTAGTAGGTTTAATTATCGAAGAAGTTACTAACGTTTCGTTAAAATCTGGAGGTAATGCAGATGCGGCATTTACTTCATCACTAAAAAATCCTACTTTCGCCACGACTAAAAGTAGGGTTAAAATCGAAACTATAATTGGCAGAAAAAGTTTGAAGTTTAAAAAAAGTAAATTCTTTCTCACAAGATTACAAGCATTTAACACCTTTCGAAAACTTGCTGTCAATAATTAACTTCCTTATATAACTGACACTCTTGAACATAATTTTCATCTCTTGCAAACAATCACCAATCTTGCAAAAATCTACTGGAATGAAAACTAGTCCTGTTCTGTTCACCTTAGTTCCAACTTTAACACTAGCCTTATGCGTTTACTGGTACACCAAACCACCTTCAATTCTCTGGATCGATTCCGGCACAATGATTGCGGCGGCTTCTTCACTGGGCATCCCTAACCCACCTGGTTTCCCTTTCTATATAATGGTAGGAAATCTGTTTACAAAACTGCCTTTTCTATCGAACCTCCAAAGTCTACAGTTCTTAACAATTTACTCGTCTGTTATCCTTCTTTATTTCATTTATCAAACAATCCTTACACTTGCTAAAAACAATTTCTTTTTCGACATAACATCAAATGCTAAGCCACTACCAACTACCAACTACCAGCTACCAACTCTTTCCGCTGCTTTCGGGACAATTGCCCTTGCTTTTTCATACCAATTTTGGTCCCAATCCCAAAATACGGAAGCATTCATTTTTACATATGCTTTTGGCGCCGGGTTTACCTTCCTCCTTGTCAGACTTTTTGAAAAGAGAAAAAAACTGAAAGAAGAACAATTAGACAACAAAAAATACACAAAAACTGTCTTTTACACCTTCGCACTTATTGCATTCCTGTTCGGACTGGCAGCTGGCGCAAATCCAACAATCGCGGCGCTTACCTTACCAATTCTCTTTACGATGTTTTTAAACAGGAAGTATTTAAATATCCAAAAATTACTTGTCCTTGGTACAATCTTTGCTCTAACTTTAGCAAGTGTATACTCCTACCTTCCTCTTCGGGCAAGCACCTGGCCATTTGTAAACTGGGGTAATCCCCAAACCCTAGAATTGTTTATTGACCATCTCCATGGAGCAGGTTTGAATATCTATGAACCGAAAAGTAATTCAGTTAACGGCTTCACTGGTTCACCGCTCGTATTTACCCAGTCAATTATTTATTACATAGCAAATACCTTTATTCAATTTACGCCACTTCTATGGCCTTTTCTCGCCCTTGGCATGTATTTCCTATATAAAAGGAATAGAACTCTCCTCCTTTTTCTTCTGCTGGTTCCTACCTTCAATGCAATTTATTCCGGTATCTATTATTCCGGTAACCAGGAATCCTGGTACATTCTTTCTTGGATGTTTTTCGCCATTTTAATTGCATGCGGTTTTTACACCATGGCAGAAAAAATAATTGCAGAAAACAAAAAGCCAAAACATAAATTACTTGCCCTATTTGCCTTAAGCTTTCTTCCATTATTAGTATTTTTTTATCCCCTTAACCGCCATAACCATTACTACTCAAAAGACTATATCGAAAATTTGTACTCATCTCTGGAACCAAACGCCATTTTAATAGGCGCTGGCGACTTTTTTGATGCTCTCTCCCACTATTCCCATGTGGCCGACAAATACCGCCCAGACGTTGTACCGGTAACTGCCAATGTCTTTTATGTCAACAAATGGAACCGCGATGCTATCCGTCATTCCACGGATTTGCAAATTTCCGATGATTTAGAAAGCAAAATCAAATATGCCAGCCTCACCGAATACAACGAGGTCATGAATCAGTTTATAGACGAAAATATTGGCAAGCGCCCAATCTATGTAACACACCTCACACTACACGCGTCAGCACTTGCCGGCACTGATGCAGGACAGCTAAAACTCGACCCAAATAGGTTTAAATTTGTTCCCAACGGCCTTTCGCTAAGAGTTGTTAGAAATCAACAAACGCTTGGTCCAAAACCCGAAAGCTTTGATTTTAAAATGACAACCCCTATTACAAAAATACCTATTTACTTCGAGAAAAATTACAGGGGCGCATTTACCAATATCCAAAACGATTATGTCTATGCCTGGGAATATCTAGCCGATTGGCATGCAGACGCACAAGAAGACGAAAAAGCCTTGAACTATTATGAACGTGCCTTAGAAATTTATCCAAATGCAGAAGTTTATGCTCACTTGGGAGAATTTTATGCCAAAAGAGGTGAATATTATGCTTCTTCCCAATACCTAGAAAAAGCCGAAAGACTGGATATTAAAAACCCAACCATCCATTTTAACCTTGGGCTAACTTATGCAAACCTAGAAAGAATTCCAGAAGCAATACGAGAATTTGAAGCCGTTAAAAGTTTGCTAGCAGACGAAAAAAACCCCATTTTCCAAGATGCCCAAAAAACCATCAAAGACTTACAAACTTTAAACCTCAATAACCCAGAGTTGGCAGCCCAAACCGAAAGATGGAAAGCGCTTGAAAACCCAAAAAACAACATCACTGTTAAAATTCCTCCAGGTTTTTCTGCTAGCGAACCTTCCCCATACAACTCAATTGTAATTTCTGACAATAATCCCGGTGCCCTAGGTCTCAATATTGAAATTCTAGGAAGAAAACTGCAAAAAGATGACAACCCTGATGAAGTACTTAAAAAATCGCCGATTCAAATGCTTGGGCAGATTCTCGACGTCCAAGCTCTAAAATATATTGGCTATCAAGGGGCAGTCCAAATATACGGTACGACAAGTGGCGAATCTCAACAAAAATATGTACTTTTAAAAGATGGCTGGCTCTGGGAATTTAAAGTCTATCCAGGCAATTCCCAAAAATTAGAACTATTTCACAAAATTCTTTCTACTTTCAAACCTTATGAAAAGTAACGACCTAATTTTTTGGCGCAAAATAATAATTATTGTTTCACTTGTTCTTTTTGCCCAAATTATTGCCCCATTCACAAAACCTGGTCTTACTCTTGGCCACGATTCACAGCTAAACTTAACCTACACCCAAAGTTTTTTGAATGCACTCCAACAAGGCCAGTTCCCGGTTAGGTACATTGATTGGTTCAAGCCAGGCAATAATGCTCCGCTTTTCAACTTCTATCAACCAGGTATTTATTATCTCTTTACGGCTCCGATGCTTCTTGGTATCCCCAAGGTCCTGGCTTTAAAAATCGTCATTGTCACAATGTGGTTTCTCTCAAGCTTACTTATGTACTTGTTCACCAAAAGGCATTTTGGCACTTTGCCGGCGCTAATTGCTGCCTATTTTTACCTAATTGCCCCATATCATATTCTCGATGTTTTTATAAGAGCTGCTCTTTCCGAATTTATAGCTCTTTCATTCGTTCCAGGAATCTTTTGGGCACTCAAAGGTTATTTTGATGAAACAAAAGGCATCTTTTTAACTTTACTTGCCATGTTTATTGCTGCAACTACCATAATGCATCCCCCAACTATTTTAATGTTTTCGCCACTAATTCTTGCTTACTTGCTTTACCTTTATATGTCTACAAAATCAAAGGCTTCAGCTACAGCCACAATTATCGCAATGATTGTAGGCTTTGGAATTGTTTCTTTTTTCCTAATACCTGCACTTCTTGAACAAAAATTTGTACAAACAATTTTTATGCGATCTGGCTATTATGATTTCCACAACCATTTTGTATGCATCCCTCAACTTTTCAGCACTTTTTGGGGTCATGGAACATCTCAAACAGGCTGTCTGGATGGTATGTCTTTTCAGGTTGGTCTTGCCCACTGGTTCTCAGTAGGAACCGTAATTTTAATCATTATTATCAAGCTAACAACAAAACTCAAAAAAGAACAATTTTCAAACTTTCTGACCATTTCAAACTTTCCTCAAACCCTGCTTTTAATCTTTCTCACCGCTTTTTTTACAAGTTTGTTAATGACCCACGAATCAACAAAACTAATCTGGGAATTTGTTCCATATCTTGAATATATTCAATACCCGTGGAGATTTTTATCAGTTGCAATTTTTACGTCCTCATTTATAGCGGCAACACTTCTTATAATTTTCAAAAACGAGAGTCACCAGCTTGTTGTTTTTGTCATTTTAATTGCGGCAGCTACTCTTGCATATTCAAATTTCGCAAAACCAATAGCTTACGCAACTGAAGCAGAAATTAACTTTGGCGGTGAAATACTTCACGACTCTGTTTCTGGTATTAAACTTTTGACTCCCGAACCTGGCTACATGCCCAAATGGACGCAAGCTCTTCCACCAGACGACAACAACCCCAAAGAAGAAATACAAATAGCCACCCAGTCGGCAAAATTATTGTCTTCTAATCTCAAAGCCCACAAAAAGGAATACGAAATCGAAGTTCACTCACCGTCTACTGCCCGCTTGTACACCCACTACTTCCCAGGGTGGGAAGTAACTGTAAATGACACTCCCCAAAAAGCCCTTATTCAAAATATTTTTGGATACATCGATCTAGAGCTACCTGCAGGCAACCAAAAAGTAACTCTTACTTTTAAAAACACACCAATAAGATCATTTTCAAATCTGCTTTCTGTAAGTTTTTTGATAGTAGCTCTTTTGATGGCTGTTGCATTTAACAGAAAAAACCCGCATTCAAAAGTCCCCAATGACACATAAATTACTTACTTTTCTGCTCTTTGTTACTGTTTTTCTCGCATCTTTATACAACTCGGCAGACTTAGACCTAGGCTGGCATCTCAAATATGGAGAACATTTTGTCAATCCGCCAGCTGGCGAATCACGAATTTTGAAAGTAAATACTTTTTCTTCAGAGATGACAAATTACAAATATCCAAATACTTCTTGGGCCTCAGATGTTATTTTATACATTATCTACAGCAAATTTGGATTTTTGGGCATCAGCCTTCTGGGAGCACTTATTATCACTTTAACCTTCTATTTCTTTGCCAAAGCCGCAAATCTGACTCTTTTTCAAAAATCCCTTATCTTTCCTCTTATGATTTACCTTCTAGCCCCCCAAAATGCCGCTTCTTTTAGAGCGCAATCGATAAGCTTTTTATTTCTTGGAATTTTATTTTATCTACTTTTAAATCCCGGACGTAAAAAATTTGACATTGGATATTTGAAATTTGACATTAGACATTTATTCATTCCCCCTCTCTTTTTCGTCTGGGCCAATTCTCATGGCGAGTATCTAACCGGACTTGCACTGTTTGCAGTCTTCACAGCAGTAGAAATAGGTATATCGATAATTAAAAGGACAACAAGGCCTTTAATCCACGTTACACCTCTTATTACTGTCTTTGCACTTTCAATCATTGCCACCCTTATCAACCCATTCGGCATAAATATTTACCTAGAATCTTTACGCCATTTTGGCAATCCCTTGCAAAAATTTGTAATTGAATGGCTCCCTAACGAAATATTTTCCGCACATTGGTGGAATCTTGTTGCAACTGGCCTTGTTTCCGTTATCGGCCTTATCATTCTAATTAAAAACAAAAAACAAAAAACTACGTACTACCCACTGCCTGCGATTACTTTTCTCCTTCTCGCCCTCTCCTTTTGGAGCCGGCGCTATTCTTGGAATTTCTACTATATGTCTATATTTCTACTTGCCCCAATTATTTTGGCAATAGAGACAAAAGACCGCAAAATCAACTTTGTTTTATGCTC
>CAYGDE010000003.1:0-35708 GCA_964348615.1 uncultured Gammaproteobacteria bacterium | reverse complement strand
GGCTCCATCGTCTATTTCGAGCGCAAGCGAGAATCAGACGAGGTAACGAATGTAAATGAGGCTCCATCGTCTATCGGTTAGGACGGGACCCTTTCAAGGTCCAAAGCGGGGTTCGACTCCCCGTGGAGCCACCACCTGGTTATCCGCTTTTTTAATTTACTTTGAAGCTGTAAGGACGCTATCTACTATTTCTTCTACCAAAGATCTGACACGTGGCAAATTATCGCTTTCTAAACCAAGCAATTCAGCAGCCCTTTTCCTATGCTCGGCAGCAATCGCTTCCTGCAGGATTATAAATGCTCGTGTTTTTGAATGGACTCGTTCAAATTTAGTCGCAGTATACCTAAGATATATTTCTTGGTCCGATGCACGCTTATCAGCTTGTTCAGCCTCAGTAAGAATTCTTGCAGCTTCAATATTTTGATGGGAAAGTACTTGAGACAAAAATTCTTGACCCGAAAATGTAAGCGAAACGTCGAAATACATATTTCCCTCGACCGCATATATACCGGAAATGCCTTTATCTATAGCGACCTTTAAAACTTGCGCTTCTAACGAGTCCGAGTTATAAGCAGGAGTTGATGCGATTTCATTACTTCGTTCCGGAGAATTTGACATCAACTGCATATACTACTACTCCACTTAAGTATTATCAAATTAAGGTTAAACCACAGACAAAAGTACTTTTTTCTCTAAATTCTGAGGTTTATCAGATATAATATCCCCAATTATGAATTGGGTCGATGCAGCAATCATAGGTGTAGTTATATTTTTCGCAGTCGAAGGACAAAAGCGTGGTTTTTTGGTGCAGCTTTTCGACATTATTGGGCTTTTGGTTTCGCTTGTCACAGCACTTACTTTTTACACATTTGCTTCGCAGCTTTTAACAAATCTTCTAAGTGTTCCAAGAATCGGTGCCGACCCAATAGGTTTTTTGCTGGTCTGGATAGCAACAGAAGCAATCTTTTTTACGCTTTTCACTGGTTTTTTTAAGAAAATTTTTGAAAAAACACACCAAACCCCTGTTAATAAATATCTCGGTTTTATCCCTTCTTCGCTAAATGCTCTGCTTTTAGCTTCATTTTTGCTAATTTTTGCAATTTCACTGCCCTTAAATACACAACAAAAAGGTGATATTTTCAAATCCAAAATTGCCCCACATTTAATAAACAGTGCAACCACTCTGGAAAAACCTTTTAATAATATTTTTGGCCCGATAACTAAAAAAAGTTTTACTTTTTTAACGGTTTCGCCCACAGAAAAAGAATGTCAAAAATTAGGCTTTTCGACACCTAGTACATCGACAGACAAAACTAGCGAAACTGTAATGTTGGAGGCCCTAAACAAAGAGAGGGCAAAGGTAGGTAGTTCGCCGCTTGTGCAAGAAGATAATATTAGACAAATTGCCAGGGACTATTCCAAAGACATGATAAATAGGAACTATTTCTGCCATTATTCCCCAGAGGGAAAAGACGTTGGTGATAGGTTATCAGAATCAAATGTTTCCTATGCGACAGCAGGTGAAAACCTGGCTTTTGCCCCCAACGTATCAACAGCCCATGCAGGCCTTATGAACAGTCCCGGGCACAAAAGAAATATTTTAGACCCGGCATTTAGAAAAGTTGGCATTGGCGTAGTTGATGCTGGCATATACGGAAAGGTTTTTGTGCAAGTATTTACAAACTAAACGGAATCTAATCGTTGCATTTCCAACTCATCAAGCATCATAAGATTTGCTTCTCCCACCCACGTTTGAGGCCGCTGGGCTTGTACGTAAGGAATTACATTGCCATTTTCATCACAACAATGAAGTTCGGCGTTAATAACACCATACTTTTCGCACAGCACAAGTTGAGCTTCCATAATAGTATCCCTCACCAAAATTGCTTCTTTCAAAAAACCGGAAGATAGTAATCCCAGATAAATCAGAGCATTATCGTGTGTCCATATTGTTCCTCTATGATAACCCGCGGGGTGTTCTTGGGTAAAAAACTCGGAGTTGCTGCTCAGCGTCCTTATCCCACCATTTGTGAACATATCTGACTCCAAAAGCCTAGAAACAACTTGTGGCAATTTGTCATCATCCACAATACCACTCATCAACAGATGGCCAGCGTTAGAAGTGATTTCATTTACCTGATGATTGTTCCCATCCAAAGCATAAGCAAAAAAACCTTTACTCTCCGCCCAAAAATCCCGATTAAAAGCAACCTTAAGCGCCCCTGCCCTTTGATACAATTCCTTTGCCTTTTCAACATCCCCAACAGAACCCCTTTTCCTATAAGCTTCTGCCGCCGAAAGATAAGCCATATAAGTGTAACCCTGAACCTCAACTAAGGCGATAGGTTCACGCGGTCTCTCGTTTTTTAAAACTTCGATGGAATCCAAAGAATCTTTCCATCCTTGGTTTAAAAGCGCGAACCTATTATCTGCAGAGTACCTTATATAACCATCACCATAAGAATCGCCATCTTTCTTTATCCAACTAAGAGCAGAATCTAAATTAGGTTCCAACTCCATGAAAAACGCAAGATCGCTTGAAACCAAATAATATTCGCATACATCTTTTACAAAAAGCATAGTAGGGTCAACTGCGCCATAATATCTCAGTCCATTTTCATCCACGGGCCACCTTGAATTTGCTAATTGCTGCAACCTCGAAATATTTTTATCGGTATCCCAAAAACGCAGCTCATGAGGTATCTTACCCCTTCGTTCATCACGCGAAAGATCAACCGTAGTTCCTTGGTAACGGGCCATAGTCCTTAAGCTGTCTCTTACTGGCTTAAAGTCCGGATGGTCCAAAAAGTCAGGCCCAGACGAATTTATATCGGTTTGTTTTAAGTAATTGTGTACACGATGCAGTCTAAAAAGACCACAAATTGCTGAATCTCTGGAGAAGAAATTTCCGAAGTCCTGGTCGTTGCCCGAGGCCCTCCATCCCTCTTCGCCAATAGCGGCTTGGGTATCTCTTTGGGCAGAGGAGTAAATACTTGCCCTTGCCTCAAGACTGACCATATTTAAACTATAGGATAATTATACATCTTTTGTGTGAAAATTTCATTACGTCTTAAATATCGCTCAATTTCTATTGGGTGTCAAATATTAGTATTTTGAAGTTTCTTAAGGCGATAAACTTTGTCTCCAAAATAGCCATTCACCTCTGGTCTTATTATTTGCATCCCCAAAAGTTGCGCAGGGAAAACAGTATAATCGCCATATTTTCCATTAATTCTATCCAAAGATGAAACCAGGTTATTTCTTTTTATGTCCCAAGGGAAAAGGGGAGTAGGATTATATTTTACTGGAGCAAGCATACCCAATGTTATGCCGCAAAAGCGTACATAAGAATCTTTAGCGTTGCAAAAATTCCAGTTTTTAGAAATGGCCACACAAATGTCAAAAAGTTTTTTTCCGTCGTTTATATAATTTTTTAAAGTCCTATGGCCATAAAACATATCCTGTCCTCTAAGCACAAAGCCAACATACCTTCCCGAAAGGTGCATTTGCCTAGCCTTTGCGGCAGTTTCTTCACACAAATTTCTAACAAGCCGGAAAACTTCGTCCGGCTTATATAAGTTGCGGTGGGTAGTATAAGTTCGCCCCACACTTTTTGCATCGGCAAGACTAGACACGTCACAAACTGGTGTCGGGTCTATACCTCTGCAGAGGTTATAAAGATGCACCGACCACACAGGTCCAAAATGCGCATGTAAGAATTCCATGCTTTTGCCCCTAAGCTTTGGGAAACTATCAATTCCCAGTGCCAATAGGCGTTTTTCAAGTGCCCATCCCAATCCGCACACATCAGTTAATTGGGATTTATCCAAAACCGAAAAAACATTGGCTTCTGTTATTAAAAATAACCCGTCTGGCTTAATTTGTTCAGAAGCAAGTTTGGCAAGGAGTCTGTTGTGTGAAATTCCCACAGAGCAAGTCATATAATCGCCCACTGCAGAAAGTCTTTTTTTAATATCATAGGCAAGCGTTAAAACTCCCCCAAAGAATTTTTCTGTTTCGGTAACATCTATGAAGCACTCGTCCAGAGAAAATACTTCACAAAGGTAAGAATACCTTTTGCAGATATTAATAAATTGCAAGCTAAAGTCTTCATATTTTGAAAAATTCGCAGGAATTAAAATTATTTGTGGACAAAGTTTTTTAGCCTCAAACACATTTGTTCCGGTTACAACTCCTTGCTTCTTTGCTTCAACCGAAGCTGCAATTATGCAAGCCCTGCCTTTTGCCTTAATAATACCAATAGGCTTTCCGCGCAAGCGAGGATTAGTTTGTTGCTCTGCCATGGCAAAAAAGCTATTTAAATCGGCATGGATGATAGTCCGAGTAGCGCCTTGCATGTCTCAAGCATTTCTTCTCTCATGCTATCCGAATAAAAACCGAAAATCAACAAGGAGTTTTGGATTAATATTGGAGAAGATGTTACATTAAATTAATATACAAAAATCAAAGATGGGACCATCATACAGGCATTATTTGGATTACATTCACCAAAAGCCCAAATCCACTTTAATTTCAAAAATAGCCATATTGCTGTTCATTGGTATTTTCATAACTACTGGTATTTTTGCAGCAGCTGTCTACAAGTTTCATAAAGAAGCGCCACTTGTTGCCAAATACCAATATTTAGAATCCGTAAGCAGTGATTTTTCCGGTGCAATAAATTCGGTAAACGATATCTTAGTATCTTTTAAAGTGGCAGGCGACAAAATAGAAGTAGTAGACAGTCTTAAAGAATCATCCGCATCGGCAGCAACCGGAGGTTTTTATGTGTCTCTAGACGATGTTGAGCGAATTCTTTCTAAAATAGAGGCTACCAGCCAAAACTTACAGTCTAAAAAATCAAGCCTTGAAGGACAAAATATCCCAAGCGACCTTGTAGAACTTGCCAACCAAGTAGATAGTTTCTACAGCCAGTCTGCCATGGTTCTTTCGGATATTTACAAAGACCAACTTTTTGCAAAACAGCTGCTTCTGGCCTCTGGGCCCAAATTCTACTTACCCCATTTAACCGAAGACCTGCTTTGGCAAAAACAAGACAAGGTTGAAATTACAAACTATTACAAAAATGTTAAAGACGAAGCCAATATTTCACTTGCATCCCTTTCTAAACTCTCGCCCGCACCTATACTAAGTGATTACTACAAGGCGCAAATAGACTACCTAGCTCTTTTGGTGAAGCTTTCAGACGACATTATAAATACTCTTTCCCAACCAGACGACAAAAACCAAGACAACGCTGCGCAAATCGAAAAAGCTTACCAACTGTTAACGAATGCCAAAAATGAAAATTTAAAAAATGAACAAAATATCCTTGCCCAAAAACTCAAATTGGTAGATGTACAACACAATCTAAACAGGCTTGCCCCAATTGAACTGCAGGGGAATGCAATACAGGTTGTTTTGAAAAATTCTTTTGAAAAAACCCCAAAAGTTGAGCCGCCACAATACTACTTAAAATCCATTATGGATAAACTACCTACTTTTAGTGCTTTACAACTACCCACTATCATTTGATAAAATTTGTTTAATCAATTTTTATAGAAAGGAGGCGAAATAATTATGGATCCAGATCAAAACGACACAAACGGTGGCTCAATGCCGCCAGCTGATGACTCAAACGGAGGTTCAACTCCTCAGGACGATTCAGGTATGGGAGGTGGTGCTCCTATGGACACTCCAGCAGACGATTCAGGTATGGGAGGTGGTGCTCCTATGGACACCCCTGCAGGAGATTCAGGAGATAGCATGCCTACTCCAGAAGAAACACCCACAGAAACACCCGCAGAAGAACCAACTGCATAGTAGGGAATAATCACGCAAACTAATTGACATGAGACAGTCTTTATCCCTATGCTACTTTAAAGGGATTAAAAATTGACTCTTGCCAAGTTTAAACAAAACATTAAATTGACGTCAGTGATTATTTTTTTCGTAGTTTACGGACTAGGTTTTTACCTTTTGGGTAAAAATTCTAGTCTTGTAAACAATTTAAAGGTAAAAGGCGATAAAACCCAAGACCTTCCCCAAAGCCCAATTAATTCTCCAGTGCCATACGCAGATACTCAAGTTGCAACCATTACTCCCTCATACGTAAAACTCTGCGCGAATACGGTTTACAGTTTTCAATTCTCATATCCAAAAGATTGGTTCACAACCTACAATACAGAAGACCAAAAATGCACTTTTTTTGCCCCTTATTCTTTTGCTGTGCCATACGAAACTTCAAGCTTCGCAATTCCCATAAAAGTTGAAATTATAAACCCCGCGGATTGGCAAACAACATTAAGTTTTTGGGAAAACCCAAACGATTTGCACAACGTAATTTCAAGCCAGGATTTACAAATAGACGGAAGGCCAATTAAAAAAATAGAATTAACATCAACTGGCGCAGATGGTAAAAAACGGGGTTTTGTGGAAACCGCATATTTAATATTCGATGAAAAAACACCACTTGCAATTACCTATCAGCAGCTTGACGAGAAGGAAAACACCCAAGATGCCAAAAACGTTCTTGACCAAATAGCAAATTCAACAAAATACTTTTAAAATAGGAGAAATACGAGAAAAAGGCCTCTCTTGCGAGAAGCCCTTTCCAGTTTGCTCATCTTGCGATAAGCAACGACAAATATATAGCGTGTAAACCATCATGTCAACTGAGATAAAAAGCATCAAAATATATCAATGAAGCAAATAGACGGAAAAGAAATATTTACAGTAAGTGAAGTAAATCACATCTCCAAAGAAACTTTGGAGCAATTAATCTTTTGGGTTGAAGGAGAAGTTAGTGAATTTAAGAAGCACCCAAGTTTTAGTTTTTATTATTTAAAAATCAAAGACGAAAAATCCGTGCTTCCTTGCGTCGCCGATGGCCAAGCAATGGCTGGTTTTGATGCAAATATTGAAGGTAAAAGAATTATGGCCTATGGTAATCTCACGCTCTATGAACCATGGGGAAAATACCAGTTTAGAATAGTCAGAATTGAAGAATATGGTGAGGGTGCGCTGCAAAAGGAACTTGAAGAACTTATTAAAAAGTTAAGGGCCGAAGGGCTATTTGACAAAAAATACAAAAAGGAAATTCCAAAATATCCAAAACGTGTTTGTATAGTTACCTCCCAAGGCTCGGACGCATGGAATGACTTCAGGCGGCATACGATAGACAAATTCCCCATAATCGAATTAACAACAGCCGACGTGCGTGTTCAGGGCCCAAAGTCAATCAATAGTATTCTCAAGGCGCTCGCTGCAGTTGATGAACAAAACTTTGATGTGATTGTGATTACCCGTGGAGGAGGGTCCCTAGAAGATTTAGCCGCTTTTAACGACGAACAAATCGCCAGGGCGATTTTCGAAATGCAAACTCCAACAGTTGTTGCAATCGGTCACGAAGCCAATGAATCGTTGGCCGAATGGACTGCAGACGTTCGAGCATCAACACCCACGGATGCAGCAAACATTGTAACTGCCGGATACAGCTTATTTCTCTCAAACTTAGATGCCATAAAGTATCGTCTAAGTTCCAAATCGGCCTATTACTTTACAACTAACTTCCAAAAACTTGACCATCTGCATCTTATGCTTCAGCAGACAAAAAATACATTTAAGGATTTGCCCAATAAATTACTTCTGGCAAAAGAAAGTTTAAAACGCCAGGAAAAACTTCTTATTTCAGATGCCTCCGAAAAAGTAGATAGGCTTATTTCTGAAATTCAAAAAGAACTACAGCTGCAACTTCTAAATCAAAAACAAAAACTAGAATCTGCAAATAAATCACTCAGGCTGCTTTCGCCAGAAAATACGCTTTCCCGCGGCTATTCAATTACAACCGGGGAAAATGGAAAGATTATAAAAAGCGTAAAAACCCTTGTCGTTGGTCAAAAAATTGGAGTACAATTCAAAGACGGCAAGGTAAAATCAAAAATAACCGAAAAATATGACAAAAAATTCGACTGAATTTTCATTCACCCATTCCTTAAAAAGGCTAGAAGAGATTGTCGAAAAACTGGAAGACCCTGATTTAGATCTGGAAGATGGCCTAAAACTTCTGGAAGAAGGTGTGAAGCTTCACAAGATTTGTAAAGAAAAATTAACCGAAGCTAATCAAAAAATCTCAACGATCTTAAAAGAAGACGAATGATCACTGTTTTGCACGGCGATGACATCGAAAGCTCCTACGCAAAATTGTCCAATCTTTTAGATTCACAAAAAGAGTCAACAAAAATTCGCTTAGGTGCAAAAATCAGCCCAGAACAAATCATCCAAGCTTTTCTTACTCAAGATTTGTTAGACACTGCCAAAGTAATTGTAGTTGAAAATTTTCTCTCACCACTCAAAAAATTACCAGACAATCTTTTTGCTCAAGTTCCAAAAGATTCAGAAGTTATATTTTGGGAAAACAAAGCATTGACACCAGCAAAAGTAGCCAAACTGCAAAAAATAGCCAAAGTTGAGCTTTTTAAAAAGCCTACAGAGCTTTTTGCATTTTTGGACAGTCTTACTCCAGGCTCTAAACTGGCATTTTCGCTTTTGCCTAAACTACAAGCGCAAGAAGGCTTGATTTGGCAAATTCAAAACCGCTTTTTTCTACTTTTACTTTCTAAATTAGAAATACCAATGCAATCTGCGTCTCAAATTACCAAAAGGCAAATTGCTCCCTGGCAGTGGCAAAAACTACAAAGCCAAAGTTCAAGATTCGAAAAAGCAAGACTTCTTGCCACATTTAGTGCTTCCTTAAAAATAGATTCCTTAATAAAAAGCGGCAAAACTAGCCTTCCGGCCAAAACCCTAATTATGGTTCTTCTTACAAAATACCTTCGCAAATAACAAACGCCTACTTTTAACTTGCATACTGTTTCAGCTACAATCAAATAAAGCCCCATGGAAGATGTAGTTTGGTTTTTACAAATAGACAAAAACGACATAGATCAAGTCGGCGGCAAAGGTGCAAATTTAGGTGAACTGACAAAAATAGGGGCCCCAGTACCAAACGGTTTTATTGTAACTGCCCAAGCGTATAGGAAAATCTTTAAGTCCTCAGGTGCCTTAGACCGGATAAAAGGGATTCTTTACGGCCTTAATGTCGAAGACCCATTGGCCCTACAAAAATCCGCTTTGCTTTGCCAAAAAGAGATTAAAAATTTAACTCTAGAAAAAGAACTAGAACAACAAATTTTCAAATTTTACGACGAACTCTCCCAGGGACATGATGCGCAAGTAGCTGTACGGTCCTCAGCAACCGCAGAAGATTTGCCAAACGCATCCTTCGCAGGACAGCAAGCAACCTTTTTAAACATCAAGGGTAAAAAAGAGTTAATAGAAGCTATTCTTGGCGCATGGGCATCACTTTTTGAAGCCAGGGCAATCTTTTATAGGGTCCAGCAAAAATTCGACCACTTTAAAGTTGCTATTGCAGTGCCCGTACAACTGATGGTTCAGTCAGAAACCTCGGGTGTTATGTTTACTGTGGATCCGGTAACAAACGATAAAAACACCGTTACGGTTGAGGCGGTTTTTGGCCTTGGCGAGTTGATAGTAAGTGGTCAAGCAACTCCCGACCACTACGAAATAAGCAAAAAAAACTTCGAGATAACAAACAAAAATATTGTTGCGCAGGAAAAACAATTAGTAAAAGCTAAAACTGCCAACAGGCTTATACCGATTGCAAAAGCTTTTCAAAAAGCACAAAAACTTCCAGACGAAAAAATTAAAGAGTTGGCAAGGATTGGTAAAAAAATTGAAGACCATTATTATTTCGGGCAAGACATCGAATGGGCATATGAAAAAGGTAAACTCTATATTGTCCAGACTCGGCCAATTACAACAATAAAAAACCAAAAGCCAAATTTACAAAAAAAAGCAGAAGATCTTAAGCAAAAATCCGATCCAAGAGAGCCGATTGTAATTGGTGCACCAGCATCACCAGCAATAGCATCAGGCAAAGTTGTCATAATTAAATCCCCCAAAGAACTTAACCGCGTCCAAAAAGGCGATGTTTTGGTTGTAGAAATGACAAATCCAGACTATGTTCCTGCTATGAAAAAAGCGGTTGCAATAGTCACAGATAAAGGAGGTCGAACTTCGCATGCAGCAATCGTTTCCAGAGAACTCGGAATTGCTTGTGTAGTAGGCACTCAAGATGCTACCAAAAAATTGAAAGAGGGAATGGTTGTAACCGTTGACGGAGCAAAAGGAGCTGTTTACAAAGGGGGATTACAAAAGGGAGAAAAAGTCGCAAGCGCAGAAAAAAACCTAATTAAAAAAAGCAGTGTTTTAAAAACTGCAACAAAGCTTTATGTTAACCTGGCTGAGCCGCAAATTGCACACCATATTGCAGCCTATAATGTAGACGGTGTAGGGCTTTTAAGAGCAGAATTTATGTTAGCACAGATAGGCACTCACCCTAAAAAGTTTTTAGCAGAAAAAAGACAGGAGGAATTTATTAGTCTTTTCCAAAAAGGTTTAGAAATTTTTGGTAAAGCTTTTGGATCAAGGCCGGTAATTTATAGGGCAAGCGATTTGAAATCTAATGAGTATAGGCATTTAAAAGGCGGCGAAAGTTATGAGCCGAAAGAATCGAATCCTATGCTCGGTTACAGAGGGGCATTTCGATATCTTAAAGACCCAGACATATTCAAACTTGAACTTGAAGTTTTAAAAAGAGTCAGAAAAAAGCACAAAAATATTTATCTCATGATCCCTTTTGTAAGAACACCCGAAGAGCTAAAAGCAGTTAGGGATATCACCCAAGAAGCAGGTATGTTTGAAGACAAGGACTTCAAGTTTTATATGATGGCCGAATTGCCAACGAACATTATTCGTCTTGAAGACTTTATAAAAGTTGGTGTAGATGGTATCTCAATTGGGTCCAACGACTTAACCATGCTTATTTTAGGAACAGACAGAGACAATGAAGAAGTTGCAAGCGAATTTTGGGAAATGGACAAATCTGTCCTTTGGGCGCTGCAAAGAGTCATAAAAACTTGTAAAGAATACAATATTACCTGTTCAATTTGCGGCCAAGCACCGTCTTTTTACCCAGAACTAACTGAAAAACTGGTAGACTGGGGTATAAATTCAATTTCCGTAAATCCGGACAAGATTGATATAACCCGCCAAATAATTTACGATGCAGAAAGAAAACTAATTTCAAAAAATGGCTAAGATAAAAAAAATTATTGCCCGGGAAATCATAGATAGCCGCGCCAACCCAACAATTGAAACAATAATCGCTTTGGAAGATGGCGCAGTTGGCGTCTTTTCCGTACCTTCCGGCTCTTCTGTAGGTAAAAATGAAGCTACGGAGTTAAGAGACAAAGATTCTGCAAGATACGCTGGGTTAGGAGTTTTAAATTGTCTTGAAAAAATTTCAAAAGACCTTGCGCCAAAATTAATAGGCCAAGACGCTGCAAATCAAAAAGCTCTAGATTCAATGATGATAGCCGAAGACGGTTCTTCCGAAAAAAAGAATCTGGGCGCAAACACTATTCTTTCCCTGTCTGGCGCAATCGCAAAAGCACAAGCCGTTTCACAAAAACTTCCACTTTACCAATACATTTCGCAACTTTCTGGGCAAAAAACTAATCAATTTACAATACCCACACCAATGTTCAATATTTTAAATGGCGGCAAACATGGCAATATGAACCTAGATTTTCAAGAATTTATGATTGTTCCGCCAAAATCAAGCTCATATTCCAAAAGCCTAAAGGTTGGCGTTGAGAGTTATCACGCGCTTAAAGAAACACTAAAACTTCATAGCGCCTCCGCACTTTTGGGAGACGAAGGGGGGTTTGCACCGACCCTGTATTCTAATCTAGACGGACTCAAAATGATTGAGGAGGCGGTGAATAGTGCAAATTATAAGTTGGGAATTGACCTATTTTTTAGTTTAGATGCAGCTGCCTCAAATTTTCACTCGGGCGACAGTTACAGGTTAAAAGACCGGCCAATACCTCTTTCGCCTTCCGACCTTATCGAATTTTACATTGCCATAAACGAACAATACCATCTGCTTTCGGTAGAAGACCCGCTTTCGGAAGAAGATTGGAATAGCTGGCAGGATATTACAAAAAAACTTGGCACAGACACACTAATTGTGGGAGATGATTTAACCACAACAAACTTGCAAAGGCTGCAAAAGGCAGTTGAGCAAAAAGCTTGCAACGCAATTGTTATTAAACCAAACCAAATAGGCACAATTACAGAAACATTAGAGGTAGTTAGCTTTGCAAAAAAATCGGCAATTAAGTTGGTTGTTTCTCACAGGTCTGGCGAAACAAATGATGATTTTATCGCCGATTTCGCCGTAGGAATTGGTGCAGACTACGCAAAGTTTGGGGCACCTGCCAGGGGTGAACGCGTAGCAAAATATAATCGGCTTTTGGAAATAGAACATGAACTTTCGTAATAGTTTCTATGCTAAAAACTACGTTCAAAATAAAACCCTTGGTTCTTTGCATCTTAGACGGATGGGGAATTGCAAATAATTACCCTGGCAATGCAATAACCCAAGCGAACCCAAAAAACTTTAATAAGCTTTGGTTTTCATACCCTCACACATACTTACAAACTTCCGGTTCGAGTGTTGGCCTTCCGGCGAAAAAAGCGGGAAATAGCGAAGTAGGGCACCTAAACATCGGCGCTGGGAAAGTCGTATTTGGCGACTTAATGAGAATAAATGCATCCATTGATAATGGCACCTTTTACGACAATGAAGCACTTGCCCAAGCAATAGAACACGCTCAAAACAACAAATCCGATATTCACATAATGGGACTTTTAAGTTCTGGGATAGTACACAGTAGTACCAACCACCTTTTTGCAATTTTGGAACTTGTAAAAGCTTCCCACTTTCCCCAGCAAAATGTAAAAATACATCTTTTTACTGATGGTCGCGATAGTCCGCCAACATCCGCAAAAGCATATATGTTCGAAGTTTTAAAAAAAATAAATGCCCAAAACCTAGGTATTGTTGCCACGATTTCCGGAAGGTACTTTGCAATGGACAGGGACAATAGGTGGGAAAGAACAAAAGAGGCATATATGACACTTTTGGGAAAAGGACAAAATAAAAGTTACGATCCGGTTGGTGCAATTGAAATTTCCTACACAGAAGGGATAACGGATGAGTTTATCAAACCGACAATGATTGTAAACCAAAACGCCGAACCTAAAGGGCCCATAAAAGCAGGCGACAGCATAATTGTTTTTAACTTTCGTCCAGACCGCGCAAGGCAAATTGTCAAAGCATTTGTACTTGATGATTTTGAAAAAGTAAAAACTGCATCAGGGGATATTGTCAGTACTTTTGACCGAGGCACAAAACTGCAGGACCTTTTCGTAGTCACGCTTACAAACTACCAAAGCAGTCTTCAGGTTTCCGCAGTTTCTTTCGAAAAAGAAGAAATTCCTATGCCAATTGCCAGGGTTTTTTCAGAAAGGGGCAAAAGACAATTTCATATTGCGGAAACAGAAAAATATGCGCACGTTACATATTTTTTAAATGGGGGGAAAGAAATGCCGTTTGTAGGTGAAGATCGGCTTTTGGTTAATTCGCCAAAAGTTGCATCGTACGACCTAAAACCCGACATGTCAGCACCTGAAATGACAAAACAGTTAATAAAAAGAATCCAAAGCCGTGTTTATGAATTTATTGTTGTAAACTTCGCCAACGCCGATATGTTGGGTCATACGGGAAATTTACATGCAGCAGTTGAAGCCGTAAAGTGCATAGACCTTCACTTGGGTATTTTAGAAAAAACGGTACTTGCAGTTGGCGGCGCTTTGGTAATTACCTCAGACCACGGAAATGCGGAACAAATGCTAGATTCTCTTGGTAATGCCGAAACTCAACACAATGCAAATCCAGCGCCCCTTATTATTTGTACAAAAGAATTTAAGGGCAAATCCATCCAGCTTACTCAAGGAATACTGGCCGACGTTGCACCAACAATCTTAGGCTTATTAAACATCCCCAAACCTTCTCAAATGACAGGCCGAAATTTATTGGAATAGTTAAGATACGTAATCCTCGACCATGTTTTCTAAAAGAAGGGCACGAGCGCGGGCCAATGAACGGGTTACACCTGTCAGGTTGACGTTTCGAACTTTCGCAATTTCAAATGGTGCTAAGCCAAAAAATTCGGCCAAAACAAAGTCCCTTCTTGATGTAGCAGGCAATAAAGACAAATAATTTTTCACTTTATCCTTATTTCGCAGATCATCTTCAATCTCACCAATAATTGTTGTAATGCGTTTGACTTCCACGTTTCGTTGTTCCAAGTCTTTCCGTGGGTCTTCTTCAGTAAATTTAGAAAGTACATCACTAATAGTTGAAATAAGCAGATGCTGGATCTCGTCTGAGCTGCTGGTATTTGGTTGGTCTGATGCCCGACCTAAAGCAGAGTAGGAGTCTATAATAATCTCTGTTGTGGCAGACATTATTCGTTCAGGTTTCATACCTTTCGATCTAAGAAATGCAGTAATAACTGGTACAATTTCTCGTAGTTTGTTTCCAAAAACTTCAATTTCACTTGAAGTTATTACTTTTTCATCCTGCGCCAGAAGGTCAGAAACCAGCTCAAATGGTTCGCTCACAGAATCATGGGAAACGTCTACAGCATCTCTTTTTATAAGTTTCCCTATAGCCATTGATTGTAAGACTTTTACATTATTAATTTCCTTCCCAAGTATTCGGGCCGTATCAGCAAGAGAAAAACCCTCAACGAGCCTTAACCTTGCAACTTCCCTTTGAGCAGAAGGAAGATTCTCAATCGAATCCTTTAAATTAAACTTGTATCTGCCAGACAATACGGCATTCTCTATAGACAATCTTGCAATCTCCAGTTCAGTTTCAAAGATTTTATCGATTAACTCCTGAGTTTCACTAAACCTGGTCTTCTCTTTTTTTCCTCTTGCTCTTTCTACAGTAGTAACAGATCTCCACATTCCTGTAGAAATTATCCTTCGAGCTTCTAAGGCACTTCCAGCCTGAGATATAAAAGTAGCAAGGATTCTGGTTTTTGGAATGGTCAAATTTTCAGCATCTACAACCGAAGCTACAAGCCGCTGAAACTCATACTGCTCTGGCAAAATACTTGAAAGAGCAGCGATATGGTTCGTGGTTAAAGCATTTGGTACACCACTTTCTCTAGAATCACGGACAGAACTGACCAACTCTGGATCCGCATTTTTTGCTATCGACAAATATCTTGCGATGCTTCCAGGTTTATATTTCCATTGAGTGCATTTAACGTTCACCCAATCCGTGATACCGGAAACGTCATCGGCATCTAAGCCTAATTTTTTTCCGATGGCCGTACTGTTTTGTACGGAAATTGCAAAGGCCTGATTCACAGTAATTTTATCTGACCATGGGGAAAATGACCATGATTCTGTCATCCACCCAATAAGCCTTGGAAATCTCACAATCTTATGTGTGCTTGTTGAGGTAATCCTAAGATCTATAACATTCTCCCAAGTGCAATTTTCTTTAATAGTGCAATAAGCTTCGGTCCGACCTAAAGACTCCAGCGCAGGAGTTCTGTGAAAACCGTCTATTATTGCAAACTTATCACGTCCAGCTACATCACCCAAAATGATAGGAGACAGCTGCCCGTTATATACACCATTTGTTTCTAACGAAATTGATTTTGCAAGATCCCTAACATGTGTTTCATCCACTGCGACACCTTCTCTGGAAATGAGTTCAAGAGGAACGTAAGCATCTATCAAACCCTCGTGTCTACCGACTACACGAACTCGATCCATCAAGCCTACACTAGGGAGTTCTCTGTCAATCATAGATTAGAATTATATACCCACAACATTCCGGCGCAAAGCTTAAATCAAAATTACAAATTCGCCCTTCGGTAAAGTTCTAGAAAAGTGTTCAATCGATTGTGAAATTTTTTCGCGCCTGACCTCTTCGTGCAATTTCGTAAGTTCTCGGCAAATCACAATATCAACATCTCCAAAAACATTTTTAATATCCTCAAGTGTTTTTACAATTCGGTATGGTGATTCGTAAAAAATACTTGTAGACTTTACAGTTTCCACGTTTTTTTTAACCGATTCCAAAACCGATTTTCTTTTTCCATCCTTTTTAGGCAAATACCCGCAAAATGTAAATTTGTCAGAAGGCAAGCCAGAAACAGTCAAAGCAGCCAAAGCAGCCGAAGGGCCTGGAATCGATTCGACTTTAAAACCGGAACCAATAGCCTCGCGAACAATTTTATATCCAGGATCAGAAATTAAAGGTGTACCAGCATCAGAAATCAAAGCCACATTTTTACCCTCCCTCAAAATTGAAAGTACCTGGACAATTTTTGAAGACTCGTTAAAATCATTAACTGCAACAAGCGGCTTGTCTATTTGATATTTCACAAGAAGTTTTGATGAAACTCTAGTATCTTCACAGGCAATTAAGTCAACCGACTTTAAAACCTCAACAGCTCGATATGTAATATCGCCAAGATTGCCAATCGGTGTAGATACAATGTAAAGTGTACTCATACCACAAATAGTGTACAACAAACTTAAAAAAATCTTCTCGCATCTTGGTCCAGGCTTCATAACTGGTGCTTCAGACGACGACCCTTCAGGGATTGCGACATACTCTCAAACTGGTGCGCAATTCGGGTACTCCCAACTCTGGACAGCATTGTTTTCTTTTCCTTTCCAAAGTGTGATTCAAGAAATGTGCGGCAGGATTGGCATGGTCACAGGAAAAGGAATTTCTGGGGTAATTCGCAAACATTACTCCAAACCAATACTTTATTTTGCGGTTTCCCTGCTTTTTGTTACAAACACAATAAATATTGGTGCAGACCTCGGAGCAATGGCTTCATCCGCGCAATTATTGATAAATTTGCCATTTGTATTATGGCTCATACCCATGGCAATTTTTACACTTTTTTTAGAGGTATTCATTTCTTACAAAGTCTATGCAAAGTTTTTAAAGTACCTTACATTTTCCCTCTTTGCTTACGTTATTGTAGCTTTTGCACTAAAGTTAGACTGGCTTCAGGTTTTGTCATCTACTGTAGTTCCAACAATTTCACTCAACAAAGCATACCTATTTAACATCATTGCCATTTTAGGAACAACAATTTCACCATATTTGTTTTTTTGGCAAACAGGGGAAGAAGTAGAAGAGGAAGTAGAATCTCATAAACTCAAAACAATGGGGGAAGGCACACCCAAAATTGACAGGAGGGACATACGCAAAATGCGGGCAGACACAGTGGTAGGTATGTTTTTTTCTAATCTTATTATGTTTTTTATAATCACAACAGCAGCTGCAACACTTTTTGCAAACAACATTCACAATGTAGACACTGCACAAGAAGCGGCACTTGCACTACAGCCGATTGCTGGTAATTTTACATTTATTTTATTCGCAGCAGGAATAATTGGGACAGGGCTTCTTGCAGTACCGGTTCTTGCAGGGTCCGCTTCCTATGCCATTTCTGAAGCATTGGGTTGGAGAGAAGGCTTGTACCGTAAATTCACAAAAGCCCACGGCTTTTATGCGGTAATTGCCGCTGCTACGCTGGTTGGGATTTTGGTTAACTTCTCTGGCGTACCACCTTTTAAAATGCTTTATTACACAGCCGTTTTAAATGGTTTGATTGCCCCTCCACTGATGATATTAATCCTTTTAATTTCCTCCAACCCAGAAATCATGGGAACCTATACAAATTCTAAATTTTCAAATTATATGGGTATTACAATAACAGCGATAATGAGTATTGCTTCTTTGCTATTGCTTGGAAGTGTCTTCTTTTAAATTTTTTTAATTATACTTTCGTATTACAGACGTAACTTTCCCCTGAATAGTAACGTTTTTAGCATAAATAGGTTGCATTGAAGCGTTTGCAGGCTGAAGCCTTATTCTGTCTGTCTCCTTAAAAAAACGTTTCAATGTAACTACACCATTGTTTACCATTGCAACCACGATATCACCGTCTCTGGCTATTTTTGTCTCTTCAACAACTACGAAATCACCGTCTAAAATTCCGTCTTCTATCATCGAGTCTCCCTTTACTTGTAATACATAAGATTTCTTTTGAGGTGTAACCATGTTTGGAGTAACTGCAAAAGTGGCATTGGGGTCGGTAAAAGGTTCTATTGGGGAACCCGCTGCAATAAAACCTAAAAGTGGAAGCTCTACGCCTTTTACCATTTTGCTAATTTTCTGGTCCAAAAGCTCAATACCTCTAGAAATTCCAATCGATCTTTTAATGAGACCTTTTTTTTCCAATGTCTGCAAATGTTCGTGAACTGTAGCTAAAGAACTAACTCCAAGTTTTTTGGCAATTTCTACCAAAGTGGGCGCATTGCCATGTTTGTTGATATAATCGCTGAGAAATTCGAGGATTTGTTTCTGCCTTCGGTAAAGAGTTATTGCCATAACTAAAATATACAAACAAAACCCGAACTTGTCAATACCCAAATCAGAATAATCCAATAACCATCCAAACATAAAAAACGGCTGATACTTTGTAAAAACAAAGTTTGTTTGCTGATATAATAAAGTTTCAATGAAATTTAAACTAACCTCAGCATACAAACCAACCGGAGACCAACCAGAAGCAATCCAAAAGCTCACAAGTGGTCTCAACAAAGGTTTTAAACACCAAACTCTTCTGGGTGTAACCGGATCCGGTAAAACATTTTCAATCGCCAACGTAATTCAAAACGTTCAAAAACCCACGCTTGTGATTTCCCATAACAAAACCCTAGCAGCCCAACTCTACCAGGAATTTCATGAATTTTTCCCTCAAAATTCTGTAAATTATTTTGTTTCATACTACGACTACTACCAACCAGAGGCATACAAACCTTCAACGGACACTTATATCGAAAAGGAGACAGAAATAAACGAAGAGATCGACCGTCTTCGTCTTGCTGCCACCACAAACTTGTCACTTAGAAAAGACGTAATTGTAGTCGCGTCTGTTTCGGCAATCTACAACCTGGGTTCCCCGCAAGAATATCAAAACGCCCGCATGGTTTTGGAAAAGGAACAAACGTGGGCAAGAGAAGATTTGCTGAAAAACTTTGCCAAACTTCAGTATGAAAGAAACGATGCCGATTTTAAAAGGGGAGCATATCGAGTAAGGGGAGAAAACATAGAACTTTGGCCGGCATACGAAAACAACGGCATAAGGCTAACTTTTAAAAATCAAACACTTTCAAAAATCGAAATCATCCATCCAATAACTGGCAATACAATAGAATCACAAGATACCGCATTTCTTTATCCGGCCAAACACTATGTTGCTTCTGACCAATCCACATATTTGGCAATAGAATCGATAAAACAAGAACTAAAAGAAAGGCTTTTGGAACTGGAAAAAATGGGCAAAGGGTTGGAAGCCCATCGCCTAAACCAGCGCACAAACTACGATATCGAAATGATGCAAACTCTAGGGTATTGCAAAGGGATCGAAAATTATTCCAGGTATTTCGATGGCAGAAATCCGGGAGACCCACCATTTTCCCTGATTGGACATTTCCCGAAAGATTACTTATTGATAATCGATGAGTCTCATATGACCATTCCCCAAATTAATGGCATGTATAACGGGGACAGGGCCAGGAAAGAGATGCTTGTGGATTTTGGCTTTCGCCTTCCCTCGGCATACGACAATCGGCCTCTTAAGTTTGAAGAGTTTGCAAGAAAAATAAATCAAGTCATCTATACATCGGCAACACCAGCCCAATACGAACTGAATCTATCTCAGCAGATTGTCGAACAGATCATAAGACCAACCGGCCTAATTGATCCCGAGATTTCAATTAGGAAGTCAAAAGGCCAAATAGAAGACCTAATCAAAGAAATCAACAAACGTGTTGAAAAAAAACAACGGGTTCTTGTTACAACTCTTACAAAAAGAATGGCCGAAGAACTTTCTAAATACTTAGAGGAACGAAAAATAAAAGTTCAATATTTACATTCGGAAGTTCAAACTTTAGACCGCTCTGACATTTTAGACGACCTACGTCTGGGAAATTATGACGTTTTAGTCGGCATCAACCTATTGCGGGAAGGCTTGGATTTACCAGAAGTATCGCTTGTTGCCATTTTAGATGCTGACAAGGAAGGTTTTTTACGTTCAGAAACATCCTTGATCCAAACAATGGGTCGTGCTGCCCGTCATTTTGAAGGGCAAGTCATTCTCTACGCGGACAATATAACGGGTTCTATGCAGCGGGCCATAGACGAAGTGCAAAGGAGAAGGAAAATCCAGACAAAATACAACAAGCAGCATAACATCACCCCAATTTCTATAGACAAACCTATTCGCGAAAAATTAGTAAAGCGCGAAAAGAATAAGGAAGATCAAACACAAATATACCGCGATTCGGTTATTCAATCCGCGGTCGAAAGGGCCAAAGAAGGAAGCCTTATGGCAGACGACAAACAGCGATTAATTAAAGTCTTAATGCGTGAAATGAAGGACGCAGCGCGCACCCTAGACTTCGAAAAAGCTGCGGTCTTGCGAGACCAAGCACTAATGCTCAAAGGTCAACAATAACCCTTGCTCCACACTTGCTTTTAATGCTAGAATTTTGAGTTCTCGTCTTTTGCTAACAAAGAAGGCGAAAGAGGGTTTTTGTCGTGGAAAAAATAATTATCAAAGGTGCCAGAGAGCACAACCTAAAAAACGTATCAGTAGAAATTCCCAAAAACAAACTTGTGGTTTTTACAGGCATTTCAGGCTCGGGAAAATCATCTCTAGCTTTTGACACTATTTACGCCGAAGGTCAAAGGCGCTACGTTGAATCCCTTTCCTCTTATGCCCGTCAATTTTTGGGTGTAATGGACAAACCCGACGTTGATTTAATAGAAGGTCTTTCCCCGGCAATATCGATTGACCAGAAATCGACCTCTCATAACCCAAGGTCAACGGTTGGTACAGTAACCGAAATATACGACTATTTAAGGCTTTTATTTGCCAGAGTTGGCCACCCGCATTGTCCAATATGCGGACGCGAAATTGCCCACCAATCCAAAGACCAAATAGTGGGTGAAATCGAAAAACTACACACTACCAACTCCAAACTACCAACTAGAATTTTAATACTGGCACCAATAGTCCGAGACCGCAAAGGAGAATTTAAAGACCTGTTCAAAGACGTCGCAAAAAAAGGTTACCGCCAGGTACGGGTGGACGGCCAAATAAAAAGTACAGACGAGGATTTCATCCTGATTAAAACCAACAAGCATTCCATAGAAGCTGTTATCGATAAAATGAATTTACCCGCCGAAAAACAAAGGCTTTCCGACGCAGTCGAGCAGGGGCTAAACCTAGGGGAAGGTACAATAATCGTTTCCAAAATAGGCGACAAATCCTTCGACCTACCCGAAATCCCCAAAGAAATGGAAGACCACGTCTTTAGCGAAAAATTTGCCTGCCCCGTTGACAATATTTCACTACCAGAAATTGAACCGCGTACATTTTCTTTTAATTCCCCACATGGGGCGTGCCCTGCCTGCAACGGCTTGGGCGCAATAAGAAAGGTAGACCCGGATTTGATACTGAACCTGAATCTATCAATAGCCGAAGGTTCAATTTTGCCCTGGGCACGAATTGTGCAAACAGATTCTTGGAGCTGGAAGGTACTTGAACAAGTCTGCAAAGAGCACAAAATAGACATAAATCTCGACACGCAAGAACTTTCAAGAGAAGAAAGAGACATTATTTTAAAAGGCACAGAAAACCAAATTTATAAAGTCAAAGGACAAAACCGTTTTGGAAAAATGACAACATGGAACACAACTTTCGAAGGCGTAATGACAAATTTGGAAAAAAGATACGCGCAAACAGAATCCGATTATGTAAGGGGAGAAATTGAAAAATTTATGAGGATAGATGTTTGTGATACATGTCTTGGTGCAAGGCTAAAGCCAGAAGCACTTTCAGTTACTATCGACCACAAATCAATAGCCGAAATTGCAGCCCTAAGTATTACAAATTTACACTCGTGGCTTAAAATGCTAAGCCAAAACTCACAAAATTTATTTTCTGACAGGGAAATACAAATAGGCAAGCCAATTTTTAAAGAACTTTTAAATAGGGTTGGTTTTTTGATAGACGTAGGCCTAGAGTATCTAACAATTTCCAGAACCGCCAATACCTTAGCAGGCGGTGAAGCCCAGCGAATTCGTTTGGCAAGCCAAATTGGTTCCGGCCTTTCCGGGGTTTTATATGTTTTAGACGAACCGTCGATTGGTCTTCATCAAAGAGACAATAACCGCCTAATTACAACGCTAAAAAGGCTTAGGGATTTGGATAACACAGTGATTGTTGTTGAACACGACCGCGACATGATGATGGAATCTGACGAAATTTTAGATTTTGGTCCCGCCGCAGGGGAACACGGAGGGCATATTATTTCTCAAGGCAATGTCCAGCACATAATGAAAGACCCGAACTCCATCACAGGGAAATACTTGTCGGGAAAAAAGAAAATCACAGTAAAAGGTTCACATTCAACAGAAAATAGTCAACAGTCGTCAGGCAACTCCATAACTATCGTCGGTGCAAAAGATCACAACCTTAAAAATGTTGATGTAAACTTTCCGCTTGGGAAATTCATTTGTATAACAGGCGTTTCGGGATCAGGCAAATCTACTCTTATCCACGATATTTTGTATCACGCACTTGCAAAAGAAATCTACAAATCCCGACAAAAACCCGGGGCGCACGAAGGGATATTGGGGGTAGAAAACATAGACAAAGTAATATTAATTGACCAATCGCCAATTGGAAAAACACCAAGGTCAAATCCAGCCACTTACACAGGAGTTTTTACCTTCGTGCGTGATCTTTTTGCCAAAACAACCGACGCCAGAATCCGTGGCTACAAACCCGGCAGGTTTTCCTTCAATGTAAAGGGAGGCAGATGTGAAGCCTGCGAAGGCGCAGGACAAGTTAAAATTGAAATGCAGTTTTTACCGGATGTTTATGTTGATTGTGAAGTTTGCAATGGCAAAAGATACAACGAAGAGGCTTTGGAAATTCACTATAAAGACAAAAACATTTCGCAGGTATTGGACATGACCACAGAAGAAGGTTTAAAGTTTTTTGAAAACATTCCTCAGATCAAAACAAAACTCGAAACAATTTACGATGTTGGTCTTGGATATATTCACCTTGGACAACCAGCACCAACTCTTTCCGGCGGTGAAGCTCAAAGAATAAAACTTGCAACCGAACTTTCCAAGCGAGGAACGGGGAAAACTGTTTATATTTTGGACGAACCTACAACCGGATTGCATTTTGCGGATATCGAGAGACTACTTTCTATTCTTACAAGGCTTGTTGAACAAAAAAATACAGTAATAGTTATCGAGCACAATCTCGATGTTATTAAAAATGCTCAGTGGATTATCGATCTTGGGCCGGAAGGCGGGGATGGAGGGGGACAAATAGTGGCCGAGGGTACTCCGGAGCAAATTGCCAAAGCCCCAAAATCATATACAGGGCAATTTCTCGCACGGGAGCAAAGAAACCAAAACAGTACAAAATACACAAGTACTTGATACATAAGCAGGCGATACTTGATACTATTAATTGATGCGCCTTTTCGTCCGCCTTGTCCTAATCCTTTTCCTGCTACTCACTACCTACTACGTACTACCAACTCCTGCTGCCGCCCAAGGTGAATTTCAAACTGACTATAAAGTTTCTTATCAGGTGGACATCTTTGGAAAAGCTAATGTCACGCAGCAAATAACCCTCAAAAATAAAACTACCAATTTCTATGCGGACAAATTTGAACTAAAAATTGGTTCTACAAAAATAGAAAATGTTAAAGCTCAAGATTCGGCAGGTCCTATGGAAACAACTGTAAACTTTAATGACAATGTTACTTCCATTTCTGTTAAATTTAATCAAAGGGTAATTGGTATAGACAAAACCTTGCCTTGGACACTTTCTTACACCTCAACAGAACTTTCCACCAAATCTGGCCAAATCTGGGAGGTTTCTATTCCAAAGGTTGCAGATTCTCAAGATATAGGAACTTACGACGCAACTGTTTCTGTACCAAAAATTTTTGGTCCAAACGCATATGCGCTCCCACAACCGCAATCCCAAAGCACAGATTTTTCAACTCAAAACTTTACGTTCGAAAAAGATCAATTAACAAAATCAGGTATATCCATGTCTTTTGGTGAAAAACAAGTGTTTTCTTTTAACCTAAAATACTATCTGGAAAACAAAAACCTCACAACCCAAATTGGCCAAATTAGTCTGCCACCGGACAATAATTACCAAAAAATTGTCATCGAAAAAATTGATCCAAAACCAGACGATGTCATTGTAGATCCAGACGGAAATTACCTTGCAACGTATAAACTCACGCCAAAAAAGACCATAGACATTCTGGTTTCCGGCTATGCAGAAGTTTTCAGTAAACCCCAAAAAAATAGCACGCAAACTCTGAGTGAAAAAGAAAAAAATATTTACACTCAACCCCAAAGTTACTGGGAAACAGATAATGCATGGATAAAAGATAAAGCTAACGAACTTAAGACTCCAGAAAATATCTACAATTTTGTAACCACCTATTTAAAGTACAACCAAAACCGCAAGCAGCAGCAAGTTTCCGACTACATAAGTTTTATCAACAACGGTACTGCACCAAAAGCCGCCAGGAAAGGCGCAGCCCGTGCAGCCCAAGAACCAGACGACGCTATATGTTTGGAATTTTCCGACCTTTTTATAGCACTTGCAAGAAGTGCCAAGATACCGGCAAGAGAAATCGAAGGTTATGCATATACACAAAACGAACGCCTGCGTCCACTTTCTTTGGCAATTGAAAAGGACGTTTTGCATTCATGGCCTCAATATTGGGACGACGAACAGGGCTGGGTTCAGGTAGATCCGACATGGGGTGCAACCTCCGGCGGAATCGACTATTTTAACAAAATGGATTTTAATCATGTTACTTTTGTTCAAAAGGGAGTAAATTCCCAAAGCCCAAACCCGCCAGGAACATACAGGAGACAGTCGGACTTAGACAAAAATTTAGTTTTTGTCTCGTTTGCACAAGAACTACCTCAACCGTCACAAGTACCAAAACTGGATCTTATTCTGCCTCCCAAGATAATTTCTGGAGTTCCAACCCAAGCAAAAGCAATTATCCAAAATGTTGGTAATACCGCACTTTTACCAGACGACATCAAACTTCAAACCGATCTTAAAATCACTGGTGACTCACAATTTAACCCTGGGCTTATGCCCCCATTTTCCAAAAGAGAGTACAGATACAAAATTCAAACACCAAGTTTTTTTACTTCAACCAAAAAAGACATAATTCTTTCTTATAAAGATACGTATATTGTAAAAAGTGTGGCACTTGTCCCTATTTATTTTCTGATAATCTCCCCAAACTTTTTGGCAGGTACTTCAATTGCAATACTTTTAACAATCGCTGGTTTACATTTATACAAAAAGTTTCACCAAAAAAAACACAAGATCCCCGGGATTTAGTAAAATACAAAAAAGTGGAATCAAAAATAAAGTCACAGATTAAAAATCTGCCTGATTCTCCTGGCATCTACTTGTACTACGACGATGATGGGAAGCTTCTTTACGTTGGAAAATCAGTGTCCTTAAATAAACGTGTGTCCTCCTATTTTCAAAACAAAAATCAAGGCCCAAAAACCAATCTTTTAGTCTCAAAAATAAAAAAAATCGATCATATTAAAGTATTTTCAGAATTTGAAGCACTTCTTTTGGAAGCCGAGTTAATACGCCAAAATAAGCCTTTTTTCAACATCGAAGCCAAAGATGATAAAAGCCCAATTTATATAAAAATTACAAACGGCCCTATTCCCACAATTTCAACCACCAGAAAAGAAAAACCCCAAAAAGGTGTTTTTCTAAAAGGCCCGTTTCCGTCAGCTAAAACCACCCGGGAAATTTTAAGAATGATAAGGGCAATATTTCCATACTGCCACCACAAAAACCCCAAAAAACCCTGTTTATTTGTGCATCTGGGTCTTTGTCCTTATCCATATGCAAATGACCTTTCACAAAAGGCATACAAAAACACAATCAGTCAGATTAAAAAGCTTCTTTCTAAAAAAAGCCAAACACTTCTGAAAGAATTAAAAAGGGAAATGGCTAAATTTTCAAAAGGCCAACAATATGAACAGGCAAATGAACTCAAAAATCAGATTCAAAAGTTACAATATATTACGACCACCTACAAAGCACCGCAAGAGTTTTTAGAAAGGCCAACTTTAGTAGACGACCTCAGGTTAATGCGACTTGAAGAAATGAAAAAAGTCTTAGGACTTTCAAAAATACCCAAAAGAATAGAGTGCTACGATATTGCAAATATTTCAGGTGTTCTTGCTACAGGATCTATGGTAGTTTTTACAAATGGTCAGCCAGACAAATCTCAGTATCGTAAATTCAAAATAAAATTTACAAAAAAACCCAACGATTACGAAATGTTAAGAGAGGTTTTAACACGCAGGTTCAAAAACGACTGGCCAATTGCCGATCTTATGATCATTGATGGGGGGAAAGGGCAACTTTCGGCTGCCCTTTCTGTCGTTTTTAAATACAAAGTGCAAACCTTCGTTACTTCGCTTGCAAAAAGGTTTGAACAAATATATACACAAGATAGAAAGGAACCCATTTCCCTTCCAAAGGAAAATCCGGCAAGGCAGCTCGCCCAAGAGGCAAGGGACGAGGCCCACAGATTTACAAACGCCTACCACAAGCTTCTTCGCAGCAAAAAAATGCTCGCTTCCTAATTTTCTGATACCTATTTACTATTTACCGTTTACTATTTACAATCAAGTTATCTGCCAAAATGCGCCACTACCTAAAAACCCTTATCATTTCAGCAATTTCCTTTTATCTGGTAATAACCCTTATTCCAACAATAACTCTTGGCGCTAATCCCCAAAATTGGGCAACAGCAGTAGGCGGCGTAATTTTAACCTCAATTGTTATTCACCCAATTTTTTCAATCATCCTTTTGCCAATAAATATTCTTACATTTGGCTTGCTTTCATTAATTTTAAACATTTCGCTTTTTTTAGCCTATATTAAATTTTTACCAGAATTTAGTATTTCTGCATATAACTTCCCAGGCGCAAACATCCAGGGTTTCATAATTCCGCAAGCCAACTTAAACCAGATCGAAACTCTCGTTGCGGCAGCCATAATACTTACATTTTCCCAAAAAGTCTTGCACATTATTTTCGACTAAAATCACAAAAAGTCTTTATTTGCCACCCGTACAGTACATCTGATAACATATCCCAATGCTAGCTTCGTTTGTAAGACACTATCTTGAACTCCCAGAAAAACCCAGAAAAGTCGTTTGTCTGGGTGGGGGCGTCGGAACAGCACAAGTGCTAAAGGGGTTAAGAGATTATCCATATCAGCTTACTGCAATCGTTTCTATGGCCGACGATGGCGGCTCTGCGGGGCGTCTTAGGCGTGCTTTTTCTGTCCTTCCGCCTGGAGATTTGGTCAACTGCCTCACAGCGCTTTCCTCAGAAGAATCTGTTTTAAATCTGCTTTTTCGCTATCGTTTTGCAGGCAAAAGGTACGGAAAGGACACCGATTTAAGCGGACAAAAACTTGGAAATTTAATTTTTGTTGCCTTAACAGATATATACAAGGGTGACACGAACAAGGCTCTCGAAGAATTTTCCAAAATAATTTCCCCTAGCGGGAGGGTTCTTCCGGCAACAATTGATAACGTTAACATTTGGGCAAAAAATAAAGATGGACAAAAAGTTTACGGTGAACAAAACATAGACCTTGGAAAATTTCCAGGCTCAAAAGCCTTAAAAGAGGTACACATAGACCCTGAAGGCGCCAAGGCCTACAAAGTAACCATTGAAGCTATTCGCGAAGCAGATGTACTAATTGCCGGGCCAGGAGACCTTTTTACCACAATTTTACCCGTTCTTATAGTTTCGCAGATCAAAAAAGAATTTATAAAATCAAAAGCCAAGAAAATATTTATTCTAAATACAACCAACAAATCTTTCGAAACGCCAAACTTTCGGGCTTCAGACTATCTAGAGACAATAGAAAAACACGTCCAAAAGAATATCTTTGATAAAATCTTAATAAACACAAATTACGCACCAAAAATTCCAAAAGGTCTAAAATATAAATACGTCCAGTACGACAGGAAAAATTTACTGGCGTTTGGTGGTAAAATACTGGAAGGGGATTTTATCAACACAAGCTTCCCGCTTTATCACGATAGTCTGAAAATAGCTAAAGCAATCGAACAACTCATATGATAAAAAACGTTCTTTTAATTTTACAAATTATCGTAAGTTTAAGTTTAATTTTTACTATTCTTCTTCAAGCAAAAGGCTCAGGTCTTTCAGCTGCTTTTGGAGGAGGCAACAGCGTTTACCGATCTAAAAGGGGAGTGGAAAAATTGTTTGTGTACCTGACAATTTTCTTAGCTATTGCCTTTTTAGTACTCTCGGTTTCCCAAGTACTTATATAAATGCCCATCTCTTCGCCAAAAACAAGAAGGGCCAAATTCTGGATCCATTTGGCCAGTGCATACGCAAGAAGATACAAACTTCCCATTTTTCTAGGCACCACAACAATCTTTACCACAGTTTTTCTCGCATTTAAACTTACAACAAGTCTTGCCAAAACAAACATAGTTTCAATAGGTTACGCCGGAAACTACACACTAGAAACAGTCCCAACAGAAATACTCAACCTAGCAACTCAATCACTGATTTCAATAGACCAAAAAGGCGAACCTCAACCTTCTTTGGCCTCCCATTGGACCGTTTCAGAAGACGGTAAAGACTATGTTGTCTTTTTAAAAGACAACCTTTCTTGGCATGACGGTTCACGCCTGGAGGCAAAGGATATTACGCTGGCAATCGAAAACGTAGAAATAAACGCCCTTAACAACAAAGCCATCGAATTTAAGCTTCCAAACCCGATTTCTTCGTTTGTACAAGCTTTGGACAAACCCGTTTTTAAAACTAAAACCTTTTATGGCACTGGTGAATTTAGAATTACCCAAATTTCCGAAACTGGCAAAACAATACAAAAAATAGGTTTAACCCCAAAGGACAAAAACCTTCCTAGGGTCGAAATCAAGTTTTACCAAACCGAAGATCAGCTAACCAGTGCAGTAAAAATAGGGGACGTAAAGTACGCGTCTGTAGCCCAGGCAAAAGAATTTGAAAAATGGCCAAACCTCAAAGTAAACAAAGTTGCAGCCCAAGACGAAATTGTAACAATTTTTTACAATACCCAAGACCAAACTTTAGGCTCAAAAGAATTTCGCCAGGCCCTTAACCATGCAATAAACAAAACCAGCTTCGACGGCGAAACAGCCCTTTCACCAATCTCTCAAAACAACTGGGCTTATAATCCCGATGTCAAAAGGTATGACTACAATGTTGGCAAAGCCAAGGAACTGATTTCCAAATCGCAGTTGCAAAACCCGGAAGTAAACTTAACAGTTGTTGGTAGTTTTGAAAATATTGCCGCATCTATAAAAAAAGATTGGGAAGACTTGGGCGTAAAAGTAAAAATAGAGGAAAGTAAAACAATTCCAGCGGATTTCCAGGCCCTTTTGGTTGTCGAAAAAATTTCCAAAGACCCAGACCAGTATGGACTTTGGCATTCTTCACAGAAAAAAACCAATTTAACAAAACTAAACAACCCCAAAATAGACAAGCTTTTGGAAGACGGCAGGGTAATCCGGAACCAAGACGAACGAAAAGCTGTTTACCAAGATTTCCAAAGGTTTCTTATGGACGAGGCGCCAATTGCTCTTTTGTATAGACCTTACAAATACCAAATAATCTACAAGAACATCGAAGATAAAGTAGAAAAACTCCCAATAGACCAATTTTAGCAAAAACTTGGGGGTGGTTGACGGGGCTCGAACCCGCGACCCGCAGCTCCACAAGCTGCTGCTCTACCAACTGAGCTACAACCACCATGCTCAAATACAATTATACAATTAATTCCTAAATTTGATAAAATTACATCTATTGCGGGTGTAGTTCAATGGTAGAACACCAGTTTTCCAAACTGGATACGAGAGTCCGATTCTCTTCACCCGCTCCAATGCCTCAGTAGCTCAACGGATAGAGCACTCGCGTTCTAAGCGATTGGTTGGGGGTTCGAATCCCTCCTGAGGCACAAATTACTGGTGTCAGACATTAAATTCTAACTGGGCAACAACAGGCAAATGGTCCGAAATATCCACTTGCAAAACTTCAATATTTTTTAAATCAAAATGCCTTGATGTAAAAATATAATCAACAGCAAGCTCCTTGCTTTTTAAGTAGTGCAATCTTGGATTCAACGTTTGTTTTATTCCAGAACCTTCCATTAAATTTTTGCAGACTTTTGATATTTTTCCGATCACTTTCGTATTTTGGGGCATATTCATGTCCCCTCCCATAATAAATGGCTCATCTCCAAGGCTACGTAGGTGATTGGCAATAACACCAGCTTGCCTTAAAGTTTCTTCATTGTCGCTTGGCGGGGCAGTCCAGGCTCCATGGACACTAATAACATGCATGTACGAATCGTCCACTTCCAAAGTTGCATCTATAAGATGTCTAGGTACAAAAGGCCTGTCTTTGCCAAAATCGCCATGTTTTTCAAAATCATAATAAAACTCCCCGCCGTCTTTCATAGAGACAACGCTGCTTGATTTAATTTTAAATTTACTAAAAACAGCATTCCCAAAACACGACCCAGGCAAATTTTTAAATTGCATTGTACAATCATAAACACCCTCAATGCCAAGTCTTATTTTTAGCTCGTCAAATAAACTTACATTTTGATCATCAAAATAATTAAGCTTGTTTGTAGTAACCTCCTGCAAAGTAATTATGTCCGGGTTTTCAGCCTTTAAAAATTCAGCTGCTTTTTCTAGCCATTTCCCTTTATACAAGTTTAGCTGAAAAACCTTTAATACCATCAAATCCATTTTACAATGGAATTTAAAAATGGTGTTAATATAAAAGTATGAAGCACGGTTTTGTTACGTTTTTCATCTTCGTTCTAGTATGCACAGGCATTGGGTATGTCATTCATCTGCTAATTTCCACACCGCCCAAAAACTTTAGCATAGAGATTCAAGACGCATCAGCAGCAATCCCAAAATACCCTGGCGCAGAAAGTTGGACATTCGAACCTAGAAGAAAGGTTTGTATCATCAGAAACGCCCCGTGCAGCGATTCTGCCGTAATAGACTTTACTACAACCAATCACTGGCCTGAAGTCTATTTTTTCTACAAAGACAACCTCAAAACCTTCGGCTGGGAAACAAACAGCCAAGTAGTGCTTTCTCTTCCACAAACTATCTTGTTTGCAAATAATTTTGGCTGTCAAGCACTCCTAGAACAGCATTCACCTCTGTTGCAAATCTCCAAAAAGCAAGAGATTCCAAAATACCGTTTTACGGTAAGCTGTCTGCCTCAATCAAATTCAGAAATCTAATTCGAAGAATTTCGCAGGTTTTGCATTGTAATCACTGTACTTAATCCAGGTAGGATTTATTTTAAAATACCGCATCTCATCTACCTTCCAAAGCCTAACATATTCAAAATTGCGGCTATGCGCCTCTTTTACTTTTTCCAGAGGTTCCTCAAAAAGTTCATATGCCAACCCTTCGTACTGAACAGTTTTTAATCCTTCCCATCCAGTAACAAAAGAAACATGCCTATTCTTTTGTAAATTCCTGTATTTCCTAGAACCAACAAACGTGTTAAAAACAATTTCAAATTTATCGTTTATTACAAAATCCACAACAGACGATTCAGGGAATTCTTCACCAAGGGTGGAAAGGATCCCAATCTTATGTTTTTTAATAAATTCTAAAAGGCTCCTATTGTCCATAAACTAAAGTTAGTTTAGCATTTTTGATAAGATATTAAAATGAGCCCTGCACTGGTTTTTCTTTTTCTTTTATTTTTTTTATTTTTGCTTTCAAAAACCGTTTCCCAAAACCTTGGCCTGCTAATCTTGCAAATTACAAAAAGCAAAAACACAACAATCAGCTTTTTGGCCTTTGTATTTTTGCCAGGGACAATAATTCACGAATTTGCCCATGCAGCAGTTGCACAGGCACTTGGTGTATATGTTGGCGAAATTGAACTTACCCCAAAAGTCGAAGGAAACCAAATTAAGCTTGGAAGCGTCCAAGTGGGGCAAAGCGACCCACTGCGAAGATTTTTAATAGGCATCGCCCCGCTTGTTTTTGGAATCTTGTTAATCGTAATTGCAATCACAATCGCATCAAAAATGGAAATAAACGGCTTCTGGCCAAAGGCTGTTTTATTTTATGCCCTCTTCCAAATAGGCAATACAATGTTTTCCAGCAGTAGGGACGTAGAAGGGGCATTGGAACTAATAATTGTCATTTTGTTCACTTTTGTCTTTCTTTATCTTATTGGATACGAACAAATCCCAAACCAGCTACTTCAGCTTTCACCAAACCTCGAACCTTTTTTCGCTCTTGCCAAAAACCCTCTTCAGATAATTATTGCCTTAGACATTACAACAATTGTAATTTCTAAACTTTTTACTTCCAAAAATCGAACCCTATAGTCTTGACATATAGCTTCAAACTTGATATTATTCTCGTTCATGGAACGAGAAGATCAAGCACCGCAAAAATCTTATATCACAGAATTTCCAACAATTTTTGTTGGGATTAAACCCGAGGAATTAGGGGAATACGCGCACTATACCGGGGCAATTGGCGCAGTCGCCCAAATTTACGCAATAATGGATGGGCCCGACCCGCAAAGAGGCCGCCTTTATCCCGCCGACGCAAACGAAAAAGAACTTGAAGAAGCGAACCAAAAAGACCCGAAAATTTTGGACAGGACAACAGTTGTCAGAAGAGACGAAAAAGGTAATTTAGTTGCTACCCCATATTCGCAAGAATATAAGGAGCTCTTAGGCATATTATCAACCAATTTAGGATATCTTGGAGAAACATTAAGAGCCCCAGAAGACGCTTCGTACTACCAAAAATTATCCCAGGCAATAGCAAAAGGCGACTATGAAGAAGCAAAAAGAATTGCTATCGAAATGGATCCTAAAATAAAAATTGAAATTGGCCTAGACCGGTACAGGGATCAATTAATGGGCGCAAAAGATGTCTTTTGGGCATTTATGGGCATGAAAGATGATGAAAAATCGGAAATTGCACAAAGGTTAGCAAACGATTTAACAACAGCATATGGCACAGGTCCGGTTAAAGTGCGTGTTGATGACACCTTATTTTTAGCCGGTGCCCTTTCTGAAGGAAAACCCAGCTTTAAAATCGAAACCGATCCAAAAACAGGCTCAATGATAACCATTTTTTCACCAGTCAGGCGGGAAAGGTCCGGAACGCACACCTCGATTTTAGACAAAATCTACCCTGAAAGTGTACATCACTCAAAAGAAGAGTTGGAAACTCTATCAACAACTGTCATGCTTGGCCACGAACTTGCTCACCCCTATTTTAATAGAACACACGAAAGACACAGCCTGGGAGGCAAATTTGCAGCAATAAGTGAACTTTACTGCGACCTTTTCGGAATTATCAATACACAAAAACTAAAAGGAAAAAGTGTTTCAGAAGAAACGTGGAAGTTATTAATTCCTCATGTTGTGGCAAGCTGTGTGCAAAAGTACCAACAATTAAAAGATAACAAAATGATGCGTGCCTATTTCGAAGGTGCGGTAATACTATTTAACAACCTACTGGAAAAAGGTGTAATTAATTTTGAAGGCAAAGAACTAAAATTTGACGAAGAAGAATTTTTAAAGGCTGGAAAAGATATTTTAAATGAAGTCGACGAAATTAAATCCGAGCAAGAGGCAACTGCTTATGTGCAAAGGTATTTAAATACTGACGCCATAGAAGAATACTCAAGAACACAAGCAGCCTAACTCGGAAAATATTTTTCCTTTCCCATTGCTTCTAAGGTTTCATTAAAAACTTCAATTTCCAGCCTAGTTTCCTGTATTCGGTTACTGTCCACTTCGCCCAGAAGCAAAGAAGGTCTGTCGGAAATATTTGACGTTTACCCTGAAGTATTGAAGGGATCTTAGAACAATAGTGGAAGAAAAAGTTTAGCTTCTTTGGATGCTTGGCTTGAGTGATGCGGAAAACGATGGATTTTTCGTTGGTTCGGCTAAGCCAAATTTCCAAATTTCAACCGTGCCGTATCTAGTAAAAGTATCTTGTTGACCAAAAGGAAAATATTTTGCTTTCTCATGAATAACATCCCCCACAGTAAAAGATTCATGCCAGTTTCTATTTCCCATATCGCCAAAACCCAGCCCAGATCGTATGTTCTGGACAGAGAAACCTACAACAACATTTCTATTACCTCCGTAGGGTTGCCATTCTGAGGAAGTAATAGCCCAAGTACCCTGTTCAAACATATCACCACCGAAACATCTATCCCGCCTGATCGTCAATATTGTTTTAGGTTGATATTCGGAAGGGTCAAATTTTTGTCCCTCTGTTATTCTTTTCAAGGGTGCAAACGGCTGGATAGCTATAAATTCTCTGATCTCTTCAAGGAGCAATCTATCTCTTCTTAACATATCTCCGTACAGTTCACCAACTAGTCTTGGAAAAACATATGGTAATTTGAGGATGTCAAGTGGACTTCCGCCAACACGAATTATGGGACATTTGTCCTTTGGCTGATGCCCATCCCAAACTTCAGCAATTTCTGGTCCTGTTTTTCTTTCAGGCATGTAAAAATTATACTACTTGTTCGAACTAACATCAACTATAGGATAAAGTCGGCTCAGAGCGACAAATCTTGAACTCTTCCAACCTATTGTAAATGCTGTACTTTCCAATTGGAAACCGGCAAATATAAGCGATGACATCCTGACATTGAAGGTTTTGGAGCAGAATCAGCTCAAAGAAATATATCAGTATTGACTTGACATCAAGAGTCTTGAATCTGATATAAGTAGGTTATATATGCCTACTGATCAACAAAACAGCAGTTCTACACCTACGCCGTCTTCGCAGCAAAGCGCCCCTCCTACACAGACGGCTCAACCTGTTACTCAACTCGTAACAGAAATGCAGAAGATTGATACCACAGCTCCGGAAGCACAATCCAACGCTACAAGTATTAGCGATGGACAAGGAGGCCGTATAGAGTTTAATGAACAGCCTCAACGAGGTACGCTTACGGGCACGACTTCTATTAAGAAGTAGCACTTTGAACTTTATATCTAATAAGTAGCGCCTTAAGGCGCTGTTTTGTACAAATCTTACAAATATAAAAAAGTGAGCTCCTTTCGAGATAAACAAAAGACTAAGTTTTTAGAGATGCTTTCCTCTGATGACTCTTGTGGTTGTGTTAGTGTTGCTTGCAAATTGTCAGGTATAAGCAGGCAAACTGTGTACGAGTGGCGAAGAGCTGATACAGAGTTTGCAGAACAGATGCAGGAGGCAATTACAAGCGGCAGAGAAACCTTAGCAGACACAGCAGAAAGTGCCTTAAAAAAAAGAATTGATTCCGGCGACACTACAGCGATAATTTTCGCTCTTAAATCTCTGAGGAGAAGCAGTTACGGTAGTTGGGAAGAAATACTTCAAATGCAGGCCGCAGAGAAGAGCAAAGATGATGGAAAACTAAAAACACCATGGGAACACAT
>CAYGDE010000002.1:7411-41776 GCA_964348615.1 uncultured Gammaproteobacteria bacterium | reverse complement strand
AGGTCCTGGATACAGTGATTGCTGAAAACATAGAAACTAAAATTCCAAGCGCTAAGGTTAAGGCGAACCCGCGAATAGGGCCCGAACCAAAGTTAAAAAGTATAGCAGTTGTAATAAGAGACGCCACGTTTGAATCTCTTATTGAAGACCATGCCCGATTAAAACCTGCATAAAAGGCTTCTTGCTTGGGTTTCCCCCATTTTATTTCTTCTTTAATTCTTTCAAAAATTAAAATATTGGCGTCTACCGCCATACCGATGGAAAGAATAAATCCAGCAATACCCGCAAGAGTCAGAGTTACGGGGATTAGCTTGAAAATAGCAAAGGTTAAAAGCGTATAAATAGAAAGAGCAACAATTGCAAAAACTCCCAAAAGGCGATAGTAGACAACCATAAATGCGGCAACGGACGCAAGGCCTACGCTTGCTGCAAAAATGCTTTTTGTGATCGAGTCTGAACCGAGTGTAGGGCCTACGCGTGTTTGGCTTTCTATTACCAGTGGTACCGGCAATGCACCAGCGTTAAGTTCTACTGCAAGCTGTCTGGCGCCATCTGAGTTAAAATTACCTTCGATAATTGCATTGCCTTCCGAAATTACTGCATTTACAACGGGTGCTGAAATCATCTGGTCGTCTAGAAAAATCGCTACTTGTTTGCCGACATTGTTTCTGGTTATTTCTTCAAATTTTGTTTTTCCATCATCACTGAATTCCAGCTCTACTACGTATCCTGGTTTTTGGGGATCTTGACTTGGCTGGGCTTGCGCCCTTTTTAAATCTTTGCCGCCCAGATTCGACGATTCAAAATGTTCGGGAAGAGCAGCAAAGGTTGATTCGGGCGGCGCATCCGCTTTTAGGGTTTTAAATTCGAGGTGCGCAGTTTTTTTAACTGTGGCAATTGCTTGGTCGATGTCGGAAATACCGGCAAGCTCTACAATAAGCCGATACTGACCTTGGGTTTTGGCAGCCTGGATTACGGGTTCGGAAACACCAAGAGAATTAATCCTGTTTTCGACAATATTCTTGGCAGATTCTAGGGCATTGTCGCGGTCTTGTTCTTGCACGTCTTTCATGTCGGCAGACATGGTAAGCTGCACTCCGCCTGCAAGGTCTAAACCAAGCTTAGGTTCTAAATCGCGCCCGAGGAAATCTTTTACTTGTTGAGAATGAACAATAGGCAAGTCGATATAGAGAGCAAGGATAGTTAAGAGGATTATTAAAAAAAGAGTTTTCCTTGGACTTTTTTGCATTACCCAAGATTATATATCAGCACAAGATTTTTTTGGAGTATTATTTGTCTTCTCTTTTAAATCTAACTCCAGACTTTTTGCCTTTATTCAAATCTAGGAGGATTGAATTTACAATATCCGATATATCAAGTGCTTCTCTATATTCAGTCGTCGAATCAACATCACTTTCTACTCTTTCACCTATAGATCCAGTTTGCGGAATTTTCTCGCCTGCTCTAAACGCCTCGATTTGATATCTTGGAATGGCTTGGTCACTTCTACTTTGCCTTATAGCATCTCGTTTTCTGGCTTCTATTTTTTCTGCTTCTTCTGCCTTCCTTCTTAATCTTCGTTGTTCTCTCGTTTCGATAACAACTTCTTCCTTTGGATCAAATTTTATAGGAACTGCGAGGATCTGTGGTTTAGCTTCTGCTTGTCTAACTTTTTTAGGTTTTTTGGAAAAAGTTTGGATGCTTTGATTTGTTGGCTTTTGATTTTTGGGGTTTTTCTTTCTTTTTTCTTTTTTTGGTTTTGGTATTTCTTCCTCTGTTGTAGGTATTTCTTCCTCAAATATTGTAACTTCTTCAACCTTTAATGATTCGGTGTTTTTCTTTTCTACTCTTGTAACTCCAAATTTCGATGCGGATTCCCTTAACAAAGCCATTGCAAAATCTCCTTCTTTGAACATTCTAATCATTTCATCTAATTCATCTGGAATGTTTATCCCCGGGAAATTACTTCTAAATTCTGCAGTAGCTTGATCGTAATTTGAAAGTTTAAATTGATTGGAAATAATGCCTGTTTGGAAACGTGCTGGTGGAATGAACCAAGGACATTTCTGTTCCATTCTTGCTGCAAACTCCTCTTCTAGTGAATCAGCAATCAAACGCAAAAGAGCCCTATTAAGATCATCCGGGTATTCAATCAGAGGTATATCTTCGTGCAATAATCTTACTTTAGCCCCCTTAATGTCTATTGATAAGTTTTTTATATCCCTTGCGATACCTTCTACATATCTTTTGAAATCACTTACATCTTGTTCGCTATTATCAACCGTTGCTTGTCTTACTGTCGCTACAAATAAACCTGAAATCCATTTTAAGACCTTTCTGTCTGTGTCAATTTGGAAAATAGGAGTACTATGTTCAACTGCAAGTCGAGTAAGATTATTAAACATGCCGACACTAACGGCACTTGATGATTCTCTAGCTCTTTGATCTAAAGCATTTCCAAAAAATTCCATTCCGACAAAATCCTTTGCGCGAAGATATGCCTGCGTTCCAGAATCTGTTTCCACAATTGCACCATTTGCAATACTTAACTGGCTAACATAAGGCATGGGAAGACTGTTTTCTACAATGGCCTTAGCAATTTTATTTGATTGTGCTGCTTGCATCCGATCTTGACGTTCGAGTTCTTCTTGAGAAACAAAACGTGTTGTGGACAAATCAATGTCTACACTAAGCCTTTCTTGAAGTAACCTTTGGGTTGTTTTAAATACGGCGCGAGGTTCTTTGTTACGATTTAAAAGTATTTCTATCCTTGCACTAGTTTTCAGCCTTGAAATCTGTGCATCAGGGTTTTCGACCATTTGTGAATTATAACAAACCTATAATATTAATACAACGTGGGTGACTACCTTGAGAGGTTTATAAATGCACCATTTCTTCTTCGTCGCCGATTAACATAACCCGAGGCTTGGAAAGGATATCCATAACAAATGGGTCTCTGCGGCTTTTTCTGAATGCAAATTCTTCTTCGGTCATTGGAGTAAAATTAATTTCCCTGCTTCTTCTTGCTTCTTCCTCCCGGACTATAGCACCAAGTTCCGGCAAAACAATTGTGCCAACGACAAATAGGTCTACATCGCTTGGGGTATATGGTTTGCCCCGAACAAAAGAACCGGAAAGCATTGCATAACGAACTTTACCTAACTTGCCTTTGTTTTTAAGAATGCTCCCACCAAGGCCTACTGATTTGTTGATCATAGAAAGAAGTTCAAAGTAGAAGATAAAGTCCTTCTTGGCAGTGTAAAGCCTTCTGTTTGCTCGCCATTCAGAACTAAGAAGTCCTGTCTTTTCAAGCCTTGCAAGCTCTCTTCTAACCGCGTTAATTTCCTCGTCTACTCTTCTTACAATTTCTCGAACATGGAAAACTTGGCCAGGATCACCCAGGAAAAGTTCCAAAATTTTTACGCGGACTTTAGAAATAAATAAATCTATTAGCATTTAGTTTAGATATTAGGAGCAGCTTTTTGCAGATTATAATACAGATTGAGGCAAATTAATACTCTACTTTGTTTCCAACCGGAATATTTTCTATCCAAACAAGCCCTCTTGTAAGTTCGATTTCTTTGCCTTTTGAATCGACAAAGGTGGTTCTTGTAGTCCTGTCTTTTTTGACCCATTGGCCCTTTTGGACTTTGCCGTCCATAAATATAAGTGCGTCCCCTTTGCCTTTGGTGCCGTAAAGTAGATGCCCGTCTGGGTATCCGTCGTTGGCATCTTTTTCTGTTTGGAACTGAACAATGAGAGTTTTTGCTGCCATGTTTTCATTTGTTAGAGGGTCTACTTGAGCAGTCTCTCCATGGAACTTTTTATAAACGTTTGCTTCTTTATCATATTTCCATATGGATGTGTAATCTGGCTGGTTTGCCCAAAATGGCACAACGATTGGCTTTTGATCGCCGCGTTTTTCTAAACTTTCGTCGTCTTTAAATTTCCATTTTGTGAAGTTTTCGTCCCATCTTACGCCTTTTTCGTCTTCCGGACCCCAGCTTCTTTGCTGGGCAGCGTCCCAAAGCTTTTTGGTTGTTGAATGGACGTTATGAGGTGCGAGTTTGTCTGTTCCTCTCCAATAGGTAGGGAACCCTAGGCCAAACTGATCCATATCACGTATGTCGTAGTCCCGAATTTGGCCAAGTGCATCGGCTGGCCCCGCTGTGTTTGCACCGCCAACATGGGCATAAAGCGCATCGTATTCTGAAAGCCAATCTAAAAAGTAAGTTCTTGCGCTCCTTACTGGCGCGATATCACCGGCATCCTGACAAAGGTACATTACTAAATGTCTTGTTATGCCACCTTCAGCAACAGTTTCATATATTACGTCGGCACGCGAAAGACCAATTATGGGCCTTGCATCCAAATGGTTTTCTACCATTACCCCAAGCGGTCTTCTCTTTTCCCATTGGTCTTTTCTAGTCTTTGTATACATTGCGCCGTTTAGAGGACATTCTTGGTTTTTGGGACCTTCTTCACTACCAGAAGTAACGTCGGTAAGATTACCAAACGGTGTTGCGATACTTATGGGGTTTTTGAGCACTTTGTTGAAAACTAAGTACGAAAGGGCGGCAGAAATCAAGTATAAAACTAAACATCCTGCAATTATTTTGAACAATTTTTCCTTCATTTTTTAACTGCTTTTTCTACTACTTCTTTTTCTTCTTTAGAAAACTCATGGTTTGCTGCTTTGCCTTGTTCGACTTTTTTTGCGTACACTCGGGTTCCAGTTCTTGAGTGTAGTGATGAAATTACTATTCCGCAATTATGGTCGTCTAGAATAGAAAGCGCGAAACTTTGATCGCCTCCGGTATCTTCGAAGGGATTAAATCTTATTAAAGCATATTTTTGGAAATTTTGCCTATTTTGGTTTTCTAGTTTTGTGAGCTCTGTTGAGAGCTGGCTGGCAATTTTGCTATTTTCTTCTGATTTTTGTACAAGATTTTCTAGTATCTGACTAAGATTTAGATCTTTTGTGCCTTTTGTGAGTCTTTGATATCTACGAATGGCCTTAATTAGAAAAACAGTAACGACTGCAGTCCAGATATATCCTAAGAATAATAGGTAGTAGGTTATTGGAAAGTTAGACATTGTCCTTGTGTATAATACAACTTATGCCTTTTAAAACAAAAAGACAAAAGCTTTCGGCCGCTGAACGAAGATTTACTTTTAGTGAAGATGGTGCGGTTGTTTATAAGGGTACTTCCGAAAGAATTGATGCGAGTTCTGGAAGTATATCTTCGGTAAATTTAACAAAAACCCCAACATCAAATAGTATTGAGGATATTAGCTATATTGCAGGGGACCTATTAAAAATTGGGCTTTGTGCCTTGGTTGTTATTGGAGGGCAAGTTGCACTTCGCTTGACACTCCCGTAAATACTATGTTATTGTTGAGGCTAATCGAGGCTAAATAGCTTCAGAATTATTTTCTCTGTCTAAAGGAGGTGAATTTCAAGATATGGCTGAAATGTATTGTGTTAAATGCCGCGCAAAGAGAGACGACCCAAACGCACAAAGTGTGACCATGAAAAATGGCAAACCTGCTAAAAAAGGTAAATGTCCAGTTTGTGGTACTACAATGTTTAAAATTGGCGGCTAAGTCAATTGGTTATTTTGAAAAACCCCACGGACAAAGTAGTTTGCACTGGGGTTTTTCATATGGTTTTTTTAGGGTGTAATTTACTGCCCTGAAAAAAGTGCAAGTATAAAATGCGGCATGGAGTATAGGAATTTAAGAAGAGATGCGGGAATTGCATCTAGTTTTTGATATTGTACTTTTAACTCTTCAGGCAATTTTGATTTTTCAAATTCCCAAGTTATTTTTGTAGTTTGGTTTGTTTCAGGTTTAACTGCAAGCTTGATACTGCTGTATCCATATTTTGGGTTTGCATTAAGATTTGCTTTTTGTGGGTCTTGGGCTGCTGACAATGATTGCGGGTCTGCGATTACTGCCGGCAAAACCTTGTTAAAAATGCTTGGATCCCCTTTTTCTTCTTTTTCTAAAGTTAATTGAATTATATTTTGGTTTTTTTGAAATGCCGTGTTGTGGCTTAGCCTTACGCCAACAACTTCGTTTTGGCGAGTTTCCATTTCCCAGAAATAATCTGTTTTGTCAAAATCTAGGCTTGGACCTACACCTTGTGGAAGGTAAATTACCTGAGAGAAAAATTGTGCAAGATTCTGGTTTATTACCTTAGATGCTGGCTTAACGGTTTTGAAGGCATAAACTGCTGCAAGAATAAAAAGAACAAGAACTATTGCAAATGCCAAAACTGCAATAATAATAATCTTTTTCACAATACCATTCTAAATCTTTACTTGTAGTGGAGTAAACCGATTATTCCTCTTGGGAATTTTCCAAAACTTTTTCCCTTGCGAAAAATTCTTTTTCTTCCTCCAAATCGGGAATGATGCTTTCTAAAACATGCAAGTATTTTATTGGATTATGGATTAAATAAAGCTTCATTTCTTGATTAAGCCGAATATCGTATAGGTTTATGCTGCCGTAATTAAGAACCCTGGCAAACAAACCTCTTTCCACTTTTGCTGCTCGGATAAGAACTAAATCCTGCCTTTTGATTTTTCTAAAAATGATGCCTTTTTTATAGATAATTGAGTTCGGCCTAATTTCATAATATTCGTTCAGCCATTCGAATACTAAATAAATTGTCAAGGAAATTTTTGCAAAAATTAAAAAAAGGAAAATAGCTGTATTGTAAGCATTCTGATTTATGCTTAGACTACTGCTTACATTCGTGTTAAATAATATTGAATGGGAAAATAAAAATACTACAGCAGTAATAATGTCTATTAGAATAAGCTTTAAAACTAAAATCGTAATGCTTTGCCTTACTGTTAAATGGGTAACCAGAATTCCTTGAGCACTGCTTCTTTTGGCAAGCCCCAATGCTTTTTCCAATATCGGGTTTGTTTCTGTCATGTTAAAAGTATACCTCCATCAACAATAATCTGGCTTCCTGCCATATAAGAGAACATGTCCGATACCAACAGCCCTTGTGACAATCGCAGTTTTACCAGTTAGATCAAGTAATTTTGAAACGGATATTTCCATTCGCTACTTCCCTTTTGTTTCTCTTTCCACGGAAATTGTACATTCGCCAATGAGTGCCGCTACAGCACCAACTGCTGCGAGAACCGGGGCAATAAGTGCTCCAACTACACCAACAGTGAGAGGAAATGTAATAATTTCTTTGCCCTTTTTGTCTTTTATCGTAATCTTTCTGACATTCCCTTGCTTAACCAGCTCTTTGACTTTTTGGACAAGATGCTCCCCATCTATTTTGAATTCTTCTTTTTTGGTCATATTTTTTCACCTCCACTTTAACTTACTAAATTATATCCTGCTTGCAATTTCTTTGCTGCAGACTTATTTTACAGAACTTGGGCAAAACTAGCTATTCAGATCTGGGTAAACTATTCGGTTTGTGATGGTCGATATTGTAGTGCCTCTGCAACGTTGTTGGACTTAATCTTTTCTGTTCCTTCCAAATCGGCAATGGTTCTTGAGATTTTTAAGACGCGGTGAAAGGCGCGGGCAGATAAGTTTAGTTTTGCTATGGCTTGTTTTAGGAGTAATATCGATTGCTCATCTAGATTACAAAAAGCTTTTAGCTGTTTGTTGCTCATTTCGGAATTGGAGGTGATTTTTGTTCCTTTGAACCTTTTTGCTTGACGGTCACGGGCGGCTTGGACCCGTTTTTGTATAGATTTGGATGATTCGGCACTAAACTTTCCTGTCAATTTTTCAACTTTTACCGCGGGGACCGCAATGTGGATATCGATACGGTCTAGAATTGGCCCGGAAATTCGTTTTTGGTAACGCGTAATCATTTGAGGCAGACAAGTGCAATTTTTCGTTTCATCACCAAAAAACCCGCATGGACAGGGGTTTGCAGCTGCAAGCAGTGTAAAGCGGCAAGGAAATTTAACAGAACCTGCAGCTCGGGATATTACAATTTCACCGTCTTCCATTGGCTGTCTTAGGGCTTCTAAAACATGTCTTGGAAATTCTGGAAATTCGTCTAAAAATAATACGCCCCTGTGGGCAAGTGATATTTCGCCAGGATGCGGATTATTGCCTCCACCAATAAGACCAATATGGCTTGTTGTATGATGAGGACTTCTAAAAGGTCGTGTCGTTATAATTGGCTCCTTTTGAGAAAGCAGATTTGCAACTGAATAGATTTTTGTAACTTCTAAACTTTCTTCGAATGTGAGTTTTGGCAGTATAGTTGTAAAGCTTCTGGCCATTAATGTTTTACCTGCTCCTGGTGGTCCTTTAAGAAGAATATTATGGGCGCCGGCTGCAGCAATTTCTAAAGCTCTTTTGGCGCTTTCTTGACCGCGAATGTTTTCGAAATCGTAATCTGATTCTTGGCTTTTTGTAAACTTCATTATTTTATGCTGCGATGGGGAAATAGTTTTTTGGGAAGCTTGCGGTAAGTGCAATGTTGCGAAATGCTCAAAAAGTTGCTTTAAAGATTTGGCGGGAAAGATTTTTATTTTATCAACAACCTGGGCTTCACCTATGTTTTCTTCTGGCAAAAAAAGTTTGTTAAAATTTTTGTCCCTGGCCATTATGGCTGCTGGCAAAACCCCCCAAATTCTATGAAGCGAGCCGTCAAGTGAAAGCTCACCAAGAAAAATAGAATCCGCAATATCTATTTTTGGTAACTGCTCTGAGGCCATTAAAATTCCCATTGCAATTGGCAGATCGTACGCCGGACCTTCTTTGTGAAGATGCGCTGGAGCTAAATTTACAGTTATTCTTTTAGCTGGAAAATCGCAACCACTATTTTTAATGGCTGCCCTTACTCTTTCTTTAGATTCTTCGACAGCTTTGTCTGGAAGACCAACTATACTGAAACTTGGAAGACCCATTGCAGCAATATCAACCTCTACTGTTATGGGGATTGCGTCTAGGCCTACAACTGCGCAGCTTATGATTTTTGAAATCATGTGATTCTAGTGTACTTTTAATTTAAAAAATTCAAAAGTGGTGACATTTGTTGAATGGAAAAATGGAAACTATTGTAAAATTGCCAGTTTGTACTTAATATGGAGATATACAACTGTCTATGCCAAAAAGGGATCTTATTTATACATTTGCTGTTTCGTTGATAGTCGGCGTTTTTTTAACATCGCTTATTAAATCGCTTGGCATTTTAAATTCACTGCCTTCTGTTTTAATTTACTTTTTGGTTATTTTCGTACCTGTAATTGCAGTTGTGGGAATGTCGATTGCGTATTTATTGGGTAAAAAGATTGCAATTTTGTGGCAGATTTCCAAATTTGCCTTAGTTGGGGTTTCAAATACTGCCATTGATTTTGGGATTTTTAATCTTTTAATTTTGTTAACTGGAACAACTGCTGGCACAAATATTATTCCGATGAAGGCTTTTTCTTTTTCCGGGGCTGTTGTTAACAGTTATTTCTGGAACAGACGTTGGGTCTTTGAAGGTGCAAAGCATGCAGATTTTGTAGTTTTCTTTATAGTCACGGCTTTGGGAATTGCAATAAATGCAAGTGTAGTTTTTGTTATTACAACGTTTATTCCCCCAATTATTGTTAAAGACAAGATACTTTGGGCAAATGTTGCCAATGCTTTGGCGACTGGAGTTTCAATGATTTGGAATTACCTTGGCTACAAACTGGTCGTTTTCAAGAAGTAAGATATTTTTTCAACTTTTTTAAAGCAAGTGCCCGGTGCGAAATCTCATTTTTTAATTTGGTGGGCATTTGAGAATAAGTTTTATTATAGCCATCTGGAATAAAAACAAAATCGAATCCGAAGCCATTTTTCCCTTTTGCCTTTGGGACAACCTTTCCAAAAACTGTTCCTTTGAATATCTTTAAAGTTTTCCCGTCGTACAGTGCAACCGCGTCTGTGACTTTAGTGCGCCGACTACCTTTTACAAGCTGTACAGTTTTTTCTTCACCTAAAGTTTTTAAAAAAAACTTAACAAAAGGACCAGGAAGGCCATTTAGACCTTCTATTTCCAGGCTGACATCTGTAACAAGTACCGGTTTTTTGATTTTTCCAAATGCTGCTTTTGCTTTTTCTGTGATTACTTCATCTAAATCTAGGGACTGGACTTCTGGAATATCGACTGTGGAAACCTTATGGTTTGTACCCAAAATTTCGTTTATTTCTTTAACTTTTCCTTTGTTTGTTGAAATTACAACGAAATCATTTAGCAATAAATTACTCATACTCTATGGTTGCAGGGGGTTTTTGAGTAATGTCGTAGACGACGCGGTTGACGCCTCGGACTTCGTTGACAATTCTTGTTGAGGTTTTTTCTAAAATTTCGTAGGGTATTTTAGACCAGTCGGCAGTCATGAAGTCTGTGGTGTTTACCGATCTTAAAGAAACAATATATGAATAGGTACGGCTGTCACCCATAACCCCAACCGATTTTACCGGCAGAAGTGCCGCAAACGCCTGATTTACTTCCTTATATATATTGTTTTTACGCAATTCTTCTATAAATATCTCGTCGACTTGTTTTGCAATTGCCAGTCTTTCCTCTGTCACTTCACCAACAATTCTGATTGCCAAACCCGGACCTGGAAATGGATGGCGATTTACAAATTCTTCTGGAATATTTAACATCTTTCCTAACTTTCTGACTTCATCTTTGTAAAGATCGGCAACCGGTTCAACCAGCTCAAGCGCAAGACCATGAGGCAAAGTTACGTTGTGATGGCTTTTAATTTTATCTGCATGCTTTGTGGTCTGCGCAGATTCAATCCTGTCGGGGTAAATGGTCCCTTGACCTAAAAATTTTACTTTACCAATTTTTTTGGCTTCTTCTTCTAAAATTTTAAAATAAAGTTTTGCAATTCTTTTTCTTTTTTCTTCCGGGTCTATTACCCCTTTAAGTTCTGACAGAAATATTTTTTGTGCGTTTACTATTTTGAAGTTTTTAAAATTTACGGCTTTTGCTACATTTTTTAAATCTAAAATGTCATAGTTTCGCAAAAGGCCGGTATCTATAAACACTAAATGTAGGTTTTGAGGACAAGCAATTTTAATTAAAGTTGCTGCAACTGTGGAATCTACACCTCCAGAAACTGCCATTAAAATTTTGTCGTTTCCAATTTGTTTTTTGAGCTTTGTAATTATTTCTTCTTTTTGCGTTTTAAGGCTCCAATCTTTTTTAGCATTGGCAATTTTAAACAGGAAGTTAGAAAGTATTTTTGTTCCACTTGGCGTATGGGTAACTTCAATATGAAATTGGACAGCATAAATTTTTTTCTTCTCATTTTGGAAAGCAGATATTTTTGCTGCTTTTGTTGACCCGATTGCTTCAAATCCTGCGGGTAGTTTATCTACCTGTGCCCCATGAGAAAACCAAACTGTCTGAGGACCCCCAACTCCTGCAAACAGATCGGATTTTTTGATTTCCAGTGTTTCCTTGCCGAACTGTTTCTTTTCGTGAGCTGTTACCTTTCCTCCGAGTTGGTCTGCTATCAACTGCTGTCCGTAACAAATACCTAAAATGGGCACATTGAGATCGTAAATTTTTTTGTCTAGTTTAGGGGCGCCTTTTTCATACGGTGCAAATGGACTTCCGGAAAGAATTAACGCGTCGGGGTTTAGCTTTTTTACTTCATTTACAGAAATGTCTGGATTTACAAGTTCGCTTTTAACCCCCAGATCTCTTACTCTTCTTGCAATAAGATGAGCATATTGGCCACCGAAGTTAAAAACTAAAATCATGTCAATTTTTGTAAGCTTTCTAAAATTCTTTCCTTTGGTTCTAGGGTTAAATCTACATCGAATTTTTCTCTGGTTAATTTTTCATATACTTCTTGGTATCGTTTTGATATTTTAACTACCAAATCATCAGGCATTTTGGGTGCTTTGCCTTTTCCAGAATAACCCTGTTCGCGAAACCAAAGGCGCATAAATTCCTTGTCGAAATTTTCAACCTCTTGGCCTTTTTTAAAACTCAAGGCGTATGTTTTTTTAACCCAAAAACGACTTGAGTCTGGGGTATGGATTTCATCTATTAAAATTAATTTACCTCTTTTGTCGATACCAAATTCGTATTTTGTGTCCGCCAAAATAAAACCTGCTTTGTCTGCAATTTTTGCTCCTCTTTCATATAGTTGAATTGCTATTTTTTCAATTTGCCTCCATGTTTTTGGCGAGATTATTTTTTGTGCGATTATTTCTTTAGCGGTTATCGGTTCATCGTGACCACCCTTTCCGGTTTCTCTGGTGGTAGGAGTAATTATGGGTTTTTTAAGTTTTTGGTTTTTCAAAAGACCGTCTGGAAATTTTATCCCGTAAATTGTTCTTTTGCCTTCTGAATATTGTCTCCACAGGGAAGTATCAGTTACACCAGTTATGTAACCCCTAACAATAACTTCGATTGGCAGCGCTTGGCATTCCGAAACCAGCATAATGTTTGGGTCGATAACACCTATCATGTGGTTTTGGATTATGTCTCGAGTTTTTTCAAGCCAAAATTCTGTAATTTTATTTAGAACCGCGCCTCTGAATGGGATGTGGCCGAGAACTTTGTCGAAAGCCGAAATCCTGTCTGTTGCTATAAGAATCCGTATACCATTAATACTAAACCAGTCTCGCACCTTACCGCTTTTTCTTTTTCCGAGTTTTGGAAGAGTGATACTATCTACAGCTTTTGATATGTTTTCTTTTATGACTTTGTCTGGGATCATTTTTGTTTTAAATATTTTTTGTATCCCATCTTCTCTAATTTTTCTGCTTTTTCTTCAACATCATTTTTCATAGTTTTTCTGTAACTATCCAATTTTTCTGCTAATGACTTGTCTGATATTGAAAGGATTTCTACTGCGAGTAATCCTGCGTTCTTGGCACCATTTATTGCCATAGTTCCAACGGGTATCCCAGGAGGCATTTGAGCTACGGAGACCAAAGAGTCTAATCCTTTTACGCTAACTGTACCAATCTCTGGTTTTTCGGATTCCATAGATACTGTCGGGTTAGCACTCCCAATTGGTACACCAATTGTGGGAAGTGAAGTATATGCTGCGGTCATACCTGGGAGATGAGCCGCACCACCCGCACCAGCAATTATTACTTTAAATCCTTGGTTTCGAGCGCTTTTAGCAAAGCTAGCCATCTTATCTGGTGTTCGATGTGCAGAAATAACTGTTTGCTGATAGTTAACACCGAAATCGTCAAGTATTTGAGCTGCATCTTTCATAACAGGCAAATCAGAATCGCTTCCCATAATTATGGCTACTTCAGGATTTTTTGTTTTCATATAGAAATCATTCTCCTTGCTGTTTCTGCTTTTTGCTGTGTTTTATTAAGGGTTTTTCCCAAAACAGTAATGTGGCCCATTTTACGGTCGATTTTGGTTTCGGATTTGCCATAAATATGAAGATAGGTATTTTCCATTTTTTGCAACTTTTGTTGCCCTTTTAGTTGTGTTTTTCCGTTTCTTTGACCAAGTATATTTACCATAACTGCTACGGGTACTTTCATTTTGGTTGACCCTACAGGTAATTTGCATGCTACCCTTACTTGTTGTTCAAATTGGGAAGTTGTGCATGCTTCTATTGTATAGTGACCACTGTTGTGAACTCGAGGGGCAATTTCGTTTATTATAACTTTATTTTTATCTGTCAAAAACATCTCAATTCCAAAAACCCCGGCTCCTTTTAAATTTAAAACGACTTTTTTTGCTAAGCTTGTAGCTTGTTTTGCAACCGAATTGTTAATCTTTGCTGGTGCAATAACTTCGTGACATATATTATTTTTTTGAATAGTTTCAACAATTGGATAGCAAACTATTTTGCCTTTGACGTCCTTTACAACTTGTGTTGCAAGTTCTTTTTTAAAAAAAATAAACTTTTCAGCATACAGTTTTTGTCCGGAAAGTTTTTTTAAAGCTATTTTAATATCGTTTTTTTTATTAATTACGAAATTGCCTCTTCCATCGAATCCATGAAAACGCGTTTTTAGAACAATGGGGAGGCCAAGGATTGAAACTGCAGTTTCAATATCTTTAGAGTTTGAAACTCTAGCAAAATCTGGTGTAGGAATTTTTGTACTTTTTAAATGTTGTTTTTGTTTAAATTTGTCCTGAATTAATTCAAGTGTTTCACCTTCAGGTTGAATATGCATACCATCTTTTTTTAATCCCTTTAAAACTTTGGCATTAGTTCCTTCGATTTCGAATGTTAGATAATCTACTTTCTTTGCAAGATTTCTTACCTGCTTTGGATCTTTGTAGCTGCCAACTATTTGCGAGTCAGCAATTTGCCCAGCAGGACTTTTATGCGTTGGGTCTAGAACAATAGTTTTGATTTGAAGTTTTTGAGCAGCCTGGACGAGCATTCTTCCCAGTTGCCCCCCACCTGCTATTCCTAAAGTTTTTTGTTTCATCCTACAACCCTCTTCACCTTTTGTGAAATCTGGGCAGCAAGTTTTGGCGCAAGGCCGATGTGTTTTTTATAGTCGAAACATTTTTCTAAATTGGATTCGTTTAAATATTTTAAAATTGCAGCGTCGTTTTTAATATTTTCATAGAGTGGATTGGTGTTGTTTTTATTTATCGCATCGTAAGCTGCCATTGCTTGCTGCCTTAAGATTTCATGTAATTGCTGGCGGTCTGCCCCTTTTTTGACAGCTTCCAGTAGTACCGCCTCCACTGCTGCAAATGGTCCGTATTTTCCCAGGTTTTTTTGAATGTTTATATCGTTAACTACTAAATTTTCTAAGATTGCTTTTGCGCAGTTTAAGATTTCATCTGTTGCCAAAAACGCCTCTGGTAGTATTAATCTTCTGTTTGCAGAATCGTCGAGTGTTCGCTCCAAAAGAGAATTTGCTGCATTTTCCCAAGCTACTTTTGTAAAAGATGAAATGTACCTGGACAGTGAACAAACTTTTTCACTTTGAATTGGATTTCTTTTAAAAGGCATTGCAGAAGAACCAACTTGGTTTTTTGAAAATGGTTCCATCAACTCTCCAAATCCTTGCGATTGTAAAATACGTAGATCGAAAGCAAATTTGTTTAGACTTTGAGCAATGGAGGAAAGAAGAACCAAAATTAGATAATCTATTTTCCTTGGGTAAACTTGGCTCGCTACTTCGATAGCTTCTATTTTTAAATCTGCCATTACATCTTCTTCCATGCTTATGGCCTTTTCCCCCAGAAGCGCAAAATAACTCGCATAAGTTCCAACCGCTCCTTTTGTCCCTTTGCCTTTTACTTGCAGTTTGACAAAATTTAAAAGTTCTAAGTCGATTAACAAGTCTTGAGCGTAAAGTGCAAATCTATAGCCTAAAGTTGTGGGCTCAGCGGGTTGAAGGTGGGTGTAAGCCATACAAACTAGATTTTGGTATTTATCAATTTTTTTAGAAAATGACAAGAGGATTTGTTTTAGGTTTTTTTCCACTAGGTTTATGGCTTTTTGAAAATTCATTATGTCTGCATTGTCTTCAATGTCTTGAGACGTTGCACCAAGATGAATTTTGCCTCCACCAATTTTTGCCTGGCTTGCAAATGTTTTAATTTCTGCCATTAGATCGTGTTTAATTTCTGCTTCAGTTGCGTGGGATTTTGAAATGTCAATGTTGTCTTGATTTTTAACTATGTCTTCAAGTTCTTCTTTTGAAATTAATCCTTCTTTTGCCTGGGCCTTTGCAATGGCAACCCAAACTTTGCGCCAAGTTTTTCTTCTTTGGTGCTCGGAAAAAATCTCTCGCATTTTTTCCGAACCATAACGCCAAGAAAATGGTGATTGGTAGGTTGTAAAGTTTAGATCTGATTTCATGTTGTTATTAATTTTAGCTTTTTTTGTGCAATTGCTTCTTTTAATTCTATCGCAACACGTCTACCCATCGACAAGTTCTTTCCCCAAAAATAATTGCTGTACGGAGTTGCTGCAATACCTGGTGAGCCGGGCATTCTAGGTGAAACGTCAAAAACTACAATATCTTTTTTTGGCGGACCTGCTGTTATTACTGCTTGCAAGCTAAATGGTCCGATTACACCAGGTGCTTTCATTTCTCTTGCTGCTTTTACAAATCTTTCGCCAAGGGCAAACGCTGGCTCTAATAAAGACTCTAGTGTGGTTACTGCAATATGCCCCGCTTCTTCATATTTTAAATCGACTTTATTGTCTGTCATTAGTTGTTCCTGTAAATTTCCCGTTAGTCTTAAAATCCCATCTAAATTTGTTTGCCTTCTTGTGTCTGTCCCAACTAATTCCAAACGATTATTGATAGGGGAGTAAAAGAAATTTAAGTTAACTTGTACTCCAGGAACAAATTCTTCTATTGTTGCATCGGCAAGTGCATCTTTTGTAATTTTACCTTCTTTTATCAGCTTTGCAGATGTACTCTTATACCCAGATTCGGAGTTAACTAAGAAGAATGCTCTTTCGAAGCTTCTTTCTTTTTCATTAACCTTTACAATAACAAGTTTATCGATGTCTTGTGGTTTTTTAAATATTTTTGGATATCTAATCTCCGCGGCCTCTAGTAAGTCGTATTGATTTGGATGTTCGGTTCTTTCTTCGAGTCGCAATAACTTGCGGTTTCCAAACATGGGGATTGGAAATCCATTTTCAATTGCATCATAATCGTTTACGTAAACCTCAAAAGAGCGGTTTGGGACAAAGATGCAATTTTTACTTTTCAATTTTTTAATTATGACGGGGGAGACAATGTCTTTAAATTTTTCTACATATAAAACTTCGTCTACACACCCTAACTCCCCTTTTGATTTGAAATAATTTGCGTAAGTTTTATCCCTACCCTTCTCTACCACTACCAGCGTTTTAAATCCCTCGTCTTTGGCGCCCCTACAAACGTCCAATGCGCTATGGCTTCCTAAAACAGCTACTGTCGGCTTAGGCATATATCGCTTCGCTCCTTTCTGGCCCTACTCCTATAAAATTCACCTTAACGTTTGTAAAGCTTTCTATTCGTTTTATATATTTTTGAGCATTTTGGGGAAGTTTTTCTATAAACCTCACTTTGGAGATATCCTCTATCCAGCCATCCAGCACTTCATAAACAGGTTCAACAGAATCTAAAAATTCCGAGTCTCCAGAAATGTAATCTACAGCTTTGTTTTGTAATTTGTAACCAACACAAAGTTTAATTTTTTTGAAGTTTGATAAAACGTCTAATTTTGTAATCGCTAATTTTGTAACACGATTATTTTCGCATGCTGTTTTTAAAAGAACTAAATCTAACCATCCTGGGTCTCTAACTCTGCCAGAGGTCGTTCCGATCTCATGCCCTTTTTCTATAATTTGATTTTTTTCGCTTGTGGTTATTTTGGTTGGCATTGGTCCAGAACCAACTCTTGTTGTATACGCTTTGGTAATTCCTATGACATTACTGATCATCGTTGGGTACAGGTCAAAAGATTTGCAAATGCCAATAACACCAGTGTTTGAAGAGGTTACAAATGGATAGGTGCCCGCATCTATATCTAAAAAGTATCCTTGGGCCCCTTCGAAAAGAACATTTTTATTGTTTTTGATAGCATCTTTGATAATTGGAATTGTTTTTGTAACAAATGGTCTGATGGTTTGCGCATATTTTTTGTAGATAGTTAAAATTTTTGGAAAAGATAGTTTAAGGTTGAAATATTTGTTTTGGAAATCCAGTTCGTCTTTTAATTTTTTGTCGAAACTACCTGCGTATAAATCCTTAACCCGTAGACCAGACCTTTCTATTCGGTCTGCATACGTTGGTCCAACCCCTCTTTTTGTTGTTCCAATTTTAGATTTTCGCATCTCTTCCCTTAACCCATCTTTTAATTTATGCCAAGGCATTGTAAGAGTTGCTTGTTCGTCTATTTTTAGATTACTCCAAGAAATGTTTGCGGATTTTAGTTGTTTAAATTCATCTTCAATTAATGATTCCAGATCCACCGCAACTCCTCTGCCAACTACACAAATAACCTTTTTGTTAAAAATCCCTGAAGGGGTTATATGCAGAGCAAACTTGCCGTACTTGTTTTTAACTGTATGGCCTGTGTTGGACCCACCGTTGAAACGAGCAACTATGTGGGCATTTTGTGCTAGGTCATCGATTAGTCTTCCTTTACCCGAGTCTCCCCAATCGACCCCAATTACTGCTGCAGTTCCATGCCAGTTGTTGAAGGTTTTTTGTGTCATTTTTTATTGTAAAATTTTATCCAGTGATTTTGTTTTAATTGCTTTTTTAATTTCTATTGCAATTCTTCTTCCAGTTGAAACTTCTTTGTCGTAGTAAAGTGACGCATAAGGCGAACCATTAATAAATAGGTTGGTTCCGGCAACAATTCTGCAGGATATTTCGATTACAAAAAATTCCTGTTGAGGTGTGATGATTGCCTCAAGACAAAAGGGGCCCCAAAGACCGCCTTTTATTAGTTTTTTTGACGCTTCTATTGTCCTTTCGCCCATTTCAAAGGCATCGGCAAGCAAAGATTCTCGAAGAACTAAGGGGCTGTTACCAACAACAACAAAACTTGGCTCGATTCCCAGACCTTGTTGATTATGGCTAGGGATCCTACCTAAAGAGTCAACGTTTGTTTCATAGCGCCTATCTATCGAAAGGATTTCTAAGGTGTTTGTCAGAGGGGAATAAAAATAATGTATGTAGGCAGAAACACCGATTATATATTCTTGGATTAGATATTTTTTCGGTTTAAAAGACTTAATTTTTTGTTTAAACTCGGTTTTGTTTTTAGCAAAGAAATATCCTGCTCCTCCGGCTGCCCCATATGATTTGACCAAAACAGGTGCGTCGATATCGTCTGCATTTTTGAATTTTCTTGGAACGGGAACATTGGCTTTTTCCATCCACTCTCTTTGTTTGAGCCTGTCGGATTCCCAATCCAAAACTGCTTTATTGCCAAAATATGGAATACTCATATTTTTATGCTCTTCTAAACCAAGATATGCAACAAAAGAACCATGAGGAATCATGATTACATTTTCGGCTGCCAGTTTTTTTTCTATTTTGAGAAAGTCGGCAAAAGTTGAAATTTCTACTATTTTGTCTATGAATTTGAAGCGCTTATAAAGTGAAACACGGTCTGGAGTGACGACAACTAAAGTTTTAAAACCTTCGTCTTTTGCGCCTTTTAGAATTTGCAGAGCAGAGTGTGAGCCAAGTGTGGCAATTGTAAAGGACTGCTTGGAGGCAGTTCTATGACCCAACATTTATGAATTATACACTGTCTGAGGCTAAATTGCAACAGTTACTATAGGTTCAATTTGGAGATTTTTTTATCTTAGATCCAATGTTTCTCCTTTGAAGGTTATGTTTTTGGGCTTAATTACTACTTGCCGTGTGCCTTTTTTTACAAAACCGGCATCCAGAGATTCAAACTTATTTTTCTTAATAATTTCTTGAGCCGCTTTAATATCTTTTGCCGGAAGGAAAATTGCGTAGTCTTGACCCATATTGTAAGTTTCATATGCATCGTAGTCTGAAAACCCCGCGTTTTTTTGTATGAATAAAAATATTTCCTGCGGATCAAATAGTTTTTCAATTACGTAGGTGAATTTTTCTTCGGCTCTCATAATTTTTCTAAGTCCGTGCCCGGTAATATTTGATATGTAGTGAATATCAATACCTGCGTCTTGTAGGTTTTGAATAAGTTTTGCGTATATATTTGTTTTGGTGAGTATTGCATCTCCGAACATTTTTCCGCTTGGCAATTTTGTTGCATAACCATTGGGTAATTTTTTGGCAATTGCCCTTGTCAGGGAAATGCCATTTGCGTTAATACCGTTTGATTTTAAAAGTAAGATTCTATCCCCTGCTTTTATATTTTTTCCAAGTGCTAATCTATTTTGAGATTTAACTATTCCTACTGCTGAACCTGCAAGAGCAATTGTTTCTTTTGAAACAATGTCAGAATACGCAGGGCTTTCTCCCCCGCCCCATGTTACCTCGGCTAAATCACAAGCACTTCTCCAGCCATCTGTTAGATCTTTTATCCGCATCTGATCCTCAAACCAAGCACTTTGCCCTACTGCCCAAAGTGCTGTAATAACAAGTGGCTTTGCACCAACTGCCGTAAGATCGTTAATGATTGCAGCCACTGTGTCATTACCAATAACGTCGTAATAAGTTTTGCCTGTAATTTTGCGCATTTGATCCGCAACCAGATTTTTTGTACCTAAACTTTCAGTCACGGTTGCCATAAGGACATTGTCTTGCTTCCATACGAATGCAGACTCACCTCTTGTTTCGGGGATTTCTCTCATCGAAACTTTTTGAAGGTATTGTGAAGTTTTTTTTGCCGAATTTTGAGCTATCTTCTTTGCCGCATCTAATTGGAGATAGTTAACACCTGATTTTGAATAAGTAATTTTTTTCATGACTGTTGTGCAAATTTTACCATTCCTTCGAAAAGAAAACCGCCTTGTGCTTGGACGTTACCACGTCTCCAATTTGGATGTTGGGTGATTTCTATAATTTTTTCCGGGTGGGGCATCATGCCAATTATTCTACCTGTTGGGTCGCATATTCCAGCAATTGCATTTATAGAACCATTTGGATTTTGAGGATATTTTTGAGTGGGCTCGTTTTTTTCGTCGACATACCTGCAAAAAACTAACTTTTCTTTTTCTATTTTCTCTATGTTTTTGGGCAGGGCAAATAATTTACCTTCTCCATGGTTTACAGCAATATCGACAATATTACCAACATAAGGTTTTAAAAATATTGCACATGATTCTTCTATTTTCACCTTTACAAATCTGCACTCGAAATGTCCGCTGTCGTTTTTTTTAAGCGTCGCATCCATTTCCCCTAAACGATTAAAAGGCAAAAGGCCAGTTCTTATTAGGGCTTGAAACCCGTTGCAAATCCCAATCACCATACCTTTTTTCTCTATAAATTCTTGAATTTGGTCCTTTAAAAAACTGACAAGTTCTGTTGCTAGGATTTTTCCGGAAACTATATCGTCTCCATAGGCAAAGCCGCCAGGGATTGCCATAATTTGGAAGTTTTTTAACTTTTTTGATTTTTCGCGTAGCTGGTTTATATGTACAAATTCCGGATCACCGCCATATTTTTGAAAAGCATAAGAAAGCTCTTCGTCGCAATTAATTCCATCAGCACGAAGTACGCAAATTTTAGGTTTCATGGGAATATCTCCTTCATCGGCCTCTGCCAAGTTTCTTTGAGTCTGTCCAGGTTTAGATTACACAGATTTTTAGCCGCTTGATTTATACGGATATTATTTTCTTTGTTTGTTTTGCCAATGATAATGTATGGAACCTTAGCAAATAATTTTTTTGCTATTTTTTCGTTTTCTACCTCAACTACAAAACATCCCGCCGTTTCATTAAAAAGAAAATAATCTGACCTTTTGGTTTTTTTGGCAATGTTTATGGTTGCACCGATGTTTCCCCCAACACTCATTTCGAAAACAGTTGTTATGATTCCCCCTTCTGAAATATCGTGACATGCAAGAATTTCGCCTGTTTGGATTCCTCTGTGAATTGCATCTAAAACATTTGGTAGGGTTTTTAGATCTACTTTTGGTACTGAGCCACCAATCAAACCATGTTTTTCGAAATAGACAGACCCGCCCATAGACTGCGTATCGGGTTTACCAACAAGACAGATAACTGACCCTGGCTTTTTGAAATCTGCAGAAGATGTTTTTTTGACATCTTTGATTTTCCCAAATATAGAAATACATAAAACAGGCGGAATTTTTAGAACATTACCTTGCGTATCTCTGTATGTGGAAGAAAGACTGTCTTTTCCGGATATCACTGGTATTTTAAAAGTTTTCATAAAATCTACTACCGCATCAACGGATTGGTCTAAAGATCCTAACGATTCTTCGTCTGGAAATGGCCAAATGTAGTTGTTCACAATCGATGCATCTTGGTAGTTTCCTCCCACAGCCACGTAGTTTGAAATTGCTTCGGCTGCTGCCCAAATACTTCCCCAGTATGGATCGAGTTTATTTAAAACCGGGTTCAAACCGTTTGACACAACCAAGCCATAGGGTTTACCTAAAAGCGGTCGTATTACGACGGCATCGTTTGGACCACTGTATGATTCTCCGGAATATGGCGTCAGCACACTTGTTCCTTGAACTGTATGATCGTACATCCGAATTATTGGTTCTTTTGAACAAATATTTCCGTCTGAGATTATTTTTTCTAAAATTTTTGTCCATTCGTTTTGGTTTTTTGGAATAAGCGGTTGTTTAAAATTGACCTTGGGTTTTTTGAAGGTTTTTGCATTCATCACTCTTTGAGGAAGCCCGTCGTGTAAAAATTGCATTTCTAAATCGCATACTGTTTCCTTCCCGTAGGCGACTTTTAATCTTTTGGTGCCGTCAAATTTACCAAGTATAGAAAACTCGACATTATATTTTTTGCAGATTTTTTCAAAAGTTTTTATTTTGGTTTTGGCAATTGCCAAAACCATTCTTTCCTGAGATTCTGAAAGCCATATTTCCCAAGGGCTCAGACCTTGATATTTCAGTCTTTCTTTTTCAAGCTGTATGGAAACACCGATTTTGGCACCCATTTCGCCTACGGCCGAAGAAAGCCCGCCGCCACCGCTGTCCTGCATTGCACGAATACAATTTCTGTCGCGGGCTTCCAAGATTGCATCAAACATTCTTTTTTCTTCAATAGCATTTCCAATTTGAACGGCTTGGGAGTTTACCGTGATTGTATGCTGCGTCATCTCCCCGGAAGAAAATGTTGCACCGTGAATTCCGTCCCTCCCGACTCTTCCACCCACACTTACCACAGCATCTCCAACTTTGGGTTCTCCCTTTTTTGCATACTTTTTGGGAAGAATTCCATATGCCCCAACTAAAATTGTCGGCTTTGCCCTGAAATCGTTATGGAAATGAAATGAACCATTGTTTGTTGGAATACCCATCCTGTTACCATAATCCCGAACTGCAGAAACTACTCTTTCGAGAATATATTTTGGTGGCAGAGACCCTATTGGAAGTTCTTTAAGATCCATATCCCAATTTGCCAAGCAAAAAATGTCAGTTGAGATAACCGTTTTTGCACCTTGGCCTGTTGCCACGATATCCCTGAAAACTCCTCCGCTGCCTGTCATCGCACCGCCATATGGTTCGATTGCCGAAGGGCTATTGTGCGTTTCTCCTTTTCCGTTTATTGCCCAACCGTCATAAAAATCCATTACTCCTGCATTGTCGACAAATGCCGAGACAATGTTTTTTGGGTGTTTTAACGCTTCTTTTTTAAGTCGCGTTATAAGCGGTGCTTTTTCTTTACCGTTTAATATTATTTTTGCCCTAAATGTTTTGTGCCCAGAATGTTCGCTCCAAGTTTGGGCAAGAGTTTCTACTTCACAATCAGTGGGTTCTCGCATTAAATTTTTAAAGTAATTTTGAATAACTTTCATTTCTTCCAGGTTTAAAAATAGTTTGTCTTTGGACAGCTCTATCAATTCCTGGTCATGCATTTTTAAAATTGGTATTTTTTGCGTTTTGCCAACTTTACCGGAAATTTGCAAGGTAACCGGGTTTGTTTCAACAATATGTTCGATAAGCGGGTTGTATAAACGCAGTCTGGTGATAATGTCTTTTGCCTGACTTTTGCTGATTTTTCCAAAAAATACGTATTCTTGTGAAGAATCGGCTGCTGTAAGTTTTATACCCATGTCTTTGGCAGCTTTTAGAATTGACGCTGCTTCCGGATTCATAACACCGGGCCTGTAGGCAACTTCTACTGTTTGATCTGCACCTATAATTACCGGCCCGCTGTAGGAAACGATTTGATCGATTGATTCGAAAAGGACTTTTTCAACAAATCTTTTGAGGTTTTTTTTGTCAATATTTTCGAGGCGGTAGATTTTTACCGTTCTGATTTTTTTTATGGAGTTTATTTTGAGAGTTCTTTTTATTTGCGCAAGAAGACTGTTGCCTCGTGAATCGTTTTGCCCTTTTGATGCTACCCTAATTGTTTCTATCATCTTTTAATCTTTGCATGTCCCTGTACCCAATGTCTTTGCGAAAATGTAAGTTATTTCCTTCTACGCTAAGTTTAGAAAGTATATTATAGGCTTTTTCTCTAGCTTGTGCAACATCTTTACCTGTTGTCATGATGTAAAATAATCTTCCCCCTTTTACAAAATATTTATTTTGGCGCTTTTTTACACCAGCTCCATAAATTTTTGCCCCATCTTTTTTTATTTTATCCAAACCAAATATTTGTTTGCCCATTGCAGCTTTATAATTTGCTGGATAACCCTTTGCTGCTGCCGCTACTACTACTTTGTAATTTTTGTTTGTACTGATTTTAATTGTTTTAATTTTTCCATCAATTACGCTTTTGGCCATTTCGAAAAAATCGTTTTTAATAGACGGAACTATAACTTGGGCTTCCGGGTCTCCCCATCTGGCGTTAAATTCGATAACTTTTACTTGGCCGTTTTGCCCCACCATGCCTCCTAGATAAAGTATTCCAAGGTAGGGGCGTTCTATACTTACCAAGCCTTCTGCTACCTTTTTGAATATTTGATTTATTTGTTTTTTGACATCAGAAGTGACAACAATTGGTGGGGAACTGCATCCCATACCGCCCGTATTTGGGCCAAGGTTACCATCGTATAAAGTTTTATGGTCCTGTGCTTCGCCTAAGTTGATGAAGTCTTTTTTGCAAACTAAGGCAAATGAAGAAAATTCTTCACCCACTAAACATTCTTCTATAAGAAATGTTTCACCAGCTTTTCCAAAACTTTTCATTTGTGAAATAGCAGATATTGCATCTTTATTGTCCTTGGCAAAAATTACACCCTTACCTGCTGCAAGACCCGCAGCTTTGATGTACCATTTTGCCTCTTTTTGCTCTTTGATGTAAGCAATTCCATCTTTTTCTGCAGTGCAAATTTTAAATCTGGGGCAAGGGACATTAAATTTTTCCATAAAGTTTCTTGACCAAGCCTTATCCCATTCGATTTGGCCTGCCGCTTTGGTTGGGCCAAAAACTCTAAAGTTTAATTTTTGTAATTCGTCTGTAAGACCAACTGCCACTGCGTCGTCTTGAGCAACGTCGATAAGCATTGGCTGGTTTTTAATACAAATTTCTTTTATTTTTTCTATATCTGTGGTTTTGATATCGGCAAAAGTTAGAACTTCTTTTTTTGTTAAATCTTGCATGAGATCATTTCCAGGAATTGCGAGGATTTTTTGAATATTTGGGCTTTGGGCATATTTTTCCACAAGGGCTGCCCCCCTGCCACCGCCGTCTATTACCACAACAGAGTTTTTTGTTAAATTTTGAAGTGCTATTGTGTATATTTCATGTTCTTTCTCTTTTAGCCTTTTGTACAAAGTTAAAACATTATCGCCTTTTTTAACTTTCACAAAACCCCGCGCAAGGACTGGGCCAAAATCAAACTCGTCTGTTAGGAAGTGAACAGAAGAACCTGCATAGGTTGCATTTTGGTCTAGGAAGTTTTGAATGGCTTTTTGGGCAAGCTTACCCTTATTCCATAATGCTTTTGTGCCGTCTGGATTTTTGACTTCTACATCTTTTGAATCTGGGACAAGACCAGGGTGAACATTTAGTATTCGGTTGGGATAGGTACTGATAACTTCATCTGTAATTATTTGTTTCCAGCCTGCAAGACAAATAAAGTCTGGGTTTAATTTTTTCAAAATAAGCAAAAGTTCTTCTTTTGTTTTGGAGATAAATGTTGGAATATGGTTCTTTTTTGCGCGTACCAAACCATAAGAATCGAAAGCATCCGACACTACTGCTACAATTTGAGCGTTTATTTTTTGGGATTTTTGGGCGTCGATTATTGCTTGAAGATTGGAACCTCTACCAACATTGGACACAAGTACCACCAAGCGTTTCATCAAGAGTTACGTAGGGCAGAGATTATCCTATTTTTCGTCTTTTAGGTAAAGTCCCAAAACACCCAAGACACCAGCAACTAGAAAAAGTTGTGTTGGAGCAATAGTAGTAACGTCATTTTGCGTTACTGCCTGATATAGAGCAACAAGTATTATCGCAACCGTTGCTATTATTAAGAGTTGCGACAAACTATTGCCCTTGGATGGCACAAGGACAGATTTTTTTGCCATACTAATATATTCACAGCTTTGACGATACAAGTCAATCTGCTTGCTTGAGCTGGCTTATGTTTTGTTGACGATTTTCTATATTTCGATTTGCTTGATATACTAAATATATGTTCTATTGGAAGTCATGGAAATATAAAAACCTGACTTTTCTTTTGATTTCGATTATTATAGCCTCCTTTTTTTCTCGCTATGAGCCATCCCACTCTTTTCTCCTAAATCTTGGGGATCTTGGCTATTTGGGAGCATTTTTGGCAGGTGTATTATTCGTTTCGACCTTCACTGTTGCTACTGGAGCTGTTATTCTACTTGTTTTGGCAGAAACGTTATCACCCATTGAGATAGGGCTTATTGCAGGTTTAGGCGCAGTTGTTGGGGATTTTACTATATTCCGTTTTATCAAAGACAGTTTGGAAAAGGAACTTGAGTCTATTTACAATCATGTTGATGGTAATCACCATTTTACTAAAGTTCTACACTCAAAGTATTTTAGCTGGACGTTGCCTGTTATCGGAGCGATTATAATTGCTTCTCCATTTCCTGATGAAATAGGAGTGAGTCTTATGGGAATATCAAAGATGAAGACTTACCAATTTTTGTTCATATCATTTGTGTTAAATGTAATTGGTATATTTTTGGTTGTTTCGGCATCGGTTATTATCAAACCTTAGTAAGTATAAACATAAAGTTGATTTCGATAAAAAGTTCTAACATAGTCAATCAGTGACAGCTTTCCTCAACCTATAGTTTGACTATTTTGCTACTTTTCTTTATAATCCACCCATAAAATGGTTGAATTTGGCTCATCTAACGAAAAAACTGATGCTTTAGTGCCAGGCGAAAGTGAAATTGCGCCTCGTCCCCTGAAAAAAATAGAGTATCAAGGGTTCCATGGTTCTAAAGGTGAAATAGTCTATAGGAAGGAAGGCGGTAAAGTGATTTTTAGTGCATTAAAAGGATCGGATCAAGCAACGAGCACAATAAATGCTGCTGAAGAGATTGTAAAAGCAATATGTTTGGCCGAAGGAATTGAGTGGAGAGATCCAGCGTTTTTCGATAATTTTGAATTCTATGATTTTACGACACTTCTTGGTTATCCCAGTAGAATGAGTCTGGAAGAATCAAGACACGCTGAGATTCTAAAACTCAAAATCATTCCTCGCCCAGGAAAAAGTAACGATATTTATGTCGATGCATGGACTAATGTCACAGATGCTATATTTGAAGGAGCAAATGATTTTACTTCCCTCTTTCCCCAGCTACCTGAAGGCCAATCAGGTGTATTTCCAACTAATTAGTTGCAGTTAAATTAACAGTTGGGAATAAAAAGTTCTAACATAGTTAACCAAAGCTAGCTTTTTTCTTAGCACTTCGATAAACTCCCTTCAATAAACTCAGAACAGGATTTGAACTTGGTCTTCATCCTCAAATTTTTTGTTAGTAAAAATGGTATTCTAGATTTACATGAACCGCGATCTAAAAGAAGTCGATTTAGGATTAGCTACTCCTGACGTGCCACATGGATTAGAAGCTGGAAGAATGGCTAAATATAAACCTGTCTTTGAACACCTCATTCCGCAGGTTGAAGCAAAGATTGATGATCCTAACCGCTACAGTTCTGATTATGCTTTGAATGTTAGTGGAGAACATCGAGGCACTAAATATGGTGTAAGACTACCACATTTAAGGCGTGGGAAACACGCATTTGTTGGGATTGTAGATCTCAATGGTGCTGATGGAGAAACAACATCTGCCGTAATTAGAAACAATGTTGAAGATGCAAGAGTATATTCGGAACTCGCAGCTACTCATCCAATTGTTAAAACATTAGTGCCTGAATTATATGGTATTAGTGGTGATTGGGTAGTTATGGAACGCTTACAAGGTCTTGAATTAGAAGAACTAGAAACAAGATTGCGTGATGATCCAGATTTTCGTAGGGGGTATGCAAGAAGTGCATTTGGTGTTATTTCTTCGGCAGCAGGGGCAGGATTAAAGCTCAATGATGTGGCATTTATTAATGGTCACAATGTAATGGTAAGTCCTGATGATGCACAAATTAGATTTGTTGAGCAACGAAACCTTGCTCCCACTATCTTTGATCCTAATGAAACTATTACAGACCAGTTATTTAGTGAATTATTCCATGTAAGCGACAAAGGAGAAGAATGGCGAGCTGATTATGCAATGCAACTTGTTCAAGCTGCGGTGGAAAAAGTAGGAGCAGAAAATCTGTACATGAAAGGGAGAGCAATCAAACCCACTAATCCAAATTATAAAGACGCTTACTTCTTGGAAAGATGGAAAAAATTGTCTGATGATGAGTATCAAAAGATATTAGATAACCCTGTAATGCGTGAGGGTTTAACTGTGTCATGGTTTGGCACAGGTTATACAGAAGCACTTACAGAAGAAACAGTAGATGCCGCTAGAAGTGGAGATAAAGACAAGTTCAAAGCTGCTATTGCAGGAAGAAAGTATAAGAGAGATATCACAGATAAAGAAGATCCAAGATATGGTGTAGTTATATTGCCCGACGATTTCAGCTAATCAGGAAACATAAACTTCTTGATAATAGGTTCCAACATATTCAGCCAGAGCCAGGATGAGTTGTAAGGCTGGGAGAGTTTGGACAGTAATTACTGAGACTTGGTTAAATTTGGTATAATATAGGCTACTTTTGGGAAGAAGGGCAATCGCCCGCCAAAATTGAACATTTGGGCGGGAGGAAAGTCCAGACAGCAGGAAGCATGGTACGGGGTTTTTGCCCCGACGAGTAATCGCTAGTCCCTGATAATTTTACCTACATGTGATTTTCAGGGCGCCGAAGGAATTAACTTTCGGTGAGAGTAACAGAGACGAGTAGGTGTGAAACGGACAATCCTACCAGCTGCAACCTAAAATGAGTCAACGACGCGCTTCCAAGAGACTCGAGTAGGGGCATTCGCCAAAAAAGGCGGACGGAGTGACAATTTACATCATTTCGAGATAGATGATTGCTGCAAAACAGAATCTGGCTTACTCTCTTCCCAAAAGTTTTTCTTTTTTTCTATTCTTCCACTAAATCGTCATCTAGTTTTTGATCTTCTGTTAAAAATTCTTTGATGGCGATTTTGGCAACTACCAAGATTGGTACTGTTAAAAACGCTCCTCCGACTCCGGCTAGTTTTGCTCCAATTAAAAGCGCAATAATTATAATTGGTGGCTGAAGACCAATAACTTTGGACATAATTAATGGAACTATCAAATTATTTTCAAGCTGTTGGATAACAAAAAACATTCCAGCCATTGCCAGACCCATAATGGGAGCAATCGTAAGGCCAACAAGTATTGCCGGGATAGCTGCAATAATTGGACCAATTATCGGAATAATTTCAAATATCCCAGCAAGCAAGGCAAGAGGAAGAGCATAAGGAATTCCCAAAACTGTAAGACCTATGAATGTTAAAATCCCGACTGTTGCCGACAAGGTGAGCTGACCTCTTAACCAAAGGCCTAACCCATCTTCAACTTTGGCAACAAGATTAATTACTTTCTTTTCCTGTTTGCCTGCAAATGGGGAAGCAATGAGTCTAACAAATTTTTTCCATTCTAAAAGGAGATAAAAAGTAAAGACAAAAATCGTCAGAATTGAAAAAATACTTGAAAATATCGCCGACGAAATTGCAATAAAATTTCCGGCTATTGATTGCAGTTGATTAGAAACTACAGATGATAAATTTTCTACAGGAATTTTATTAAAAACTAGAAAATCGTTAACAGTACCAATTATTTGGGGCAATTGGGAAACAAAATCGGAAGTTTGATCAATAAGAGGCGGAATAATAATTCCAACAGCAAGAGAAATTAAACTTATTAAAACGACATAGATAATTAAAACTGCGAGTACTCTTGGAATACGATGCTCTGTCAACCATTCTACTGGTTTGAGAAGCGCAGACAAAAGAATTATGGATAAGAAAATAAGGACAATAATTTCCCTAATTTGCATAACAAACCAAAGACCTATTAAAAAGGCTACTGTAAAAATTACAGTTTTATAGGAAATTTCAACTTTTAGAGGAGCTTTTGTTTCGATCACTTAGTTCGAGTATACCAGAGCGTAACTGTTTTTTCTAATTCTTTTTGCCAATTTTTTTGGGATACATCGAACATTTGAATACTTTTGAATTTATTGAAGTAAGTCTTTTGACGCCTTATAAAATCATGTATGTCTCCTTTTAATCTTTCTACTGCACTTTTTTTATTAATTTCACCTTTTAGGTACCTTGTAATCCAGCGATATTCGAGACCAAGATTTTCGAGCCAATTGTTATCGACTCTTTTTTTAAGAAGCCCCCTGATTTCATCTACTAGCCCATGATTCATGCGAGTTTCTAGCCACTTGTCTGATTTTTTATAAATATAAGCATTAGGTGCGGTAAGACCTAATAGTAGAAAGTTGCCAGTTTCCCTTCGATAAGACTCAGGGTAAACCAGAGACCAGCTAGAAGCTGATCGACTTATTGGTTCAGATTTTGATATAGCAATTTCGATTGCCCGGATGAGACGCCGAGGGTTTTGGCGGTCTGATTCGTTCATTGATTTTGCCCGTATGGGATCAAGTTTTTGAAGTTTTTTTAGAAGCTCTTTTTTTGTTTGCAATTCAAGTTCGCTTCTTAGTTTGAGATTTTGAGGTATGCCCGATGACTCAATGCCTTGAAGCAGAGACTTAAGATAAAAACCTGTACCACCAACAATTATTGGTAATTTTTTCCTTCTTAGGATTTGTTCGATTGTTGATTGTGCGAATTTTATAAAGTCTGAGGCGGAGAAATTTTTGCCAGGTTCTATTATGTCAAAACCGTGAATTTTTACTCCATCTACTTGCCAATACCCTGAATGTTTTTCGACTTTTGATTCGAAAGAAACTTTTCCAGTTCCAATATCTAAATTCTTGTAAACTTGACGGGAATCTACAGAAATAATTTCCCCTTTGAATTTACGTGCAAGTTGCAGGGCAAGACCGGTTTTACCTGTTGATGTTGGCCCGTAAATTATGAGCCCTTTATGTTTCATAACTGTTATATTTTATATGTTGGCCCTCGGTTTTGACTAATTTTATAAATCGTCTATGATTAAATTACAAATGTTTCGCATGAGGAAAATTTGGCCATTATTTTTATTGTCTTTAATAATTTTCTTTCATCTTTTTTTACTTTATAAAACTTTTGTTGTGGATTCCGCAGGAAATATAAGGACAGCCAGCGCTGGTTACGGCGATATTCCATTTCATATGACGCAGGTTAGCAAGTTTGCTTTTGGCCAACCTTTGGATTTTAATGAGCCAATTTTTGACGGGGAGCGACTACGTTATCCATTTTTTGTCAATTTGTTAAGCGGCTTACTATTAAGATTTGACGCAGACTGGTTTTTTGCAATGCAGGCGGTTGCAATGACTTGTGTTGCTGGCGGAATATTTTTAACTTTTCTTTTTTATAAATCTATTTTGAAATCTTCTTTTGCAAGCGTGGTTGCTATTGTTATTTTTTTGCTGGGCTCGGGATTTGGATCTCTCCATGTCATTAGCCAAAGTAATGCTAGCAGCGTGGGAGAGTTCGTACAGTATACAGTTGAGGCGACTACATCCACAATTACGAGGTGGGATGCTGTTTATCCTGAGCAGAATATCGGTTGGGGTGCTCCTTTATCTTTAGTTTTTTTGCATCAAAGATCATTCTTGCTCGGATTTTTTATGTTTTCACTTTTTTTGTTTGTTTTTCAAAAATGGCGAAATAACCAAAGTAATTTTAAGTTGACAATTCTTTTAGGCCTTGTCGTTGGCCTTACTCCCCTTTCCCATTACCATTCTTTTGTTGCAATGTCTGTAGTTTTAGTACTTTTTGCAATATTTACTTTTTTTCAGAAAGGAAGGGGGGTATTTTCGAATTTTTTTGTTTTGGGTTTAAGTGCCGCAATTTTTGCTTTGCCCCAGATTTTTTACCTGGTGCAAGGAAAAAATGGTATTTTATCTTCTGATAATTCTTTTATTCAATTTAGACTAGGTTGGATGAGTGCCCCAACAATAGGATCGGTTGCATATAAAGCAGGTGGCAGTTTTTTTGAAAATGTCTTGGCATATTTTAATTTTATATTTGTAAATTTTGGTGTAGTTTTACCTGTTTTTTTACTTGCTACTTTCTTCTTTCTAAAATCTTTTGGTAAAAGGGCGCGCAGCGATTTAGTTTTTTGGTCCATTTGCGGCTTATTCCTTTTTTTGCTAGTTCAGATTATTAGATTCCAACCTTGGGACTATGATAACAACAAAATATTGGTTTACTTCCAATATTTTGCGGCAGTTGTAATTGTTGCCTTTTTTGGTGAAATTTCGAAATACCGAAAAAGACTAGGTTATTTTCTTCTTGCTGCTTTTGTAGCTTTGGCGATTCATTCTGGAATTATTGACCAAATTCCCAGACTGCTGACTCCTGTTGATAATCTTCCAGTAATTTTTAATAAGGATTCTGTCGCGATTGCAGATTATATAAGAAATGCAAATATGCCTCAAAATGAAAAAATATTGACAACTTCTTCGCACCTTAATTTGGTGAATTCTCTTGCAGGTAGACCTGCAGTTGTTGGATACCCTGGCTGGTTGTGGACAAGAGGAATCGACTATAGTGAGAGAGAGAAAAATTTAAAGCAATTTTTCAAAGATCCTCAAATTTACAACAACATACCTTATTTATATAACGCAAGATATGCGCTTTTAGACCCATCGGCCGTTTATGATTGGGATGCGTCTTTGGCAGTATTTGATGCCCAGTTTGTGCTTTTGATCAGACACGGTGATTTTAGTTTGTACAAGCTATACTAAAATAATGAAAATATTTTCGAAAAAATTTGTCCCTTTTTATTTGGTGTTCTTATTATTGTTTTCTTTTGCAATAAGAATGTATCGAATTGGCGAGCCTGGTAAGTATTATTTTGACGAGGTTTACCATGTCGTTACAGCCCGTGCGTATTCTCAGAACAACCCTGCCGCGTATGACCCCTTTGCACCAGCTCCAGAAGAAAATACTGCTTTCGATTGGCTCCATCCTCCCTTGGCAAAGTTAATTCAGGCCACTTCTATAAAAATTGTTGGAGATAACCCAACCGGATGGAGACTTCCAAGTGCAATCTTTGGCACTGCAATTGTTGGGGCTACTTTTGTTCTTGGAGCAATGATGTTTGGAGTGGAAGTTGGATTATTTGCAGCAAGCGTAATGGCTTTTGAAAATCTGATGTTTGTTATGTCGAGAATTACAATGAATGACGTTTTTGTTACTTTTTTTGTCCTTTTGTCATTTATACTTGCTCATTTATATTTAAAGACGAACAAATTTAATTATCTACTTTTAACAAGCGTGGTGCTGGGACTTGCGGTATCTTCGAAATGGTCTGGTTTTTATGCAATTTTCGCAATTTTTGTACTAGTTGTGTTTGAAAAAATTAAACACAAACGGTTTGATTTTAAAATTATTTTATTGGCTGTCATTCCCATTTTGATTTATCTCGCCTCATACAGCCAATTTTGGTTGCAGGGTCATTCGGTAAAACAATTTATAGATTTAAATAAGCAGATTTGGTGGTACCAGAACAGACATGATTTGGAACATTCTTATGGTACAACGCCTCTTTCGTGCGTACCAAAAGGGCTTGGTGGACCAAAGACTTGGTGTCCTTGGGTTTTGGATGTGCGGGGGGTTTATCTTTCTTATGAAGAGTATGAACAAAAAGCTGGATTTATTTATGCAATTGGAAACCCATTAATTTTTTGGGGCGGAATTATTGCTATTTCTTATTTGGTGGGTAAATTTCTAGAAGAAAAACGCATGGTGTATCTTATTGTTCTTTTGGGCTATTTTATTTTTTGGGTGCCCTGGATTTTTAGCCCCCGTATTATGTTTTTGCACCACTATTTACCTTCCTTACCATTTATGGCAATTTCTATAGGGATGATGCTTTTTGATATCTGGAAAACAAAATTTAAATATCTTGTTGTTTTGATTTTGATTCTATTTGCGGCTATGTTCTTTTTTCTCTATCCAATATCTTCTGGTTGGCCAATTGATATTGCGGCAATTGACAAGTATATGTTGCTGAAGACCTGGCGATGATGAGTGGGTAGTAGAACTAGTGAACTGCTGTTCTGGGATTGGCGTTGTGATTAATGAGCTCGTCTAGAATTTGAAACCTTCGGTCTTTTTCGGCATGAGTTACATTATCGCCAAACGCTTTATGGGCTGCGG
>CAYGDE010000002.1:0-7311 GCA_964348615.1 uncultured Gammaproteobacteria bacterium | reverse complement strand
CTTCGGTCTTTTTCGGCATGAGTTACATTATCGCCAAACGCTTTATGGGCTGCGGTGTTTGGGCGATCTGAGTATTTATTGACGTAGGCGTAGGAAAAGTTTACGTTTTTGGCAAGCTTTACTGTATTTTCAAATTGCTCCTGCGTTTCACCTGGGAAACCCACAATTATGTCTGTTGAAATTTGAGCGTTTGGAATTTTCGTTTTTATCTTTTTGGTAAGGCTTAAATACTCTTTTGCGCTATACCACCTGTTCATCCTTTTAAGAACCGTATCGTCACCAGACTGTAGGGCGAGGTGTAAATTGCGGTCTATTTTAGGATTTTTTGCAATAGTGTCTATTAACTCATCGGAAAAATCCCATGGATTCGAAGAGATAAATTTAACAGTTTTTATACCTTTTATTTTGCACACTTCGGACAAAAGATATGGGAATAAAGTGGGGATTCGATATTTTCCTAGATGTTTGACCATAACTGGCTTAACCGTTTTACCGTTTGGCAGTTTGTATCCTTTTGTCCGCCGGCTGGTGGATTTAACCAGATCCGTTCCGTATGAATTTACGTTTTGGCCAAGGAGCGTTACTTCGCGGCAGCCTTGTTTTGCAAGATCTTTGATTTCTAAAATTATGTCTTCAAAAGGGCGAGATATTTCTCTCCCTCTGGTAAAAGGTACCACACAAAAAGTACAAAAATTGTTGCAGCCATTTGAAATTGGAACCCAAGAGTGAGTAACATCGTGCCGCAGCGCCGGATAATCAAAACCAACTTCTTCTAGCGGCAAAAATTCGTCGGCTTCCGGCATTCGCTTTTGCAGTGCTTTTAAGTATTTACCGGTTTCGTCCCGCGCTGCCATTCCGACCATACAACCAGTAATAACGATTTTAGGTTTGGTCCGCCGACCGGTGGATTTGGAGATATTTTTTACGAGGCCTGTTACTCTGTCTTCTGCTGTTTGGCGAATCATACAGGTGTTTATTACAACTGTGTTTGCACTTTTCATGCTTTTGGCTGGTTTGAAGCCGCGAGCTTGATAGTAACTTGATATTCTTTCACTGTCTGCAATATTTTGCTGACAGCCAAAAGTTTTGATATAAAAAGTATTTTTCACTTTTGAAATTTTACCACAACTTGAATTTAGGTGAGAATTTTAGGAAGAAAAATGATTACCCCTATAATAACTGCGGCTATGGACGTGACCAAAACTGCTCCTGCTGCACAATGTTTGGCATACCTGGCTTTTGGGTGATTTTCTGGATGCAGAAGATCGCAGGTTTCTTCGACTGCAGTATTTATTATTTCTGCGCAAATGACAGCTGATGCGGTTAGGACAAGGATTGCCCATTCAACTATGCTTATTGCAAGAAAAGCTCCTAAAATTGTCACAAGTGCTGCTGCTATAATTTGCATCTTAAGATGTGTGCCCTTTTGGAAGCTGTAAACAATCCCCTCAAATGCCCAGCCGAAACTCTTTGCCTGATGCTTTAAAAAACCGTCTTTTTGTGTATCTCGGTCCATAATGTTTATCTTATCACTTTGTTGACATTTATAGCTAAAGGGGGTATATAGTAAGGCTAGAGAGGGTATTTATGGACAGAAAACCAGAATTTTTAACTGGACAAACAATAGGACAAGCAGATAATGAAGCGATTGAGGCCGTACGAGTTGGTATAAGAACACACGTCAGAGAAAAGGCTGGCCTTCCATCAGATCCTAATCAGCTAGAGGTTAGAGTTTTATCACAACTGGGTAAATCGACAGTTGTGGATGCTACTTCGACTGCGCTGAGTCCTATTACTACAAGAGTTATTCCAATTGCGACATTCGAGCACAATCCGTCTGGAGTAGGCCGTAGGATAGTAGCTTACAGGAACGAACTAAGACAACATCCACTAGAAAAAGCAGCTTAAGATACCGGTAGTTCTCAACTTCTCTCGAACAATATTATCTTAAAATTTATTTAACTAGACGCTTGAGGGTTTTGCCGGCAATAAAGCCAGGGAGTTTGTGGGAGCCGATTTGGATTTCTGAGCCGGTTTGAGGATTTCTGCCTTTTCTTGTTCTTCTTGACCTTACTTTGAAGGTTCCAAAACCTGTAATTACTGCTTTGTCTCCTTTTATTAATGCTTCCCTGATGAGACCAAAAGTAGCATTAACCGCGTCGAATGCTGCTCTTCTTGTTAGGCCTGTTTTTTTGGCAACTTTTTCTGCCAGTTCGTTTTTGGTCATAACTTTTTTGGTAAAGGAGATTATATCCAACTTACCATTACTTTGCAATATCGACTGCGCGCGTTTCGCGAAGTACAGTTACTGTAATTTGGCCGGGATATGTAAGTTCCTTTTCGAGTTTTTCTTTAATATTGTGAGCAAGAATCACTATCTCTTCGTCGTCTAGTATTTTAGGATTAACAATAACCCTTATTTCGCGACCAGCTTGAATAGCGTAAGATTTTTCTACCCCTTCAAAACTCATTGCAACCTTTTCTATTGCCCCAAGCCTCTTAATATAATCTTCAACGGCTTCGTGTCTTGCACCCGGACGTGCACCTGAAATGGCATCTGCTATGTGTACAATCATAGACTCGATATGCGAAAAAGGCTCGTCTTCGTGGTGCTGAGCGATACAATCTATTACTTTTTGAGGAAAGCCCCATTTTTTAGCAAGTTCGACTCCTAATTGAACATGAGTCCCCTCTTTTTCGATTTGAGTTTTGCCAATATCGTGGAACAAACCTCCCCATGCGCAAATAGTGGTGTCTGCACCAAGTTCTTCTGCAAGTTTTTTGGCAATTTTCCCAGTTTCTAGACAAGCAATAAGTTGATTTTGTCCGTAGGAATATCTAAATTTAAGACGGCCAAGGGTATCTAGTGTGTCCTGAGAAAGATTATATAAACCAAGAGCACTTGCCGCTTTTCTGCCTGCTTCAGACATGTCTTTTGAAACTTGGGCTCTGGCATTTTCGACTAGCTGCTCTATTCTGGTTGGCTGAATTCTGGCATCTTTTACGAGCCACTCTAAGGCCATTCTTGCGATTTCGCGTCTTATTGGGTCGAAGGATGAAAGCCTAACTTCTCCTGCGATATCACTATCCAATTCAACGTCTACCCCTGTTGCAAGTTCAAACGTTCTAATGTTTCTACCTTCTTTTCCAATTATCCTGCCTTTTATTTCGTCTGATTCCAACTTAACTGTTGAAACAGTGTATTCTGCAACCCAGTCGGTTGCGCCAGCTATCATGGCATTTACTAAAATTTCTTTGGATTTTTCTTGGGCTGCCGCTTTAATTTCTTCTTCTGCTTCTTTAATTCTTTTGGCAATTTCCCCCTTAACGTTGCTTTCTACGTTTTCTAAAATGATTTTTTTTGCTTCTTCTGCGGTTAATGAAGTAACTTTTCCGAGCTTTGAATTAAGAGACTCTCGCAATTTTGCAATTTCTTCTTCTTTTTTCTTGAGAGAGGAAAAAGTTGACTGAATTTGTGCTTTTTCGTCTTGGGCACTTCTAATTCTACTTTCGAGGGCTTCTTCGTTTTGAACAATTCTTTTTTCTATTTCCAGAGATTCTTGCCTAATTTTTGCAGCTTCATCTTCGGCTGCTTTTTTAATACGAAATGCTTCGTCTCTGGCATCTTGAATCATTTCTTGATTTGAGCTTCCTTGTGAAATGCTGCTTTGTCTATTTTGCCCTACCGAAACAACAACCTTTCTAGGCTCGTCTTGAGAAACGTTTGTTTTGCTGTATTTTTTACTTCCAAAAGGACTCATTGTGACTTTGAAAAGAGAATATCAAGAAGACAACCCACTTTGGTGGGTTTTGCTCTATTTGTTTAAAAAGAGGATGTTTGTAAGATTTTTCATATCTTGCACACGTACTTCTTAATTATTTTTCTTGACTTTTCTCTTCTCAAGTTGAATTTTAGTCCTTTTTTTCAAAAAAGGCAAATGCTTCTTTGGCAATATCGTAGCTAAAACCTTTAAAAAGAAGGAATTGGTAAATTTTCTTTTTCCTTTCAACTTCTGGTAAATTTGCCCATCTTTTTACTTTTTTTTGCAGGGCTCTTATTGCTAGGTCTTTTTCATTAACAATCGCTGTTAGGACTTTTTGAATTATTTTTTCATCTATGCCTTTTAATTTCAATTCTATTGATATGATTCTTGAACTTTTGGTGTGATTTTTTTGCCTTGATGTAACAAACCATTTTGCAAATTCTAAATCGTTTATAAATTTGTACTTTTTCAACTTTGTAATTGCAGTTTGTATGAGCGGACTTTGTTGTGCTTGGGAAAATTTTATATTTTCCTTTTGAGCCAGTTTTTTTGCTAAATGGTCTTTTATCTCTTTTTCGCTTCTTGGGCGATAGTTTAAATACTGCATGGCAATATCTTGAAGTTTGGAGAGATTTTCATACTTTGCAATTTTTTCTATATCGGCTGAGGATAATATTTTGCCAACTTTTAGGGAACGTGTTAGGAGATTTTGAGCAGAAACGCCAAATGCAAATTTTTCATCTACAAATATGTTAAATCTGTTTGCATTTTTCTTTTGGGGTTCAACTTTTGTTATCTGGGGCACTTTTATCTAGCGTTTTCCTGCGCGATAGTTTCCGAGGTTTCTTCATCCGATTCTGACTCATGGTTTGTGAGTTTTTTTATGTTTTGACCTTTTTTAATCTTTGCCCAGATTTCTTTTTCTAAAGCCTGGGCTTCTTTTTTGTGTTCTTGCAAGTAGGCTTTTGCACTTTCTCTGCCTTGGCCTATTAATTTTCCGCCCATTCTAAAAAACGCTCCAGATTTGGTAATTAAATCTAGGTCGACTGCAGAATCTAAAAGACCGGCTTCTTTTGAAATTCCTTCTTCTGACATAATTTCAAATTCTGCGATTCTAAATGGAGGAGCAACTTTATTTTTGACAACTTTTACCCTATGTCTTGAACCAATAACTTTGTCTCCTTCTTTAATATTTTCTACTCTTCTTACATCTATGCGGATAGAGGAATAAAACTTGAGAGCTCTACCCCCTGGAGTCGTTTCAGGATTGCCAAACATAACTCCGATTTTTTCTCTAAGCTGATTAGTAAAGATTGTGACAGTTTTAGATTTGGAGATTGCGCCTGTTAATTTTCTTAGTGCTTGCGACATAAGCCTTGCTTGAACCCCCATCATCGAATCACCCATTTCCCCTTCTATTTCTGCACGAGGCACAAGCGCTGCAACAGAATCTATTACAATAACGTCGACTGCACCAGACCTTATTAATGTTTCTGTTATTTCCAAGCCTTGCTCGCCTGTATCTGGTTGGGAGATTAAAAGATCGTCTAGATTTACTCCTATTTTTTGAGCCCATATTGGGTCTAGCGCATGTTCAGCATCAATAAGCGCTGCAGTACCGCCGTTTTTCTGTGCTTGGGCAATAATCGATAAACTTAGCGAAGTTTTTCCTGAAGCTTCCGGCCCGAATATTTCGATAATTCTTCCTCTTGGAAGACCACCAATACCCAAAGCAATATCTACTGGTACAGAACCTGTCGAAATTACATCGGCCTCTAATTTGCCGACAGATTCGCCCATTTTCATGATTGAACCCTTACCGTATGCTTTTTCGATTTGGGAAATTGCGGTTAAAATTGCTTGCTTTTTTGCGTCGGAACTCATCGTCTTTTTTCTGATTAGTTGTACTATTTTTTAAATTGAATTACAAGTGACAAGATAATAATAATGATACCCGAATATAAACCGAATATCAATGTCCAGTATTTGCTGTGGTAAAATACATTTTGTTCTTACAGTTTACGGGGAGTAGTAAAGTGGTATTACGCGCCGCTGGGGGTGGTGTATCGGGAGTTCGATTCTCCCCTCCCCGAAATCTATTTTATATTTGACAAATAGGTTGCAAAAAGTGTTAGATATAAAGATATGAAATTCGTTCCTGAATTTTTATCCAAACTTATAAGTCACCGTCCGCCAGAAACTCCTGTTTCTACCGGAACTCCTGAAAACAATGTGAAGCTTGATGCAGCTAGAATGGCATCAATGCAAGCGAGTAAGGATGCATTGGAAGCATCTGCACCACAACAAACAAGTAGCATCATTCCAAAACCCGAACTTGATCGGGTTACGGGTTTCGTGCAACCAACCCCAGATGATCGGACGAATGAAGAGTTGGCTGCTCAGGTAATAGAAGATGCATCTGCGGCGGCACCTTCTGCTGAAGCTCCACAACAACCTGCTACTACATCAGCTCCTCTGGATAAAACGGGGTAAAATTTTTAAACTAAATTTTTAGGTGATTTTTTTGCTTCTTAGGGTTCGTGGTTCTCTGATTTGAGCTTCTGGTGGAATGACCGCATCTAAAACAACAATACTTTCAGTTGCTTGTGGACGGCTACTACAACCACTCATCAATGAAGGTCTTTGATTTGGGGAATGATCTCCAATCATAGCTGCTACTGCTAGAACACCTACTGCCACTAATTCTTTCATTAACGTTTTGGACTCTGCTTGCCCTTTCTGGCTTTTTGGGCTCTACCGTATTTACGGCGTTCTTTAACTCTGGGGTCGCGGGTTAGGAGCCCAGCTTTTTTAAGTGGTGAGCGAAACTGGGCATCAGCAACAATAAGTGCTCTTGCCAAGCCATGGACTACTGCATCTACCTGACTGCTTTTACCAGAACCTTCGACTTTTATAGTTGCCCAATATTGGCCTTCGGATTTGGTGAGAAGAAAAGGTTTTTTATATTTCGATTTGTACTGCTCGCTTGGAAAATATTTTTCGATTGGCAAATCATTGACTGTAAATTCACCTTTACCTTTGAAAAGACGCACTCGTGCAACTGCTTCTTTTCTTCTACCATGTGATTGAAAGAAGCTTGTACTTTTTTTGGAAACGGCTGAATTTTTTACTTGATTGTCTTGGTTTGTTGTGTCCATTTAGTTTTTGAATTTGCTTTCGTGGGGGTTTTTGTCTGTTGCGTAAATGTAAAGCTTTTTTATCATTATTTTACCTAGCTTACTTTTGGGAAGCATCCCAGATATTGCATGTCTTATAATTTCTTCCGGTTTTTTCAGTCTTAATATTTCTGGAGTTCTGGTCTTCATACCTCCAGGATAACCAGAGTGGTGAAAATATGTTTTTTGAGTTTCTTTCTTACCAGAAAGGACTATTTTCCCAGCGTTTATTACAACAACAAAATCTCCACAGTCTAAATTTGGTGTGTAATAGGCTTTATTTTTGCCCATTAAAAGATGCGCAGCATTTGTTGAGAGTCTGCCGAGTATTTGGCTGTTTGCATCTATTTTATGCCACTCTTGCTTTATAT
>CAYGDE010000001.1:5144-78157 GCA_964348615.1 uncultured Gammaproteobacteria bacterium | reverse complement strand
CCGTGACCTCGATTTTTTCCCAGCTCTTTCTTTGGAAGCCGCTCGATTGTTTTTGTCATCGAACAAGGAACACCAAAAAAATCTGAGAAACAATGATACTTCGCCATGTTCTGATCAGGAAAGTAAAACAACGTTATGCCGCGCTTAAGCTGAGACAACACTTGTTTTATATCTGATTTTTTAATATTTTTCATAGAATTAGATTTTCACCGATTTTTTGCCAATTGCTGGGGATTTTTTTTCAACTGCTTTATCTTTAGTGTCTTTTTGTTTTTCTTCAGCGCTTTGGACTGCTGTAACTTTTTCTATTTTCAAAAGTTCGAGCCGAGCCATTGGGGCTGCGTCTCCCTTTCTTGGTACAAGCTTAATAATTCTGGTGTAACCCCCGGATCTTGTTTCAAAACCAGGACCTATTGAAAGGCGTAATTTTGAAAATGCTTCTTTTGATACTAAGGATGCCAGATACCTGTCGTTTTTTAGATCGTTTTTCCGTTTGGCGTAAGTTATCAACTTTTCCACGTAAGGCCTTGCAAACTTTGCCTTTGCTAGTGTCGTTGTTAACTGACCCGTTTTTAAAACGGAATTGGCTAAATTACCAATGAGCGCTTTTCTGGCATTTGTATCTCTGCCTAGTTTGCGACCAAAGACTTGATGTCTCACTTTATCTCGACTCCTTTCTCCTTGAGCTTTTCTTCAACAAGAGCTATCGATTTTGGGCCCATGTTTTTCATCTTTAAAAGCTCTCTTTTATCGCGGTCTAAAAAGTCGGCGATTGTTTCGATTTTTCCAGACTTTAGACTGTTTGTAAGCCTCACCGGTAGATCTAACTCTTCGAGAGAAGTTTTTAAAACTTCGTCGGTTACAGGTGCTTGTGGTTGCGCCTCTGTCTTTTTCTTTACGTTTGTGTTTGGCTCAGTGATTGTTGTGAAATAATCAACTAAGATTTTAGCTGCTTTTTTCAATGTCTCAGAAGGCTTAACTGTGCCATCTGTTGAAATTTCCATTGTAAGCTTATCAAAATTTGTAACGCGACCGACACGGGTTGCTTCTACTTTGTAATTGACATGCGAAACAGGTGAAAAATTCGCGTCGACTGGAATGACTCCAATTTCTCCAGTCTTTCTTTCGTCTGCAAGTGAATATCCTGTGCCATTTTCAGCAATCAACTGGACTGTTAATTTGGCTTTTGCGTCGGCCAAATGAGCGAGAACAAGATCACCGTTTATGATTTCAACTCCGGCAGAAGCTGCAATGTCTGAAGCTTTGACTTCTTTTGGTCCTTTTACATCTAGCGTAAGTTTGACTGGTTTGTCTCCGCTGTAGCGAATCCTTACCTTTTTAAGGTTTAGAATAAAATCGACCACATCTTCGGTCATGCCGGGCAATGTGGAAAATTGATGACGAACATTCGCAATTTTAAGTTGAGAAATAGCTGTTCCAGACAAAGAACTAAGAAGAACTCTTCTTAAAGAATTGCCAATTGTATGACCGTACCCTTGATCTAGAGGTTCAATAATGAACCTACCAAAATTTGCGGTTTCTTTTTCTGTCTCTATTGTTATTTGTTGTAAATCTAGCATAAGTTTTGCTTTTCACCTCCCTTTATAGTTTTTGCCTATCTTGAGTAATACTCAACTATTAATCTTTCGTTAATTTCTGCATTTAAATCTTCCCGTTTTGGCATAGACTCAATTTTCCCAACAGTAATTTTCCTACTAAGCCACGAAGGAGGTGTTTCTTCTTTGTTTTCTTCTAATAATTTTTTAATGAAGGCAAGATTTGCGGTTTTGGGCGCAAGAGAAATAACTTCTCCAATTTTAACATTATAAGAAGGAATTGTCACTCGTTTGTTGTCTACCAACACATGTCCATGAGACACTAATTGTCTGGCCTGCTGACGACTTTTTGCAAGCCCCAGCTTATAAATTGTGTTGTCTAGTCGAGTTTCAAGAATTTGCAAAAGCGCTTCGCCTGTTGCTTCTTTTTTAGCAGAAGCAATTTGGTAATATTTGGAAAATTGTCGCTCTAGTACGCCATACATTCTTTTTACTTTTTGTTTTTCTCGCAGCTGGATTCCATATTCAGAAGTTTTTCTCCTCATTTTTGCACCATGTTGACCTGGACGTGCGGCATTTTTTGTAATAACAGGACACTTGGCGGAACCACAAAGCGCTACCCCTTCTGCTCTGCATAATCTGTGTTTTGGCCCTGTGTATCTTGCCATATTAGACGCGTCTCCTTTTTGATGCCCTTGGACCGTTATGTGGAATTGGTGTAACGTCCGCAAGCATAGTAATTTCCAAACCTACAGATTTCAGTGCACGTATTGCACCGTCTCTTCCAGGGCCCGGACCTTTCATGTAAAGCTCGATGCTTTTGACGCCCATTTCTTTTATTTTACTGGCTACTGTCTCAACAGTTGAAGTTGCTGCAAATGGGGTTGCTTTTCTGGCTCCTTTAAAACCTGAGGCTCCCGCTGATCCCCATGCCAGAGTGTTTCCGTTTGGGTCTGTAATTGTTAAAAGAGTATTATTAAATGTTGCGGTAACGTAGGCTCTTGCGTGCGTTACATTTATATTTTTTTTACCTTTAGGTTTAGTGTTTGCCATTTTTATATATTATTTTGCAGGAGCTGCTTTTGCTTCTGTTGGCCCTCCCATTTTTGCGACTGCTTCTTTTCTTACAGTACCAATTGTTATTCTTTTACCTCTTTTTGTTCTTGCATTTGTTCTTGTTCGTTGACCACGAACTGGTAAATTTTTTGAATGTCTCATGCCCTTGTATGATCCAATTTCCTGCAATCTTTTTATATTACTTTGGATTTCGCGTCTTAAGTCTCCTTCGACCTTGTACTTTTCAACAGCTTTTTGTAATTTGTTAACTTGTTCTTCTGTTAAGTTTTTTGTTCTGATATTTGGATCTATTTGGGACTTTGAAAGGATTAATCTTGCCAAAGTCGGGCCTATTCCATATATATATGGAAGGGATGCTTCTATTTTTTTTGCACTTGGTAGGTCGACTCCTGCTATTCTGGCCATAATATTTTATCCTTGTCTTTGCTTATGACGAGGATTGGTACAAATTACGTACAACATACCTCGTCTTTTGACGATTTTGCAATTTACACAACGTTTTTTTACACTTGCTTGAACTTTCATATTGTACTTAATTACTATCTAAACTTAAATGTTATTCTTCCCTTTTCCAAATCGTAGGGTGTCATTTCGATTTTTACTCTGTCTCCAGGCAGGATTCTAACATAGTGAATTCGCATTTTACCTGAGAGGTGACAAAGTACGGTTTTATCTTCATCAATGCCTGGTAGCGCCCCTTTGGCAACTTTAACTCTAAACATTGTGTTGGGCAGTGCTTCCGAGACCTCTCCTTCAACTTCTATTACTCCAGGCTTCATATGTGTCCCCTTATTTTTAATTTAAAGTTTTTAATTCTGAAAGTATATTCTATCAAACTCATAAGTATGGCGTCAAGATTATAGGTTTACCGCTTGTAATTGCAATTGTCTGCTCGAATAGCCCACCCCAAGAACCGTCTTTTGTTGTTATTGTCCAGCCGTCATCTTCGATAAAAACTTGACCTGATTTTTGCGCATAAATTGCTTCAATTGCAATTGTCATATTTTCTTTTAGCGGTTTTCCGATCCCCGCTTTACCAAAGCCTGGAACCATAGGTTCCTCGTGTAACTGGCGGCCAATACCATGACCAGTTAAACTCTTGACTATCGAATACCCTTTTTGCTCTATGGTTTTTTGAAGAGTTTCCGAAATGTCACCAATTTTATTGCCTACTCTGGCTTTGTCTATTGCCTCATGCAGAGCTCTTTGACCAGTTTCAAGAAATTCCTCTTTTTGCAAATCTATTTGGCCAACTCCAAAAGATATAGCCATATCGCTGTGATATCCTTTGTAAAGCGCACCAATATCAACACTTACAATATCTCCTTCTTGCAGCCTTCTTTTGGTTGGTATGCCATGGACTACTTGCTGGTTAAAAGTAATACATGTCGTCCATTTGTAATCTTCGACTGTGACAAAAGAGGGCTTTGCACCTTCTTTTTCCACTGCAAGTCTGGCAATCTCGTCCAGTTCTTGCGCACTAATTCCTACTTTTGCTGCTTCTTTTACAGCTTTAAGTGCTTTTGCTGCAATAGATCCCGATATTTTCATTAGCTCTAACTCTTGCTTTGTCTTAATTTGCGACATTTGTAAGATTTAGTGCTTTTTTAATATCTGTATCTACTTGTTCAATACTTGCCTGGCCGTTAATTTCTACCAAAAGACCTTTTTGGCGAAAGTTTTCAAGAAGCGGTTCGGTCTCTTTGTGGTAGATATCGAGCCTTTTTTGGATTACCTCTTGCGTGTCGTCTTCCCTTGCTCTTTTTGAAAGCCTTCCAACAGCAATGCTGTCTGGCACATTAATATAAATTACCTTATCTATTCCTTCCGGTAAATTCTGCAATTGCTCTTCATTCCTTGGGTAGCCGTCTAAAATGAAACCGTTTGTAAAATCTGGTTTTGCAATTTTTGCATTTAGGGTTCTTATCGTTATCTCGTTTTCTACTAAGTCTCCAGACTCTAAAGCAGCACGAATTTTTTGGGCATCTTCGTCGCTTTCTTGCATTTTGTCACGCAAAAGCTGGCCCATTTCTAGATGGGGAACATTTAATTCTTGCGCTAGTTTTTTTGCTTGTGTTGATTTACCAGATCCTTGAGGACCTAAAAATATTAATTTCATTTGCCTTTTTTAAGGAAAGAATCGTAATCACGCATTACCAAAAGTGATTCGATTTGCTTAGTAGTTTCCAAAACAACAGAAACAACAATTAAAAGACCAGTTCCACCAATTAAGAGAGTTGTAACTTTTGTGATACTTTGACCAATAGAAGGAAGCACTGCAATTGTTCCTAAAAACAAAGCGCCAAAAAGAGTTACTCTTAAGGAGACATAATCTAAATATTTTTTAGTTGGAGCGCCGGGTCGAATACCTTGGATAAACCCTCCCTGTTTCATAAGCATTTCAGAAATTTGTTTGGTGTTAAAAGCAACTGTTGTGTAAAAGTAAGTAAAAACAACAACTAGTGCAAAATAGGTGACATTGTAAGGAATATCATTTGGATTAAACAATCTCTGCATGTCTTGCGCAAGGTTAGCTATAAAAACATTGGGAGACCTTTCGAAGAAAGTAGCAAATGTAGTGGGAAGGAGAATTAGTGAAACAGCAAAAATAATTGGAATAACTCCTGCTTGGTTTAACCTGAGAGGAATAAAACTGGAGACTCCAGTTTCAGTTGGTCCTGTCGATCTTCTAGAATAGTTTACCTTAATTGGTCGTCTTGCTTCTGTTACTACAACAATGGAAATAACTACCAATATTGCCATTATCGCAAAGATGATAATGTTTCTAAGTTGGCTTGGGTCGAAAACCGATGCTGTTTGAAAAATTTCGATTGGAAGCCTGCCAGCAATACCGGCAAAAATAATCATCGAGATCCCATTGCCTATTCCTTTTTCTGTTAATAATTCTCCAAGCCACATTAAAAGAATAGTTCCTGCCGTCATTGTGACAACTAAAGTAAGCAGTGTAATCGGAGTTACGTCTGAAATAATTTGAGAATTTTTTAAAAGTATATACATTCCAAATGATTGTACGGCTGCAAGCGGAACGGTAATGTAGCGAGTGTACTGATTAATTTTTTCTCTTTCGGCTTCTCCCTCTTTTGCCATCTCTTCCAACTTTGGAATTACCATTTGCAAAAGCTGCATTATAATGCTGGCATTAATGTATGGGTTTAGCCCCAAAGACATAACAGAAAAGTTTGCGAGTGTGCCTCCGGAAAAGATGTCTAAAAGTGAAAGTAGTTGGCTTTGGGAAAAAAGTTGTTTTAGCGAAGCAATATCTACTCCGGGCACTGGAACATAAACAAACATTCTAAATACTAAAAGAATAAAAGCGGTGAAGAGAATTTTTTTCCGCAGTTCTTTGACTTTAAAAACGTTTAGGACAGTCTGCAAATAGTTCATATTATCATTTTGCGGCTATGATTTTGCCACCCGCTTTTTCGACTTTTTGGATGGCACTTTTTGAAATTGGAAGACTAATTGTCAGACTGTTTTGTAAATCTCCATTGCCTAAAATCTTGACTCCAAACTTTTTCGCGTCGGTGCTGTTGATTAATTGGTGTTTAATTAAAATATCTAAGTTAACAACAGAATCTTTTGGTAATTTATTAAGAACTTCCAAATTAATAACTAGAGGTTTTTTAGAAAGAGATTTATTACCTTTTCCTCTTCTGTATGGAAGTCTTTTAAAAAGTGGTCTTTGTCCACCTTCGAAATGAGAATGCCCTAAAGAAAGTTTTCCTCTTGCGTTTTGACCTTTTGTCCCTTTTCCGCTGGTCTTACCTTTACCGGAACCGGGGCCTCTACCTATCCTTTTTGCGTTTTTTGTTTTAATTTTTTTTATCTCGTTTAATTTCATTTTGAAAGTCTTGAAAGCGCTTCGAGTGTCGCATATACATTGGATGCCTGGTTTTTGGTGCCTAACACTTTACTTGAAATATTTCTAATGCCGGCTGCCTCTACAACGTTTCTCACAGCTCCACCTGCAATTACTCCAGAACCTTCTGGCGCCGGCTTCAAAAGAACTTTGGCTGCGCCCAATTTTAGAAAAATATCGTGAGGAATCGTTCCATCTTTAATAGGAACTTCTATTAGATGTTTTTTTGCATAAGCAACAGCTTTTCTAATTGCCGAAGAAACGTCGCGTGCTTTTCCTAGCCCAACACCAACACGGCCTTTTTTGTCCCCAATTACCATCAACACTGAAAAAGCTATTCTATTTCCCCCTTGAGTTTTTTTAGAAACACGGTTTACTTGAATTACTTTTTCTTCAAATTCTTTTGGCGTATTGTCTTGATATTGCATTCTTCGATTTGGCTGCATATTAAAAATTTAATCCTCCTTCTCTTGCACCTTCTGCTAAGGCTTTAACTCGGCCATGATATTTATATCCTGCCCTATCAAACATAACTTTTTTTATGTTTTTTTTGATCGCTTCTTTAGCAAGATCTTCCCCTACCTTTTTGGATCTTATTAATTTGTTGCCTTTTTCCGGCTTTGATTTCAGATCCGAAGCATAGGCTAAAGTTTTAGATTCGTTATCGTCTATCACTTGGGCATATATATATTTATTTGATTTGAATACAACCAGCCTTGGCACACCTGTAACTTTTCGAAGTTTTTTGGCGACCCGCTTATGTCTTAAAACTCTTTGATTTCTTTGGTTTGTCATGTTTTTATGCTGCCGCTTTCTGAGCTTTACCTGCTTTTCGTCTTATGTGTTCGCCTGAGTATTTAATCCCTTTTCCTTTATAAGGTTCAGGTGGGCGGACTCTTCGGATTTTTGCGGCTGTTTCTCCGACTAGAACTTTATCTGCACCAGAAACAATTATTTTATTTTCTTTTGTTTCTATTTGAATACCGGGTATTTGGTCGATAATTACAGGGTGAGAATAGCCAACATTAAGGACTAAATTCTCTCCTTGTTTGGTTGCGCGATAACCGACACCTACCAATTCTAAAACTTTCTGATGACCATCTTGTACTCCTTTTACCATATTTGCAATAACACTTCTTGTTAAACCATGCAACGATTTGGCTAGTTTGGTCTCGTTTTTTCGAGTAACTACAACATTTGTATCTTTTAATTCAACATTTACTTCTGGCCTTAGCATGAAAACAAGATTGCCTTTCGGCCCACTAACTGCAACATGCATATTTTCCACTGCAACGTTTACCCCTTGTGGAACTTGTACTGGTTGTTTACCTATTTTTGACATCGTTTTTTAATCTACCAAATTTGGCAGATTAACTCTCCTCCTAAATTTTTGGCCCTTGCTTCTTTGCCACTCATTACACCTTGAGGGGTTGAAATAATTGTCAAACCTCTCCCCCCTCTTATCGATTTAATGTTTTTACTTTTAACGTAAACGCGCAGTCCTAATTTAGACATTTTTTTAATATTTTCAATTTTTGGTTTTTTATTTTCATAAATTAATTCGATTTCAATAACCTTGTCCTGCATTTCAACTTTTTGGACAAATTTTTCTTTTTCCAACACTTTTGCCACCGCTAACTTAAATTTTGAATAAGGCATGGCAATTTTTGGCTTTTTGGCCATGTAACCGTTTTTAATTGCAATTAACATATCTGCTATTGGATCCATATAATTTTTACCAAGATGATTTAGTTACCCCTGGTATCTCTCCTTTGTGGGCAAGTTTTCTGAAACAAATACGACATATACCAAATAATCTTAGGTACGCTCTTGGTCTTCCGCATAAGTGACATCTATTCCGATGCCGTACTTCGAATTTTTGAACTTTATTATTTTTTACAATTTTAGATGTTTTTGCCATAAATTCACTTAATTGTTTTCATTTTTAATTCTTTTTAAAAGGAACTCCTAATAGTTCCATTAATCTTGCTGATTTTTCCTTATCGCTGTTTTTAATTACCAGTGACAAAACGAGTCCTCTTATCTTATCGATTTTAGAATAGTCAATTTCGGGAAAAAGTATTTGTTCAGTTATCCCAAGACTATAATTACCATTTGCATCAAAATTTGTTTTGCTAAGACCTCTAAAATCTCTCATTCTTGGCATTACTATCTTTATAAATTTTTCCAAAAAATCCCAAGCCTTTTTTTTCCTTAAGGTTACCATTAGCCCTATTTGGTCTCCTTGTCTTAGTTTGAAATTTGAAATAGCTTTTTTTGCCTTTGTATTTTTTGGCTTTTGGCCTGCTATTTGCGCTAACTGCTCTCTTGCCTTTTCCATAACTTCTTTGTTGCCGGAAGCTTCAGCAAGACCCATATTTAGAACGACTTTCTCGATATAGGGGGCCCCTAAATCATTTTTAAGACCAAATTCTTCTTTTAGTTTTGGCAGCACTTCTTCCTTGTATTTTTTTTGTATATAGGTATCCATATTATTTTTAGACAGTTATTGTCCCTTTGCATTTTTTGCAAGTTCTTATTTTAATTTTCCCATCCATTTGAAATCCAACCCTTGTTAATTTGCCACACTTTGGACATATTATTGCAACTTTTGAGGCCAATATTGGCCTGGTTATTTCATAAATTCCAGCAGCTTGTCTGGCTGAAACTTTCCTGTGTCTTTTGTAAACATTAACACCCGAAACAATAAGTTTATTCTCAGTCTCTAAAACTTTTTCTACCTTGCCTTTTTTGCCTTTGTCTTTGCCTGTTGTTACTTGTACTTGATCACCAACTTTGTACTTATACATTTAGATGACCTCCTTGGCAAGTGATGCAATTTTGGCAAATCCTCTTTGTTTTATTTCCTGAGCAATTGGGCCAAACACACGCGTTCCTCTTGGTACATTAGCTGCGTCAATAATTACTGCTGCATTGTCTGAAAAACGAATGTATGAGCCGTCTTTTCTACCGGTCTCTTTTTTGGTTCTGACAATTACAGCTTTTACTTTTTCGTGATCTTTTACAGCACCAAGTGGGTTTGCACCCCGAACAACACAAGTAACAACCTCTCCTAACTTGCCGAACCTTTTACCGCTACCCTTTGCAAGGCCAATTATATAAAGGCTTTTTGCTCCGGTGTTATCTGCTACTTTTAATACTGTGCGTCTTTGTAACATGTTATTTTATGACCTTCTCAACTTTAAAATGGACTGATTTTGATATTGGTTTGGTTTCTACTATCTTTACCTTTTGCCCAACAGATACTCCAATTTCATCATGTGCTTTATAAGTTGATGTTTTAGTTATCAATTTTTTGTAAAAAGGATGCTTTACTTTTTGCACAACTTTCACAACGATAGTCTTTTGCATTTTTGCTGAATCGACTGTACCGGTTTTACTTTGCGACATTTGTTGCCTCCTTAGATTTTTCTTCAAATAATTTTTGAGCAAGTATTGTCATTGCCTTTGCTATGTCTTTTCGCTTTTGGCGAACTATGTGTACGTTTTTAGACTTTTCTTTTTGGCTATCTAGGTTAAGCTTTGCAATTTCAGCTTCTGTGTCTACAATTACTTTTTTTAGCTTTTGTGTGCTGCCTGTCTTTAAATCTTGTAAATCTTTCTTTTTCATTTTGATATTATTCTTGTTTTTATTGGCAATTTATATGCAGCGAGCCTTAGTGCTTCAGTTGCGATTGTCCCTTCAATTGCTCCCATTTCAAAAAGTATAACTCCCGGTTTTACAACTGCTACATATTGGTCTACTTCTCCTTTTCCAGAACCCATACGGGTTTCTGCTGGTTTTTTGGTAATAGGTTTGTCTGGAAAAATCCTAATCCAAATACGGCCACCTCTTTTGGTGTAATGAGTCATTGCACGCCTGGCTGCTTCGATTTGCCTTGCAGTAATCCAAGCAGCTTCTTCGCTTTTTAGACCATATGAGCCAAAGGCAAGAGATGTACCGCGTGTTGCCACGCCTCCTCTTTTATTTCTAAATTGCTTTCTATACTTTGCTCTTTTCGGCGCTAACATAAATTTCCTTTCTTAACTTTCACCTTTTAGAGAACTGTAAGTTCTCGCAAGGGGGAGATCTTTAGCTCTCACCCTTATTTATCCAGACTTTTATGCCAACAATTCCAGCTTTTGGGACTTTGGCGTCTACTTGTCCATAATCAATAATTGCTCTTATTGTGTGCAGCGGAATTGAACCGTCTTTTAAGGTTTCGCGCCTGGCAATTTCTGAACCACCGAGTCTTCCGGCAAGAGAAATTCTTACTCCTTTTGCGCCCGACCTTTTGACCCTTTCCAAAGACTGGTTCATAATCCTTCTAAAAGGAATACGTCTTGCAAGCTGATCTGCAATGTTAACTGCAACTAAATAAGCATTCAAGTCTGGCGCTTTTACTTCTTCGAACTTAATTTCCATTTTGCCTGCGTCTTTAATTTTGAACTTTTTCAAAAGATTCGCTTTTAATTGTTCTATCCCGGTCCCACCTCTGCCTATTGCTACTCCAGGCCTTGATACGTGCAAAAAAATTGTTCTTTTGTCAAAAGACCTTTCAATTTCAACCTTGCAAATACCAGCTGCTTTTAAGTTTTCCATTAAGAACTTGCGCATTTGCTGATCTTCTAAAAGCTGCTTGGCGTATACGTGAGGGTTTTGAGCAAACCAGCGCGAACTCCAAGTGTAAACTGTACCAAGCCTAAAACCGGTTGGATTAACTTTTTGTCCCACAAGTGCTCCTTTCAGTCGCAAGTTTATAGTTTATAGTTTGTAGTTTGTAGTTTTTCATTTACTTCTTCTCCTTTGACTCCCTTGCAACATTTGACTCATTTGTTACTGGTGTAACTTTCTTTGTTTGTTCTCCTTCTAATGTTACTGTTAAGTGCGTTGTCCGCTTTAATATAGAGTGGGCTCTTCCCCGGGAAACCGGCCGAAATCTTTTAAACGCTGGCCCTCTTTCTATTAAAATGGCTTTAAATTTTAGACTGTTTTGGTCTAAGCCTAAATTATTTTTGGCATTGGCAATTGCTGAGCCGATGACCTTTTTTAAAGGCTGGCTTGAAGCTTTATTGGTAAATGCCAAAATGTCGATGGCTTGCTGCGGCGACATTTTTTTAATTTGGTCGACTAGAAAACCCATCTTTTTTTGAGATATTCTTAAGTTTTTAGCTGTTGAAGTTGCTGTTGTCATATATTATTTTTTAGCTGTTGCCTTTTCGGTTATCTTTCCGTGACCCCTAAAAGTTCTAGTTGGTGCAAATTCTCCAAGACGGTGGCCAACCATCGGTTCGGAAACGAAAACGTTTATAAAAATTCTGCCATTGTGCACAGAAAAAGTATGGTTCACAAAGTCCGGTGAAATTTGGCTGTTTCTGGCCCAAGTTTTTATGGCCGCCTTTTGACCAGACGTTTTCTGCGCCATAACTTTTTTTGTTAATTTTTCGTCCACGTATGGACCTTTTTTACTAGATCTTGCCATTATTTCTTTCTCCTTACCAAAATGAATCGGCTTGACGGTTTGTTTTTGTTTCTAGTTCTGTTACCCATGGCTGGTTTGCCCCACTTAGTTTTTGGATGCATACCAGTACCAGACTTTGCTTCTCCTCCACCGTGTGGGTGAGACCGTGGATCCTGTGCAACACCTCGAACTTTACCTTTCCTACCCATATGCCTTGACGTTCCAGCTTTACCTAAAACTACGTTTTTCCAATCGATGTTCCCAACTTGGCCAATTGTGGCAAAGCAGGTGTCGTGTATTTTCCTTACTTCTTTGGAAGGAAGCTTCAAGTGTACCCAGTTGCCTTCTTTGGCTGCAACAATGGCTCCTGCGCCGGCACTTCTCACTATTTGGCCGCCTTTACCCGGAGTAAGCTCTACGTTGTGAACTACTGTTCCGACTGGCATTTTGCCAAGAGGCATAGAATTGCCTGGTTTAACTGCAACTGAGTCAGAAGATTGAATCTCTGTTCCAACTTTTAAGCCCAGAGGCGCAAGTATATACCTTTTTTCGCCGTCTTTGTAGTGCAAAAGTGCAATATTGGCTGTGCGGTTTGGGTCGTATTCAATTGCAGCTACTTTTGCAATTATTCCTCTTTTGTCACGTTTGAAATCGATATATCTAAAATTTCTTTTTGCGCCACCGCTAATTCCTCGAACAGTAAGTTTTCCGTTGGTCCTGCCACCAGTTCTTAAAATTCGGCCAATTAATGATTTTTCTGGTACGGTTTTGGTGATGTCTCCAAACACCAACGTCGATTTAAATCTTTGGCTTGGGGTTCCGCCCCGATAAGTTTTAACAGGCATTTATCCTTCCCTTCCTTCCACCGATGATTTTTCTATTTCCTTTTCACCGCTTTTTTTAGTTGGCTTTTTGCTTTCTGACTTTGGTAAAAGGTTGGTAATTGTCTGGCCTTTTTCAAGCCAAACAGTTGCTTTTTTACCCCCTCCAACAGTTGTTGTTTTTCTTGTTCTGGCGATTTTTTTGGTTTTTGGCTGCATCATCGTGATATTAACTTTTTTTACCTTTACGGAAAAATGGCTTGCAATTGCCTTTTTGATATTTGCTTTATTTGCACCTTTTTCAACGAGAAACGTGTAAGCACCTTTTTCCATTTGTTTGTAGGCTTTTTCGGAAAGTATTGGGCTTTTGATAAAGTTTATGATTTTCATTTATTTAAAAAGTGCAACTGCTTCTTTTGATATTAATATTTGGTTATTTTTTAAAACTTCGTAAGCGTTAAGGTTTTGAGGGGCAGTTAATTTAAGATTTGGTATGTTCCTTGATGCTAATTTAATTCCGCCAGCTGGCGGATTTTGCGAGGTTACCAATAAAGATCGCCCTTTTGTTTCTAACTTACTAAGTAGATTAGAAATGATTTTTGTCTTTGGTTCGATTTTTTCGATGCCAGAAATGATTTTTATTTGATTTGATTGTGTTTTTTCGGAAAGAGCGTAGATGAGAGCTTTTTTGCGCATTTTTTGGGGTAGTTTTAGTTCTTTTTCATTTTTCCTCGGACCAAAAGTTGTACCGCCACCAACCCAAAGAGGGGACCTGCTTGACCCTGCTCTTGCCCTACCAGTGCCTTTTTGGCGCCAAGGTTTTTTTCCTCCGCCTCTTACTTCGCCTCGGGTTTTGGTATGAGCAGTGTGGGCAATACTATTTGCCTGGTAGACGCGAATTGCTTGGGCAAGAAGATTTTTCCCCACTTTTTGTCCAAAGATTTCTTTTGGCAAAGTAATAGTTCCTGCGCTTTTGCCATTTATGTCGAAAACCGGAACGGTGAGACCGCTAGCTTTCTGGATTCCCGCTTTTGCGGGAATGACAGCAGGGGATAGATTGCTTCTCTTCGCTCGCAATGACAGAGAGGACTTTTTTGTAACCGCTGGTTCTGTCGATTTTGGACTTGATATTGTTTTAGTTTTAACTGCTCTTTTTTCTGCCATTTTTACTCCTTAACCTCTTCCTTTTTTTCTTCAATCTTCTCTTCTTTTACTTCTTGTTTTTCCTCTTTTTTGTTCTCTTTTTCTTCTCCCTTTGACTCATTTGACTCTTTTTCATCTTCCTTTGGTTTTTCTTCTGGCGGGGCTACGTATTTTTTAACTTTGCCTGTTTTTTCTACTATTAAAAACCCATTTTTTGCACCGGGCACTGCACCTTTTATTAGAAGCAAATTATTAGCCGCGTCTATTGCAATTACTTCCAAACCGGTTGTTGTAATTTGTACATTGCCAAAATGGCCTGCCATGTGTTTTCCTTTGTAAACTCTTCCTGGTGTGGTTCCTTGACCTATTGACCCTGGTGCTCTGTGTCTGTCGGATTGCCCGTGAGTTTTTGGACCTCCATGGAAACCCCATCTTTTTACACCACCTGCAAAACCATGACCTTTGGTGGTACCTGTTACAGAAACTGCATCTCCAAGCGCAAACGCGGCAACTGTTATTTTGTCGCCGACTTTAATTTCTCCGCCTGCGGCGGAGTCTTTTTTAATTTCTTTTAAATATCTTGGCATAAGACCAATTTTGGTAACAATGCCATTTTGAGGTTTTTTGATCTTTTTTGTAACACCAAGACCAACCAAAATTTTATCTTTTTTGACTTCAACGACTGTATTTGGACTCGCTTGTACAATGGTTACAGGTACCCTAAGACCCCGCGAACTGTAGCGGTTTGTCATGTTTCCTTTTATTCCAAGTATGGTCGGCATAATAATTTCCTTTAAAGTAACAAAAAAGTAGGCTTCCTTAGATTGCGCTGAGGTTAGTCAGGTTTTCAGGAATCCCACCAAAATATATTGTTAAATTGTTCTATTGTTAAATTGTTTTTTGAGCAAAATAACAATACAGCAATATAACAATTACATTTTGAGCTCTATATCTACTCCTGCCGGTAGTTCGAGATGAGTAAGCGAATCGATTGTTTTATTTGTCGGTTCGATTATGTCGATTAACCTTTTGTGCACTCGCATTTCAAATTGTTCTCTGGCATCTTTGTCGGTATGCGGACTGGTTAAAACAGTGAGCTTTGAAATTTTGGTTGGCAGTGGAATTGGACCAGAGATTTTCGCCCCGGTAGAAAGACCAGTGTTTATAATGTCACGACACGCTTGGTCGATGACCCTGCCGTCGTATGCTTTTAATTTAACTCGAATTCTACCTTTTGGCATTTTGTTTTAAAGTGCTTTCTTTTAACAGACTAACGACTAAAGTTTGTGGGAACGAGTCGAGAAGTTACTTTCTACTGGCAGTGACGTTTGAAGTGATTTCTAACAAATGTCATATTAATAATTCTCGCTTCTCCTGAACAATACTCTGTCTTTGCAATTTTAGCAAAAAAAAGGCCCCTTAGGCAAGCCTAGGGGCCAAGATTGTTGCTTTTAGGCAATAATCTTGGAAACTACTCCAGCGCCCACTGTGTGGCCGCCTTCTCGAATTGCAAACCTGAGCCCTTCTTCCATGGCAACAGGTGCAATAAGTTTAATCTTCATTTTGACATTGTCTCCAGGCATTACCATTTCTACACCTTCTGGCAGAGTGGCTTCTCCGGTAACGTCTGTTGTTCTAACATAAAACTGTGGTCGGTAGCCTGTAAAAAAAGGTGTGTGGCGGCCGCCTTCTTCTTTGGTAAGAATATAGACTTCGGCTTCAAATTCGGTGTGCGGAGTTGCTGATCCTGTCTTTGCCAAAACTTGTCCTCTTTCTACATCGTCTTTTTCGACACCGCGAAGTAAAACCCCAACATTGTCTCCGGCTTGACCTTGGTCGAGTTCTTTTCTAAACATTTCAACACCAGTGACAACGGTTTTTTTAGTAGGTTTGATACCAACAATTTCGATTTCGTCGTTTACTTTAACAACGCCTCTTTCAATTCTGCCTGTAACAACTGTTCCTCTACCTTTTATAGAGAAGACATCTTCAACAGGCATAATGAATGGCTTGTCGAGGTCTCGTGTTGGAGTTGGGATTTTTTCGTCTACTGCGGCCATTAAATCTTCAATGGCTTTAACAGAATCTGCATCTCCTTCAAGAGCTTTTTTAGCAGAACCCCTTATAATGGTGGCGTTTTTGCCGTCGTATTCGTATTTGTCTAGAAGTTCGCGAACTTCAAGTTCAACTAGGTCTAGAAGTTCGGCATCTTGAACCATGTCGCATTTGTTCAAAAATACTACAATTGCGGGGACGTTTACTTGGCGAGCAAGAAGAACGTGTTCTCTAGTTTGAGGCATTGGACCGTCTGGTGCTGAAACTACCAAAATTGCACCGTCCATTTGTGCGGCGCCGGTGATCATGTTTTTAATGTAGTCTGCGTGTCCTGGAGCGTCTATATGAGCGTAATGTCTTTTTTCGGTTTCGTATTCAACATGGGTAATGTTGATTGTAATTCCGCGTTGTCTTTCTTCGGGAGCGTTGTCGATTTGGTCGTAGGCCTTTTCTTGGGCCATACCTTTTGAGGCCAAAACTTTGGTAATTGCCGCAGTAAGCGTGGTTTTGCCGTGGTCGACGTGACCAATTGTCCCAATGTTTACGTGCGGTTTATTTCTTGTAAATTTTCCTTCAGCCATTTTTGGTAACAAAAATCAGTCGATTAGACTGATAGTATGGGTAAGTTTATACAAAAATAAGGACAAATGCAAGAGGGAAAATGAATGACTAGCTTTCTTTTGCAGGACCTTTGACTTTGGCAACGATTTTATCTGCTATGTTGCCTGGAACTTCGTCGTAGTGGGAAGGTTCCATGTAGGCAGAGCCACGGCCTTGAGACATCGACCTTAAAGTGGTTACATAACCGGACATTTCAGCAAGAGGGACAAGAGCGTTGATTATTGTGGCATTACCTCTATGGTCTGAACCTAAAATTTGAGCCCGTTTGGCAGAAAGGTCACCAATAACATCGCCCATAAATTCTTCTGGCACAGTTACTTCAACCTTCATAATTGGCTCAAGAAGTACAAGAGTTGCCTTTTTGGCAGCAGCTTCCAGCGCCATTGATGCTGCGATTTTGAAAGCGATATCGGAAGAGTCTACGTCGTGGTAAGAACCGTCGTAAACTGCGACCTTCATGTCGACCATTGGATATCCGGCCATAACACCCATTTCCATTTTTTCCTTTATACCTTTTTCAATTGAACCAATAAATTCTTGGGGGATTGCTCCACCTTTAATTTCCGATTTGAATTCGTATCCTTCTCCTCTGCCTCTCGGTTCAACCCGCAGGAAACAATGGCCATATTGGCCTCTACCACCCGACTGCTTAATGTATTTCCCTTCGGCTTGAGCAGTAAGTTTTATGGTTTCGCGGTAAGCAACCTGAGGGCTGCCAACATTGGCGGCAACATTAAATTCACGCTTCATACGGTCAACTAGAATTTCCAAGTGCAACTCGCCCATTCCAGAAATAATTGTCTGGCCTGTTTCCGCATCACCTTTAATTCTGAAGGTTGGGTCTTCTTCGGAAAGCCTGCCAAGGGCATAACCAAGTTTTTCTTGGTCTGCTTTGGTTTGAGGTTCGATTGCTAAAGAAATAACAGGGTCTGGGAATGAAATCGATTCCAAAACTATTGGGTTTGTTGGATCGCAAAGAGTGTCTCCTGTGCCTGTACTTTTAAGACCAACAACAGCAACGATTTCCCCAGCATATGCTTCTTGGATTTCTTCTCGTTTGTCGGCGTGCATTAAAAGAATACGGCCAATGCGCTCGCTGTCTCTTTTTGTGGAGTTCATAACCCCAGAACCGGATTTTAAAACTCCGGAATACACACGAACGTAAGTTAATTTTCCAACGTGTGGGTCTACTTGAATCTTGAAAGCAAGACCGCAAAATGGTGCTTCTGGTATTTGTTTCCTGACTTCTTCTTCTTGGGTTTTTGGATTTGTTCCTTTTACTTCAGATATGTCTGTTGGTGAAGGAAGGTACTCTACGACTGCGTCCAAAAGCGGCTGAACACCTTTGTTCCTAAGACTGGATCCTGCAAGAACAGGCACGATTTTGTATTGGATAACAGCTTGTCTTAGGACTTTTTTCAATTCATCAACCTGCAGCTCTTGCCCGCCAAGGTATTTTTCTAAAAGAGCATCATCGCATTCTGCAATTTTCTCGATTAATTCATGGCGATATTTTTCAACATTTTTCGCTTCTGAATCTGGGATTGGAACTTCTTCAAACTTCATACCGGTTTTGTCAGTTTCGTCCCAAACGTAGGCTTTTTGAGTTAAAAGATCGATAACACCAGAAAAATCGTTTTCTTTACCGAGCGGGATGTTGTATGGAGTTGCCGGCGCGCCCAGTTTGTCGATAATGGATTTTAGTGTGGCATAGTAATCGGCACCCATTTTGTCCATTTTGTTTACAAAACAAATTCTTGGTACTTTATACTTGTCGGCTTGGCGCCAGACGGTTTCTGATTGGCTTTGCACACCTTCTTCGGCGTCTAGAACTGTTATCCCCCCGTCTAGAACACGCAGAGATCTTTCTACTTCTGCTGTGAAGTCTACATGGCCAGGAGTGTCGATTATGTTAATTCTAGATTCTATATTGGCAAAAGGCCCGGTTTTTGGAGTCCAAAAAGCAGTTACTGCTGCTGAGACGATGGTTATTCCACGTTCTCTTTCCTGTTCCATCCAGTCTGTAACTGTTGTGCCTTCGTCGATATCACCTATTTTGTAGGTCTTGCCGGTGTAGTACAAAATTCGCTCTGTAGTTGTAGTTTTCCCCGCGTCGATGTGCGCAATTATACCGATGTTTCGAATACGGTCTAGTGGATAACGTCTGTCTTTAATATCTTGCTGGGCCATTTTATATTATTTGGATTTTTTATCTGTGTGCAAGGCTATTGGTGGAATCGGATGTTCAAGCCTGTAAATTTCTCCTTTGATTTCCATAACCATAGCACGCAGAACAGAAACTTCTTCGTCTGCCAATTCCCAGGCTGCATTTTCATTCCAGGCTGCTGAAGATTCTTGAAATGCATCACCATATTTTGAAAGGGCTTCTTTAAGCTTAACTTCTTCAAGCTCGTGAAGCCTATTTTTAAGATCTTTTAGTTTAGCGGCTTTTGTAATACTCATATCACTTTTTTACAATAAATCTCATTTAAGCAGAAAACAAAGCCTTAACACAAGTGCCTAGGTTCTGTTGATAGCTTACGGTTGACAGCTAACTAATATATCCTAATTTAGCTTCAATGGGCTGAATTTTGTGCGTGGCTATTAGGATGTAAGCGGGGATTATAGCAGGATTGGCCTTACTTATCAATGCCAGATGGGGAAAGTTTACCATCTAAAATGTGCGAAGGCCTTGTTTGCTTCGGCGGCGCGCATCATTTCTTGACGTTTTCCAACTGCTGCGCCTTCACCTTGTGCTGCTGCCTCAATTTCGGCTGCAACTTTTGCAGCAATTAGTGGAAGGTTTTTGATTCTTTGTACTTCTTTTGCGCTTTTTTTGCGGGCGCCTAATATTAACCAGGTGATTGCAAGAGATTGACGCCTGGGCCCACGAACTTCCATGGGAACCATATAGGAAGCACCACCCACACGGCGGGGACGTACTTCCATTTTGGGCATAACATTGTCTAGCGCTTTTTCGAAAGTCGCAATTGGATCATGACCTTTTTCTTTGAGTGCTTCAAGCGCTCCATAAACTGCTTTTTGGGCAACAGACTTTTTGCCATCTAGCATTAATTTATTGATAAACTTGGCCAAAACAGGGTTATTGTAGATTGGGTCTGCTTCGATTCTACGCTTTGGGATTTTACCAGTTCGCGGCATTAGGCTGCACCTCCTGCTGGCTGGGCTGCGGCTTTGGCGCTGCCTGCTGCTGCGGCTGCTTGAGTGCCTGATGTAGCACCAGATTTTTTGGTTCCGTAAAGAGACCTGCTTTGTTTCCGGTTATTTACACCTGTGGTATCGTATTTTCCTCTTATGATGTGATATTTTACGCCTGGCAGATCTTGGACACGACCACCCCTTACCATTACAACTGAATGTTCTGCCAGTTCGTGGCCAATTCCAGGAATGTAGGCAGTAATTTCCTGCTTGTTGGAAAGCCTAACCCTGGCAACTTTTCTTAAAGCTGAGTTTGGTTTTTTGGGTGTCATGGTTTTGACGATTGTACAAACTCCACGTTTTTGCCCTGATGGGTAAAAAACGTAGCGGTTTTCGCGCGTATTAAAAGCACGATGAAGGGCTGTTGCTCTAGTTTTTTTTGGCTTAGACTTTCGTCCGTGCCTAATTAATTGGTTTACTGTTGGCATATAAGATAAGGATTATAACAGGAAGGCATCGGCACTAACAAGTTATGATTCTTTGATTGTTGCTCTTTCTTCGTTAGTTGGAATAAGCCTTCCGATAATAACGTTTTCCTTGAGACCCAAAAGCGGATCGTTTTTGCCTTCGGAGGCCGCATCTGTTAAAACACGGGTTGTTTCTTGGAAGGAGGCAGACGAGAGGAAACTTTCTGTATAAAGAGCGGCTCTTGTTATTCCTAAAATTACGATTTGAGCAGTTGCTGGCTCTCCGCCTTCTGCCAATACTTTTGCATTTTCCCCTTCAAATCTGTTTTTGTCTATTAACTCACCTGGAAGCAAAACGGTGTCTCCGGATGATTCGATTCTGACTTTTTCACTCATTTTTCTAGTAATAACCTCGAAGTGCTTATCGTTAATTGGCACACCCTGGCTTTCATAAACCTCTTGGGCACCATCAATTATGTATTTTTGAGCAATTCTGAGACCAGAAATTGCCAATAACTCTTTAACGTCTAGGTAGCCTGATGAAAGTGGTGTACCAGCAGAAATTATGTCACCTGTTGCAACAGTAAGTTCGGACGTTGGCGGAACAAAATATTCTTTTTCTTGCGGAGGCTTAATGTTTGTGCTTCTTACTTTAACAACATAACCTTCCTCGGTTTCTTCAATCTCAACTTTACCGGCAATTTCTGAGATTTGTGCAGCAAATTTTGGAGTTCTGGCTTCAAAAAGCTCTTCGACACGTGGAAGACCTTGGGTAATGTCCAAACCTACGATACCGCCGGTGTGGAAGGTTCTCATGGTAAGCTGTGTTCCTGGTTCACCGATACTTTGCGCCGCAATTACACCCACAGGTGTACCTAACTCTACTAATTTACGTGTGACCAAATCTCTACCGTAACATGCTGCACAAAGACCATGTTTTGCTTGGCAGTTAATAACAGAACGAATTTGCATTTGCTCTACCTGAGCATTTTCAATCTCTTTTGCAATTGAATCTGTTATTTCTTCACCTGCTTTTACAATAACTTTTTTAGTCTTTGGAACAAATACATCTGCAGCTGCAATTCTGCCGAGTACTCTTTGGGAAAGTGGGGTGTGACGTTTGTCTTGTTTGGACACTGTAATCCCCTCTGTGGTACCGCAATCGGCAATTCTGATTATGGCATCGTGGGCAACGTCAACCAAACGGCGAGTTAGATAACCAGATTCGGCAGTTTTAATAGCTCTATCTGCAAGACCTTTTCTTGCACCACGGGCAGAGGTGAAGTATTCAAAAACTGAAAGACCTTCACGGAAGTTTGATTTTACAGGCAATGGAACGATATTTCCAGAAGGATCGGTTACAAGTCCTCGAATTGCTGCAAGCTGCTTAATTTGTTCAGCTGTTGCACGAGAACCACCTGAATCTGAAATAATCTTGATTGAATTGGTTGTTGGTAAGCTTTTCCATGTTAGGTCTGCAAGTTCGTTTGTTGTTGATAGCCAAATTTCTTGAGATAGTCTTCTTTCTTCTTCTCTTGTTATTAAACCCATCTTGAAGTTTTTCTCGATTGCTTCAACCTGCTTGTCTGCATTTTCTATAATTGCTGCTTTGTTGGGAACAATCATACAGTCAAAAACCGAAACTGAAAGTCCAGAAACCGTAGCCCCTTCAAATCCAAGAGATTTGAGCCTGTCAATTAACTCTATAACTTCATCTTCAGGCAAAAAGTCGATGGACCTGTTGATAATTCCTTTGATTGCTGCTGCCGAAACTGCTTCATTTATAAACCTGAGTTGTTCCGGCAATTTAAGATTAAAAACAACCCTTCCTGGAGTTGTGTCTATTATTTGGCCGTTTTTGACGAGTTTGATTTGTTGTCTGGCCTTTATTTTTTGGTTTGCAAAAGCAACTAAAACGCTTTCATCGTCCAAAAATGGTGTTTCGTATGGCGGTATGGTTGTGTTTATAGATGTTAAGTAATAGATTCCCAAAGCCATTTCTTTGTTTGGCAAAGTGACTGGTGAACCGTCTGCTGGCCTTAATAAGTTTTTGGCGGCAAACATAAGATTTACTGCTTCTTCTTGAGATTTTTCGGACAAAGGAACATGGACAGCCATTTGGTCTCCGTCGAAATCCGCATTAAATCCAGCACAAATACAGGGATGGATTCTAAGCGCATCTCCTTCTATTAAAATTGGGTAAAATGCCTGAATACCAAGCCTATGAAGAGTTGGTGCACGGTTTAGTAAAATCGGATGATTTTGGGTAATTTCTTCCAAAATATCCCAAACTTCTGGACTTCTTCTTTCAACGAAATGCTTCGCGCTTTTGACGTTTGGAGCAAATCCTCTACCGATAACTTCCCTAAGGACAAACGGTTTGAACATTTCGAGTGCCATTTCTTTTGGAATACCGGCTTGATGAAGACCAAGTTCTGGCCCTACGACAATTACAGACCTACCAGAATAATCAACTCTTTTCCCAAGTAAGTTTTGTCTGAATCTTCCTTGTTTCCCCCTCAACATGTCTGAGAGACTTCTGAGTTCTTTTGCAGCTCTTGTTGTTTTAACTTTTTGGGAATCAATTAATGCGTCTACTGCTTCTTGAAGCATTCTCTTTTCGTTTCTTAAAATAATTTCTGGAGCCCCAAGATCGATTAACTTTCTAAGCCGATTGTTTCTGTTTATAACTCTTCTATAAAGATCGTTAAGGTCGGAAGTTGCAAATCTACCACCAGAAAGCTGAACCATCGGCCGAAGATCCGGAGGGAGAACAGGTAAAATCTTAATAACAAACCAACTTGGAGAAATTCCGGCTTTTCTTAACCCTTCTACTACACGCAGTCTTTTGGCTGCTTTTATATACTTTTGGCCAGAGGATTTGGTAAGTTCTTGCCTTAATCTGGCGGATAAGTTGGAAAGGTCAATTTTTTCCAAAGCAGCAAGAACGGCTTCTGCGCCCATGCCGATTCTCATAAAATCTTCTGCGCCATAATCTGAAAGTTTTTGATATTCGTCCTCTGAAAGAAGGTCTTGGCTTTTGATGCTATTTACAATGTTGGTTATGCTTTTGTAGATTTCTTCAAGTCTTGAAACTTCTTTGACATGTTCGTCTCTGAGCATTGCCTGTCTTTGGCGAATAGTAAGCTGCATTTCTTCTATTTTCAGCTCTGACTGTTCGCCCATCTTTTTACCTTTTAAGGGGGCAATTTCCTTTTTGCCCATTTTCTCTTGTTCTTCTAACTGACCCTTAAGAATATTTTGTTGGTCTTTCCTTTTTGCTTCTAAATCTTCTTCTAACGATTTAACAATAGCTTTTCGTTTATCTTCGTCTACGTCTATTACTAGATAAGAAGCAAAGTAAACAACGGCATCTAAACTTCTTGGAGAAACTTCCAAAAGAAGTCCTAACTTTGACGGACTGCCTTTGAAAAACCAGTTGTGAATAACAGGAGCTGCTAAGGTAATATGACCCATACGCTCTCTTCTGACTCTGGATTGTGTTACTTCTACGCCACATTTGTCGCAAATAATACCGCGGTATCTTATTCTTTTATATTTTCCACAGTAACATTCCCAGTCTTTTGTTGGTCCAAAAATTCGTTCGTCAAATAAACCATCTTTTTCTGGTTTTAAAGTTCGATAATTAATGGTTTCGGGCTTAGTAATCTCTCCGTATGACCATGCTTTCATCTCATCGGAGGACGCTAATGTTAGTTTTAATGATTCAAAATCAATTAGTTCGTTCATTCTGTGACCTCCATCGGGCTACTTTTTGCCTCAATTTCTGCCTCGGTTGCAATAATTTCTACTCCAACTGCCTGGGCAAATTCTTCAGCTTTTTTGACGTCTTCGTCTGTTTTTGGCTTAACTTCTTCTTCTACTGTTTTGGCGCCGATTGTCTGTACGTTTAGACACAAACTGTTAAGCTCCTTGACCAAAACCTTGAAGGATTCTGGAATAAGTGCTTGTGGGATTTCGGTTCCTTTGATGATGGCTTCGAATGCTTTTGCCCTTCCGACAACATCGTCTGATTTTATAGTTAACATTTCCTGCAATGTGTAAGCTGCGCCATATGCTTCCAATGCCCAGACTTCCATTTCTCCAAGTCTTTGGCCCCCCATTTGAGCTTTTCCACCTAATGGCTGCTGAGTAATTAATGAGTATGGACCAGTGCTTCTTGCATGGGTCTTGTCTTCGACCATGTGAATAAGCTTCATGATATAGTTTTTGCCGACAACAATTGGTCTGTCGAAAGGTTCGCCCGTTTTACTGTTGTAAAGACTCATTCGACCATCTAAAGGAAGATTTGCTTTTTCTAACTCTTTGGTAATTCGATCCTCTGAGATATGCTCAAAAACTGGAAGTGCTACTTTGTAGTTTAGTTTGTCGACGGCAAATCCAAGATGGGTTTCAAGAAGCTGTCCTAGATTCATTCTGGAAAGAACAGAAAGAGGACTAATAATAATGTCTATTGGGGTTCCATCTTCCAAGTAGGGCATGTCAAAAGCTGGAATGATCTTGGAAATTACACCTTTGTTACCATGACGACCCGCAAGCTTGTCGCCTACTACTACTTTACGCATTTGGGCAACCTTGACATAAATTTTGGTGAGTGCACCGTGTTCCAGCTCGTCACCTGCTTCGCGTGACAAAATCTTAACATCGATAACTGTACCTTTTTCTCCGTGTGGCATACGCAGTGATGTATCCCTTACTTCCCTTGCTTTTTCACCAAAAATTGCGCGCAGAAGTCTTTCTTCTGCTGTTAATTCTGTTTCACCTTTGGGTGCGATTTTGCCCACGATAATGTCGTTGGGGCCAACTTCTGCACCAACTACGATAATTCCACTTTCGTCTAGGTTTGCAAGATCTTCTTCTGAAACATTGGGGATATCTCTGGTTGTTTCTTCTGGCCCAAGTTTAGTTTCGACAACAGATGTTTCGTATTCTTCTATGTGGACAGAGGTTAAAACATCTTCTTTGTAAAGTCTGTCTGAAATTACTATTGAATCTTCATACCCTAATCCTTCAAAGCTCATATAGGCAATGGTTAAGTTTTGTCCTAAGGCGAGCTCGCCGCCTTGAGTTGCTGGACCGTCTATTAGGACATCTCCTTTTTTGATTTTGTCACCAGTATTTACGACTGCCTTTTGGGAATAGCAGGTACTTTGAGGCGATCTTAAAAACTTTTGAATCGTATATGTATGTTCTTGGTTTCCACTTACTTTAATTGTAATCTTTCTACTATCGGCATATATTACTTCTCCGTCTGCCGGTGCAAGTACCACTCTTCCCATGTTTATACCCACTACTTCCTCCATACCTGTTCCAACTGCTGGGGAGTTGGGATTAATAAGGGGTACGGCTTGGCATTGCATGTGCGTACCCATAAGTGCACGGTTTGCTTCGTCGTGCGCCAAAAATGGAATTAGAGCCGCTGAAGTTCCAACTATTTGTCTTGGAACAACATCTATATATTCGACAGCAGTTTGAGGAGCTGTTGTAAATTCACCTTTGTAGCGAACTGGTAGACGATCTTCTAGAAAATAACCATTGTCATCTACTTTTACCTGAGCGTGGGTTATGTAATGTTCTTCTTCGTCGTCTGCTGCTAAATATATAATTTCATCTGATATTTTTGGTTTGCCATTTTTGTCTTTTTCGACTTTCCTGTATGGCGCTTCTAAAAACCCATGTTCGTTGATTTTGGTGTAAAGCGACATATAGGTAACAAGACCAATGTTTGGACCTTCTGGAGATCTGATCGGACAAACCCTAGAATATTGAGAGTGGTTTATGTCTCTGATAGAAAAAGCTGCTCGTTCTCTGGCTATTCCACCGATTCCCATAACTGTAAGTCTTCTTAAATTGTCCAATTCCGAAAGTGGATTTGTCTGGTCTAGTATGGTTGAAAGCTGCGAAGAGCGAAAGAATTCATTGACCGCAGAAATTACTGGCCTGGCATTTATAAGAGTTGACGGGGTAGGAGTGGTATCGGTTGGAGTAAGACTCATTCTTTCCCGAATGACCCTTTCTAGCCTCAAAACACCCACCCTGAAAGCATTTTGGCCAACTAGTTCTCCAACTCTTCTTACTCTTCTGTTGCCCAAATGATCGATATCGTCTACCCTACCGTTTCCAGAAAGCAGTTCAAATAGATATGCGATTGTTGCGATGAAGTCGTTGGTTGAAAGAATAAATTCTTCGCCTTCTTTTATTTCTTCTTTCGGAAGTTTGTCTTTGATGGCTTTTAGCCTCTTTTGCACTTTATATCTGCCAACTTTGCCAAGTGAATACCTTCTTGGGTTTAAAAACATGTTTTCAATTAATGTTTTGGCGTTGTCTAAAACCACGTGATCTCCTGGTCTCATTCTGCGGTAGATTTCTAAAAGCGCTTCATCTTGATTTTCGGTTGGGTCTTTGGCGAAGGTGTTTTCGATTAATTTTTGATGGTTTTCGTCTTTGACAAATTCAAAAAGTTTCCTTATTTGCTCGTCTGTAGAAAAACCAATTGCACGCAGGAATGTGGTTATGGGGAATTTTCTTCTTCTGTCGATTTTGACTGTTATTAGATCGTTTTTGGTAATTGCAAATTCTAGCCAAGATCCAAGAAGCGGTCTGATTTCACAGCTATAGAGCATTTTACCAGTTGTTGGATCGATCTCTGCGCTGTAGTAAGCACCGGGTGCTCTAACAAGCTGGTTAACAACTGCACGTTCTATACCGTTTATGATAAACGACCCTTTTTCCAACATGACTGGAAGATCGCATAAAAATACTTCCTGGGTATTTTTGGTACCGGTTTGTTTATTTAAAACTGTAGCTTCAACTTTTAAGGGAATATCGTAGGTTACGCCTTTTTCTATTGCTTCTTCCGGTGTGTGCTTAGACTTACCAAAAGAAAACTTACCAAATGTTAGTGTGAAATTTTTACCAGTAAAATCACTAATTGGGGAAACTTCTGCAATAATTTCGGGGATGCCATTTTCCAAAAAGCTGTTAAAAGATTCTCTTTGAACTTGGATAAGATCAAGAGCCGGTAAATTAGCAGATGTAGGTTGTCCCCAGGAAATACGTTTCGCCACTTGGTTTTAAAAATTTAGATAATTTCGAAATTGGCCCAAAAAAAACATGCACGTTGTGTATTTTTTTGGGGGATCACCAGGAAGTCCATCCCGGAATCAAGTTGAGGATGATCCGCAAACTAACACAAAACGATCAAGAGGTACGTGAATTCTCCCCTTGATCAGGTTTACTGATGTAATTTATATCATTTGGTACTACTGTTGTCAAGAGCAATGTCTATAGGTACTTTTCTATATTTTCGTTGTGCTGTTCAATTGTTGTTGCGTAATGGATTTTGCCTTCTGTGTCGTGCAGGTAGTAGATGTAGTCGGTTTCTTGAGGTTGGGCTGCTGCTCTTATAGATTCGATGCCGGGGTTCGAAATCGGCGTTGGGGGAAGACCTGTGTGCAGGTAGGTGTTGTAGAGTGAATCTTGCGATTTGTAATCGCCTGTTGTAACTTGTGGCCACCAGCCGTCTTTGGCACTGTCGTAACCTTTTGCATATTGGACTGTGGCATCAACTTGCAGAGCAATACCCGCATTGATCCTGTTTAACAAAATGCCGGCAATGATTGGCCTTTCCTCGTTTGTCTTGGCTTCCCTTTCTATTATTGATGCCAGAGTTACTACATCCTGCTGGGTAAGATTATTGTTTGCACCTTTTTGTAAAAGTTTTTCGTCTACCTTCTGGTTAAAAGTGGCTTGGAGCTGATCTACAACATCTTGAGCTGTTGCATCTTTGGCGATTAGATAGGTATCCGGAAACATAAAACCTTCTTTGGCAATTTTTATAAATTCTCTTTTGTCGAATGCATATTTTTCGTTTTGGCTGGTTTTTAGACTGGCCTCTATGATTTCGGCCATTTCTTCTTTTCTTAATCCTTCTGGAAAAGTTATCCAAATATCAATGGCCCCATGAGTGAGCTGACTTGCCAGCTCGCGAGCAGGAAGATTGGGAGAAAGACTGAAATCCCCTGCCTGGATATTTTTGCCTATTCCCATTTGGCCAACTAAAAGCCGAAACGCAAAGGCGTTTTTGACAAGGCCAGCTTCTTCTAGGTTTTGAGCGATCTGAACGATGGGTTGACCAGGTTTTATAACAAATCTTTTTGGCGAAGTTTCCTGGCTAGGGGCTTGGAGTTGATAATTGTAAAACTGGTTTAGGGCAATAGGCGTAACTATTAAGATGACAAAAAGAATGGCGAAAAGAGGAAGCTTTCTGAGTTTCATCTATATTAAGGTATCACAAGTTTCGAATACAGCAAAAGTAGCAAAAGTTAATTCAGGCTTCATCCGGGTTTGCTCTCCTATACCTGCCTTTTCGTTTGTCGAAAATAAAAATACGGCCACACTGGCAAATAACTTTCAGCGTATTGTCTTGCCTTTTGAATTTATGCCCAAGAGTAAGAGATTTTCCACAACCCACACATTTTCCTTGTAGAAGAACCCAAGCCTGAACTGGAGCGATGATACTTCTTATCATGTGATTACTTTTTGTAACAATTTAAATAAAGTCATTTAGCTTATTCATTAGCATCCAGATAAATCTGCAAAATTAGGGCCGCGGCTACTTCGTGTTCTTTTTGCGCCCGCTTTTGCCTTGTGGTTCCAAGTTTAACCATACTTTGACGTGCCTGTCCAGAGGTTAATGTTTCGTCAACCAAAATTACTTTTATCTTAGGTTTTTGGACTTGCAGCTTCTTGGCAAAATTTACAAAAAATGGTTTTATTTTGCCTTCAACAAAACCTAAGATAACTGTGTCAATATTAAGCTCATCGATTTGGGCGATAATTTTTGTTAAGGCTTCTTTTTCGGTTTTGTGGGTTATGGTTTTGTAGGGCGTTGCAAGCGTACTTTCAGAAATTGCGAGACCTGTGGTTTTTTTACCTAGATCGACTCCTAAGAGCATGTTAATGGTTGATTGTTCATCGTAAATCGGGAATTGTCAAATGAAAGACCTACAATGATGAAGGTAATTTGCTTTATCTAGGTACCCGTCCTAACAAGGGCGGCTCAGTTGTCCCTGTACTCAAGGAAGCAAGCGGCGTTAGATTTGTTTTTCTGCTTAGACTTTGTAAACTAACGGTTAATCGAACTTGCCCTACATAAAGAAGAAATTTTAGATCTCTTCGGTCTTGAACTCTTTGGCCCATCGCCTCATGAATGTCTTTATAATTCCTTAGTCTTTCCACACAAAAATTATAAAAATTCCTCAATATCAAATCAAGATGGTAATTACAATTGTGACAGGTGACAATTCTAGATCAGGCTAGTGATGACGACTAGGCGTTTTGTGGCAGAGCCTGGAGGAACGCAAGTCATGAGGGTGAGATTTTGGCCATTTTGAGAAATAGGGGCAAGAACAGAAAGATCTTTAGGGTCCACTACCTTGGAATACTGCACCACATAATGAAATGTTTGGTTTTCTCGCTGGACAAAAACATCATCGCCTATTTCTAACTCGGAAAGCTCGGTAAAAATCGCACGATAGTTTTTGGGGTCTGCAAATTGCGGCAGGACTGAATGGCCAGTAATAAAAGCGTTACCAACTTCCCCCGGCAGTGCTGTCCCCGGAAAAAGAGCCAGATTTTCGTTGAAAGTCAGACTATCGACTCTAACTTTTGCGTCTTTTATTTCAAGCTTTGGGATTGAGAGTTTGAATTCTTTAGGTCTGGACTCTTGGGGTTTGAGGTTTGTTGTGAAGTAAGAAAAACCGTCGGAATCTTGAACCACTTCGACATTTGACTGAATCGTTTTTTCAGACAGGACAGAATTTTGTGGAATTGGTGCTTGGTCAATTTTTGCGGTTAGTTTGGGGAGTGTTCTTGTTTGCCAAATTATAAAAGGCCCGGCGGCAAATACAACTGCGATAATACCAACTGCACAGATTGCGCCAAAGAAAGTTCGGGTTTTTCTTTTCTTCTGTTTAATTTTTTGGGCAGTGTCTTCTTTTGTGTAAACTGCGAGTGGCATTAATTCGTTTCTACTTTAAAGCTGATCTTGTTTTTGTTTCTGGGGATTGTAGAAAATATGGGAATATTTGGCACAAAGGTAACATTAACATCTGCAATATCTCCAAGTGACATTATTTGAGCCCTGGTATCTTTTGTGCTTTTGCCGGCAATCATGTTTTTAAGATCTTCTTGGTTAAACTTCGGCACTAGGCTTGCTTTAAGTTTGCCGCTTATTTCTAAATTCTCTTCGTTTCTTGTTATTTTTAAATCTTCAATTTTTATATTTTCCGGTAGGATTTCCAGATTTTGTGGGGCTTCGCTTTGGTAAATGTCTACAAGAAGTGCTTTGAGCTCATCTTCGAGATAAACTACCGCCGTGGCTTCTACTTCTAGGTCTAGATTTACAAGCGAGGCTTCTTCATCGGCTTTTTTGTCTTGAGTGCGTTTTAATACCTTCACCTCGATCTGAGAGGAATCGATTTTTTGCCCTCCAGACTGATTTTGTATGTCTGATTTAGCTTTCTCGGTTGCTGTGTCCAAAACAGATTTTTCTAGCCTATCGATATCGTCTTTTGTAACAACTGTTGCTTGCCTCTCGTCTCCCCCTGAAAAAGCACTTGGGTTTGTGGCGTCATAGGAAAGTTGGTCATACTCTTGAAAAGTAAAGTAATTACCTGCCCCTAGATTGCCAACAGTACCTAAATCGACAGCAGTTACGTTCACGTTTGCTTGTCCTGGCCCTGCACTTCTTGAGGCAACTGTAACATCTGAGTCGAGTGAGAATTTAATACCATCTTTGGAAATAATACCTGTTTGGGGAGAAAAGCTTTTTTCTGCGGTTGTCCAGTTTGAAATAGTGATTGGGCCTTTGGCTCCTTGGCCGATTTTTTTGGAACCTGTTGCTACTGCTTTTTGACTTGCAGAAGTCTTCGCACTTATAAGAGCTGCTCCTATTTGAGCATCGTCTTTGTTGTAACTTTCACCAACTTTGGCGCTTATTTGGAAATCTTTGTCAAATTCTTTACCGTTTACCTTAATTTGGATGGTAGCATTTGCCATTGTTTGGCCAAAAGCAAAAGTACCGCCAAGCGCAACAAACAGTAAAATACCCGCTGCAATCATAAATTTTTGAGCAGACTTTGGGCCTTTTATAAGACTTAAAGGATTAGGTAATTGGGGAAAATGGAGACTTGGAAGCAAGGGGGTTTTGTTTTTTGGTTGCGGTGTTGGTTGCTGCGAAACCGGAGCAATATTTGCGGCCTGTTCAACGTTTACTGCATATTCTTCTTTGGGTGAAATTTGGGCTTTGGTTGGCTCTGCCTCTTTTGCTTCTAGTTTATTTTCCAAAAGTAGAATATCCTCCCCTTCAACAAAACCTAATTCGTTGGTCTTATATTCTTGGGCAGCGTCTTCAGATTTTGTTTCCTCCTCTTTTTGCGCGGCTGCTTCTTTTTCCTGTTCGCCTTGTAAGGGAAGTTCGTTTCCGGCGGCTAACCCTGAAGGATTAATGTTTCCGTCTTCTTTTGGACCTTTGCGGATTTGTGGGTCGTAACCCAAAACGTCTGCTGCTTGAGCGTAGGCGATTGACCGAGACAGTTCTGCATCGTCTAGAAAATCTACTTTTGGTTCATGCATGAATAGCTGTTCCCAAGGATCATTGGCAATTTTTTCGGCAAGCTGGGAAGATTCGCTTATACCGTAAACTACAATCCTTGCGGGTAAAGTCCTGCCTTCTTCTTTTAAGGTATTGGCTAGGTTTTTAAGCTTTTCAATATTTGTTGGACCTTTTGAGACGTGGGTTTTTGAAACTTTGCCCGATTCTAACAAATGGACTTCGCAAAAGTTTTCAAAAATACCCATTAGGACGGTGTGAGGTGTTTGGGATTCTTCAACTTTTAAAAGATGGTTTATGCTTGCCGCCAATGGTACAAAAGCTTGAGGGTCGAGGTCCAGATCGGATGATAGTTTTTTTAAGATTTTTGAACTTTGCCTCGAAAGGGACCCATCTTCCAAATAATATTCCGAAAGTCCATAGACGGTTTTGGTAATGTCTACTTTTGCCTGTTCACCGGCACTGTCTATTGCTATTGCTGCTTGGTGGATCAGAACATCTTCATCCTTGAAGTTTTTATGGCCAAACCCTAATGTTTTAATACGGTCTTCTTCAAATGTCCAAATGGTTGCCAGAACCCTGTCTGGGGCAATAACTATTGCAAGGTAATTTTGGTTTTGCTCTTTTTCTTTTTTAAATAGGCCAGAGAGCATGTTCATAGGGTTTTATATGGAAATTTTTACTATATACATAGCACATATTATCAAAGGTAATCTACTGACCAGAAGGTGTGGCTTCTGCTTCTCCTGTTGCAGGAGGAAGCTCTGAGAAACCGCCAGTTGTTCTTACCGGAGGTGGCGTAAATGTTTGAGTCGCCGGGGCAATTGAAGGTTCTTGCGTGGTTTTATTATCACCTATGGGTAATTTACCCTTGCCAAGAACAAAAAACCAGGCAAGAGCACCAATTAAGACAATAAGCAGTAGGAAGCCTAGGATTATTAATAATTTTTTTAACTTCGAGATTGTTGATGACGGAGCTGAAGGTTCTTGATTGGCTGCTTGAGGAGGAACGTAAGGAGTAGGGGTTGGTTGGGTTTCGGGTTGGGGAGTTGTGCCAGGAGGAATGCTTTGTGCAAATTGTAAGCCGGGTTGTGGAGCAGAAGGTGCGGACATAGGTGGCGGAAGAGGGCTTGGTGCTGGCTGATTAGTTTGAGGTGCTGGAGAATTTGGCACTTGCGGTGGCGGCGGCTCTTTGAAAACCCCCCCGTCGCCAGTTGTGACAAATTGCCCTGGCTCAATTGGGCTTGCGGAATTTGGATCTGGTGGGTTGTTTGGATCTTGGGCAGCCATATTTTTTTACTTTAAACTAGCTAAGCTAGATTTAAATTTAATTCTAATAGAATTACAAGATAAAGGCAATCTAGTCGCCAATTTGAGCATAAATTCTGCGAATACCGGAACCAGCTGATTCTTCTTTTTTTATCTTGAAAGATTGTAAATCTTTGGTATTTTTGGCATGAGGACCGCCGCAAAACTCCTTGGAATATGCATCTTGGGCTTTTTGGGATGTTCCTATGTAATAAATATTAACCATATCGCCATATTTTTCGTCAAATAGACCAATTGCTCCTAGTTCGTCTGCTGCCGCTTTTGGCATCACTTCTTTTGCAACTGGCAGGCTGTCTTGGATTTTTTGATTAACAATTTCCTCAACTTTTCTTACTTGTTCTTCTGTCATTTTTTCGCTGTGGGTGAAATCGAATCTTAATCTTTCGTCTGTAATGTGCGAACCTGTTTGGTGAGCATGGTTGCCTAAAACGTCCCTTAGTGCTTGGTGCAAAAGGTGGGTTGCTGTGTGCAGTTTTGCGGCTTTGTCACTTTGGACTGCTAGTCCCCCTTTGGTTTTTTCACCAGCTTTTCGGGAAAGTTCTTGGTGTGCTTTTAATTCATGTTCAAACTTGATAACGTCGACTTCTTTCCCGGTTTCTTTTGCAAGCTCAATTGTCAGTTCGATTGGGAAACCATAATTTTGATAAAGGTCAAAAGCAGCCTTACCTGAAATATCACCTTCGATTTTTTCGAATTGACGGATTCCTGATACTAATGCTTTTTTGAACTTTTCTTCTTCCTTTTTCAACTCTTTTGAAATTGATTTTTGGAACTCAACCAAACCCGGATAGAAATCTCCATATGTACTGATAACAATCTTTGTGAGATCTTCTAGAAAGTCTTGTTCGATTTTTAACAGCGCAGCATGGCGAATTAGGCGGCGAATTAGACGCCTGAGAATATAACCACGCTCGACATTGGAAGGGGTGACTCCGTCTGAAATTAAAAAAACTGATGCCCGGATATGGTCTGCGACAATACGTGCGGATTTTTCGTTGTATGCAGATGAAATATCTTCGATTTTTTTCATAAGTGGCAGGAAAACGTCTGTTTCGTACGAAGAATTCGCATTGTTTAGAATGCACAACATTCTTTCAAGCCCCATTCCTGTATCGACATTTCTTTGTTTGAGTTCTTTAAATGATCCGTCTTTTTGCTTGTCGTATTGCATAAAAACATCGTTCCAAAATTCTACAAACCTTGGGTTTTTTGAAGGATCTGTTGGTCCTTCCCCCTTTGGGTCCAGATCGTAAAACATTTCTGTATCCGGACCGCATGGACCGGTTGGTCCAACGGGTCCCCACCAGTTGTCACCTTTGCCATACTTGAAGATATGGTCTTCGGGCATTCCTAATTTTTTCCAGATACCTGCAGATTCTTCATCAAAAGGCGCATCGGCATCACCAGCAAAGACAGAAACATAGAGCCTTTTTGCATCGAGTTTTAAAACGTTGATGATGAAATCGTAAGACCATGAAATAGCTTCTTCTTTCCAGTAGTCGCCAAGTGACCAATTACCAAGCATTTCAAAAAATGTGTTGTGGACACTATCGCCTACTTCGTCGATATCGTCTGTACGCAAGCATTTTTGGACATTTACCAATCTTTTTCCTTCCGGATGGATTTTGCCTAAAAGGTATGGAACGAGTGGATGCATACCCGCGGTTGTAAACAAAACCCTCTGAGTTCCCGAAAGCTCTATATCTTCTTTTGGCACAAGCGAAGCTGAAGGAATTATTTTGTGTCCTTGGCCTTGAAAAAACTTTAAATACTTTTGTCGAAGTTCTTTCGATGTCATAGTTGATATTATATCGATCGTTCCTTTTTCTGTCATTCTCAACTTGTTAAGAATCCAGATTTGAGCTTAGTTCTAGATTCCTGTTTTTTCGGGAAAGATAAGGAAAAATTGTATAATTTTTGTTGATGAGAAAAATTATTTATTTGGCTCTAATTTTGGGATCTATCTTGTTTTTTTTTACCAGTGCAAGTTCCGAGGGTTTTTTGACGGATGGTAATTTTTGGAAGAAGTCGGTTTGTGATAAGCCGCTTTTTTATTCTATTGGCGATATTGATAAACGTTTTGAATTGTCGGCAGAACAAGTTAGGAAAGATTTATCTGCTGCTGAAACTATTTGGGAAAAACCTACTGGGAAAAATCTTTTTGAATATAGTCCCGATGCAAAATTAAAAGTTGATTTTGTCTACGACCGAAAACAAGCGCTAAATAGCCAGATTAACCAACTTGAAGGACAACTAAACACAAAAAGCGGTGATTTGGAAGCAAAAAAGGCAGCTTATGAAAATCAGGTTTTTGAATTTAACAAAAAAGTAGATGAGTTGAACTTAGAAATTGCAAAATGGAATACCCAGGGTGGGGCGCCGCCAGACGAATTTCAAAAACTCCAAGACAGACAAAAATCATTAAGGGACGAGGCGCAGCTGTTAAACCAAGCCGGCAGAGAATTAAATTTGTCGGCTTTTGAGTTTAATTTAAATGTCGAAAAATTAAACTCGCAGATTTCACAGTTTAACGCTGATTTGGCCAGAAGGCCAGAAGAAGGGCTCTTTGATCCAAGTACTCAAACTATTTATATATATTTTGTCCCAAGCCAAAATGAACTAGAACATACGCTTGCTCATGAATTGGGACATGCGCTTGGGCTTTTGCATTTGGACCAAAACCCAAAATCTATTATGTACCCTTATTCTTCTGATTCTATTGTTGCCTCCGCAGAGGATACGGCTGCTGTTTTTGCCTTTTGTGCACCAAAAAGCGTTTTACAAACAATGAAAAACAATTTTGTTGAAGTTTCCAATAGTTATTTTTTGGGCCAGTAGATTACGATTCTGGAGAGTGTTGTTTGTGAAAGAAGAAATGACGGCCTTTTTTTTGAAGTTTTTCGATCTGCGGGGGCACATTTTCTATCATATTTCCTATTTGAGAGACTTCTTCTTTAATTAGGGGATCTTCAAGTTTGACTTTAATTTCTTCTTTAACTTCTTCAGTCTTTTCGGAAAGTTCATCCAGAAGCTTTGCGCCTTCTTCTTTTATGGTTTCAAGAAGCTTTTTGCCGTCCTTTGAGTTGGTAAGGTAAACAACCGCAGCACCAATGGCCATTCCGACGATTAAGTTTGATATGCCAGATTGTGAATTTGTGTGTTTTTGGCAATTTTCGCTGTGGTGATTATTTTTCATCCTTCTCCTTGCTTTTTTCGTGAATTTTTTTTAAAAAATGGGCAATCCCTACCCCTGTTGTGAGACCGGTTGCAACAGATCCTAGTGTCTCAATTGGAGATTTAATGCGCTCAACGATATCTTCAACTTCATCGAAAACCATATTTGCTCGAACTAGGCTTTTCCTAAGATCTCGAAGTACAAAAAACGCTTGGACACCAATTGCAACAAGAAGTATTGCAAGAACAATTACGATGGCAATTAGAATAACTTGCGTAGTATCCATGGACAGCTTTTGTCAAAGTCAGAGTAAAAAAGTGTAAAGTTTTTTGCGACTTTTGACTTTCACCAAGTTACCCGATTGGGAGGAGTTTGTCAATTGGGATTATCTTGTAAGTCGCACGAGCCTTTTAATTTTGGTTTTGGGAGACAATCTTTTTGAGGCCACAATTTCGATTATGTTTTGACCATCTGCAAGTTTCAGTTGGTAGTTGAAATCCCCAGATTCGTCCAAAGGAACTAACTCACCGTCTATGGAAATAGTTGTTTCTTTTTCGGATTTACCTGAAACTTCGATGACTGCAGCTGTTGTTGTTATATCATCCTGTGGAGAGTAGACTTCTAGCTTTGGTGCCGAGAGCACTGAGGTATATTGAATGGCTAAATAGCCAACAAACAATAAAATTGCCAGAGAAAAGGTAAGCGGTGCAATTAAGTTGGGAGTAAACATGAGGCGTTTTTTTTGCTTGCTTCGAGGCTGGATGTATTTTCTTTCGTCGTATTCTGCTCGGTGGAGTGCAAGAAGCCTGTTGGAATCAAGCCCTAGAAAATCTGAATAATTTTTGATGAAACCCTTGACGTATGCTGCTTCTGGCAGAGATCCCCAATCCCCTTCTTCTAAGGCTTGAATGACATCAGCTTTGATGCGCAGTTCTTTTGTGACATCCTCTTGTGTAATTTTTTTCGAGATTCTCGTATCTTTGAGAATTTCGCCTAATTTTTTCATAACTTTTGTGATTTATTCTTGTGAAGTGTTTTGGGTATTTGATTGTAAATATTCTTCAGCGTTTTTTACCAAAACATCTCTTGGTTTAGATCCTTCTCCAGGACCTATGATACCAGCTGTTTCTAATTCGTCAATTACTCTTGCTGCCCTAGCATAACCTATTCTCAGTCTTCTTTGAAGAAGTGAAGCTGATGCCCGATCGTATTGGCAAACTGTTCTGAGTGCTTCTTCGAAAAGTTCATCTTTTTCACCATCTGAGCCCCCTTTGGCTCCTCCAACTTTTCCAAGAGGCATTTGAGTAACTTCTTCTGTATATTCCGGAGAAAAGCCAGATTTTTTGAGGAAATCTATAAGATTTCTAATTTCGTTGTCTGAAACGTAAACGCCTTGAATCCTCATAGGTTTTGAAGCATCTGGTGGCACATAAAGCATGTCACCTTTTCCGAGCAACTTTTCGGCACCAGGCTGGTCGATTATGACTCTTGAGTCGATCATAGATGAAACATTGAAAGCGATCCTTGCTGGAATATTGGCCTTAATTAAACCAGTTATCACATCGACAGATGGCCTTTGGGTTGCAACTACTAAATGAATTCCTGTCGCCCGTGCAAGAGATGCAAGACGCACGACAGCATCTTCTACTTCAACCGGCGCAAATTCCATTAGCGAATGCAGTTCGTCTATGATGATGATTATATACGGAAGTGCCTGAAAACCTGAAAGTTCATTGTATCCAGCAATATTTCTTACTCCTGCTTCTTTGAAAGATCTGTAGCGTCTGTCCATTTCCTGCATTGCCCATTTAAGGGCGGAAAGTATTTTGTCTGGTTCGACAATTACTGGTGTTAATAGGTGGGGAATATCGTTATATTCTGAAAGTTCCACTCTTTTGGGATCTACCAAAATAAGCTTCACTTCCTGCGGACTTGCCCTAAAAAGAAATGTCGCAATGAGTGCGTTCATGAGTACGGATTTTCCAGAACCTGTAGTACCGGCGATTAACAAGTGGGGCATCTTGGCTATGTCGGCAATTATGGTGTTTCCAGAAACATCGAGACCCAGACCGACTACGGTTTTACTTTTGCTGGTTCTCATTTGGTCTGAAGACAGGGCGTTTCTTAAAGAAACAATTTCAGGAGATATGTTAGGTATTTCTATACCAACAAGTGACTTGCCAGGAATTGGTGCTTCGATCCTGACATTACCTGTTGATGTTGCTAAATTTAGTGCTAGATCGTTTTGGAGGGTAAGAATTTTAGAAAGTTTGGTTCCAACTGGAATTTTAAGTGCATACTGTGTAACGGTGGGCCCTGGGTTGACTTCTGCAACTTCGGCATGAATACCAAATGCTTCTAGAGTTTTTTCTATAGTTTGGGCATTTTGCTTAACATTGCCACGATTAGCAACCGAACCTATCGTGTCGTTTAGAAGAGAAAGTGGTGGGTACTGCCAAATTTGAGTTTGGCCGGGAGTGTTTATGACGATGCTTTGTCCAAGGCCGTCATCGTCTGTGGCTGCTGATTTTACTTTTTGCATTCTGGACCTGTAGCCGCTGTCGTTTACTCCCGAAGTTGTCAGTTGGTGTTTTTTGGCGGAAAATATTTTTGATTTTATTACTTTTAAAACACTTGATATTTTTGTAAAAATTGCTCCAAATACGGCAACCACTTGGTCGACGCTTGTGTTGAAGGTGATTACTGTTGAGATTAGAAGACAGACCAAAAGGAAGAAAAATGCGCCTGGTGTGGTTAATGCGGATTTGGTTGCGGACCAAAGAGAAACACCAATAAGACCAGCAAAAGTTTCTGAACCGAGCCCAATAAGACCAATTAGTGAAAGTAAAAACCCTACTGCGCCTATTGTCACATTGTTCTGAGTAAATTTGTTTTTAACAGAAACAAGGGGCAAGCTTGCAGTTGCGATGATAAGCGGAATAATAATTATTCCAACGCCAAACAGATTGTAAAAATAGCTTTTAAGAGAAAGAAGTGCGCCGGCTTTTGTAAAAAGAGAAATTAGAAGTAGGATCGCAAACCCAATCGCCGAAAAACCGATGATGTTAGTTATAGTTTTTTTTTCTAGGGCGAGGGGTGAAACTCTGGATCTTTTATATCTTCTCATTATGGCAGCGTCTTTCTAGTTTACACTATTTTGAGTAAAATTACAACTATTATAGGTTAAAGACAAAGTCTTTAACCTGCGCAACTAGTCCATTGTATGGATTATGTTGCTAAGGTTAAAGATAAGCTTATTACCAAGTGGGCAGGTATTCTTTTACATTTTCTGCTGTTAATTTAACACTTGTTGCCTTGCCTTCTAATTTAAGCTTTGCAACTTTTCTGCAAATGCCATTTATAGTTCGGTCCAAAGTTCTCATACCCGCATCAAAACCCAAAGGCCTTACAATCTGCTGCCATACGGTTTCATCAAAAACCAGTTCTGTACTTTTTAGTCCACATGCCCCAATCGCTCTTGGAAGAAGATAGTTTTTGCCGATTACTATCTTTTGCTCATCTGTGTAACTTGGCATTTCCATTACTTCCAAACGGTCTAAGACGGCGGTTGCAATGCCGCCTGTATTGTTGGCAGTTGCAATAAACAAAACTTCGGAGAGGTCGAATGGGTAATCTAAGAAATGGTCCAAAAAACTGCTGTTTTGCTCTGGGTCTAAAAGTTCAACAAGTACTCCCATGATGTCTGCTTTTGCTTCGTTGGTAACCCTGTCCAACTCGTCCAACAGAATGACAGGGTTTTTACTTTCCACTCTTCTTAAGGTTTTAATTATTTGGCCTGGTTCGGCATCGGTCGAGGATCTTGCTTTGCCTCTAAGCTGAAGTGCGTCTCCCATACCTCCAAGCGGTATTCTGCCGAAGCTTCTGCCTAGCGCTTGGGCAATAGAATAAGCCATTGTAGTTTTTCCTGTTCCCACAAGACCTAGAAGCAAGAGTGCGGGCGCTTTTGTTTTTTTGGTTGATGCTGTTAAGTTGGCAACCGAAATATATTCCAAAATTCTCTCTTTGATGTTTTCCAAGCCATAATGGTTTTGGTCTAGAATTTTTTTAGCATTTTCTAAGGAAAGATTGTCCTGGCTTTTTTTTGTCCAAGGCAGAGAGACAATCCAGTCTAAATAGCGAGATACGGAATCGTATTCTTGCGAATAACCTTGGGCTTGAGCCATCCTTACTAAACGCTGACACATTGCTTTGGCTTTTTCCAATAAATCTTTGGGAATTTGGGCACTGGCTGCTGTTAGCTTATTTTCCAGAAGTACAATATCTTCAAATTGGGCGGAGTTGTCCATAGATCCATTATATTAGTGCGTAGTAGGTAGTGGGTAGAGGGTAGATGATTAGTCGGTAGTTAGTAGGTGACGTAGCCGGAAATTTTAGTACCTTTCAAAATCACTTGGCCTTCTTTTAAATTCTTTAAATATTTTTCCAATTTTTTTGCACCTGAGCCAAAGATCGTAAGGTTGATGTCTTTGTTTTCGGGGTTTTTCAAAAATACTACTGCTGATACTTTATCGTCTGTTTTGGGAAAATCAACTGAGGGCGCATTTTCCTTTTGCACAGCTATTATTTGCTTTGCAGCATCTGTTGAAGAGGCTATATATATTTCGTCTCCAATTTTAAAAAACGTGACTGTTGTCTCCCCTTCTTGCTTGGTGATTTTTACAATATGGATATTAACATCGCTTTCTATCTGTTGAATGTAGGGGGATTCTATTTGGTCTTGGAACTCTAGCTGGGCAAGACTGGTAAAATCTGGCTCTTTTTTTGAATTAAATGCCAAAACAAAGTCGCCTTCTGGAAAAAGTTGTAAGAGTTGACCGTTTTGGGAATCTAGATTCTGGTCTATCCAATTTGCGAGTTGAGTGGGTGTACCAACTAGTTTTTGCACCTGGGGCAAAAAGTTGGGAGCAAAAAGGACAAAAAGGGCACTTTGGGGCATTTTGTAATTTGAAGGCGGCGTAAATTGCGACTGCATTGGTGGTGTTTGGGCGGTGCCAGAAAAGGAAATTTTTCCTTGTTGTGATTGAATATTTGCCGAAATCGGGTTTGCAAATGCAAGCTTTGCTGAAGATGTGCTGTCTAATTCAAATGTGACCCCTTTTAAAACATTTTGAGAAATTTGGAGTTTTTCAAAAAGCTGAGAAATGTTTTCTTTGTCTGGGCTTTCGAGATTGAAATTTATCTTGAAACTATTTTCGGCGGTAACAATTTCCGCTTGGCTTTGTTTTATAGTTGGTTTGGGAAAGACGAAAAAAACGGCGAGGGCGGCAAGTATTAAAATACCTACCAAAATTAATTTGGGTTTTGCGAGTTTTTTAAAAGCGTTTTCTTGGGGGACGGGAACTAGGCCTGCGGTCGAATCTACCGGCTGGTCTTCTTTGGAAATCTCCTCCTCTTTCCCCTCGTGTTTCTTCTTGTTTTTTCTTTGCATCTTCCCCAAAAAGCATAGAAAGATTTAGTCTTCCCATGTCGTCTATTTCGGAAACGTTTACTTTAACTATCTGGTCTAATTTAACCACATCTTCGACTCTTTCGACGTGATATGGTGCCATTTTAGAAATATGTACCAGGCCTTCTTTGCCTGGAAGTATTTCAACAAAAGCGCCAAATGGCATAATTCTTTTAACCGGACCTTCGTAAACTTCTCCTGGCTGCGGTTCTTTGACAATACCTTCGACCCATTCTGCTGCTTTTTGGGCTGCTTCTGGCGATTTGGCAGAAATCATAACAGATCCATCGTCTTCGATATCAACGGCGGCACCTGTGGTTTCGATTATCTTGTTGATTACTCTGCCACCTGAACCAATAACTTCGCCAATTTTGGAAGGGTCGATTCTGACCAAAATAACGGTTGGCGCATGTGGTGAGATTTTTTCTCTGGACGTTGGCAGGGCTTTTTTCATCAGATCTAGAATTGAAAGCCTTGCTACTCTGGCTTTTTCTAAAGCTTCCTTGGCTACTTGTGTGGAAATTCCCGAAAGCTTAATGTCCATTTGAATTGCAGTAATACCAGCACTTGTCCCTGCAACTTTAAAATCCATGTCCCCTTGAGAATCTTCTTGATAGGCAATGTCGGTTAAAAGAACGTATTTTGATTTGTCTTTCATGTCGGTGATTAACCCAATGGATATTCCGGCAACGGGTGCCTTAATTGGGACACCGGCATCCATAAGGGCAAGCGTTGAACCGCAGACTGAAGCTTGCGATGTTGAACCTGCAGAGGAAAGTACCTCTGAGACAACTCGTATGGTGTAAGGGAATTGCTCTTGAGCGGGAATTACCGGAATTAGAGCTTTTTCAGCTAGTGCGCCATGCCCGATTTCTCTTCTTCCTGGTGAACCCATCCTTTTAACTTCACCGGAACAAAAGGGCGGGAAGTTGTAGTGATGCATGTATCTTCTTTTTTCTTCACCGCTCATACCTTCAATTAGCTGCTCGAGTGAAGGAGAACCTAGGGTGACTATGGATAAAACCTGAGTTTCGCCTCTTTGGAAAATAGCGGAACCGTGTGTTCTTGGAAGGATTGGGGCTTTTATAAAAATTGGCCTAATTTCTTCAGGGTTTCTGCCGTCTATTCTGATTTTTTTGGTAAGCACATGTTTGCGCATAAAATCGGCAACGGCATCGTCTAGCAAATCTCCAAGTATTTTACCGTCGATTGCTTCGTCTCCTTGTCCAAAAACTTCTTTTAGCCGATCGACAGATTCTCCAAACCAAGATTCGTCCTGAGCTTTGCCAGGTTTTTCTAAGTCTTTGATGATGTCGGATTCGATAAAATCTAAAACTGCTTTTTCTTTGTCGCCTTGTAATTTGTTGGGGGTGTATTTCTGTTTTTCTTTGCCCGCTTCTTTTTGTAAATCCTCGATTAATTTGATTACTTCGTTGCCTTGTTTAACTGCAAATTCTAAGGCACCAGCCATATATTTTTCGTCAACTTCTTGGGCTGCTGCTTCGATCATGACGATTTCGTCTTTGGTTGATGCAACTAAAAGCTCAAGGTCGGAAAATTTCTTTTCTTCTTCTGTAGGGTTGGCAAAGTAATCGCCATTTTTCTTGGCTACTTTAATTCCGGCAAGAGGACCATTCCATGGAATGTCAGAAATTGTAAGTGCAGCTGATGCTGCAATTAAGGAAACAACGTCTGGTTCGTTTTCACCGTCGACCGAAAGAACAGTAACAATTACCTGGACTTGAGCCATGTAATCTTTTGGGAACAGCGGACGAATAGATCTGTCAACAAGTCTTCCGGTAAGTACAGACCTTTCAGAAGGTCTGCCTTCTCTTTTTATGAATCTGGATGTAGATATTTTGCCGCCGGCGTAAAGTCTTTCTTCAAAATCTACAGCCAACGGGAAAAACCCCATGTTTTCTGGGGCTTCTTGAGAAACTGCTGTTGCCAAAACTACGGTTTCACCATAGGTTGCCAAAACTGCCGCGTTTGCATGGCCTGCTAACTCGCCTGTTTCCAAAACAAGCTTTTTGCCTGCAAGTTCTAGTTCTTTTTTGACTAATTTTTGAGTCATGATTTTTTAAGATTCCAACATTGTTGTCCCGAAATATTTTCGGGATTTAGAGTAACAAGTGAAATATTTTGAGAAAAGAGGAAGAGCGGTTAGAAATCGGATACTATGAAGCATGTATCTCTATGCTTCATACTAATCAACTTCCAACTACCCAAATCTCTTAACTCTAAACTGTATTATACCCTATAAACTTCCATTTTGCAAGAACTAGGAGTTTACATAAGCGAGCAAATATTTATGGTTTAGGAAGTATGTATTCGCGAGCGAATATAAGGTTCTAAATAGCAAGATGTTATTTCGACAATCCGAGTTTTCCAATTATGTCCTTGTAGCGGTCGGGTGCTTTTCTTGTAAGGTAGTGGAGAAGTCTTCTTCTCTTGTTGATCATGGAAAGAAGACCACGTCTTGAATGGTCATCGTGCCCGTGACCTTTTAAATGGTCGGAGACCGTTTGAATCCTTTGGGAAAGCAGCGCAACTTGAACCTCTGGTGAGCCAGTGTCACCTGCGTGAGTTGCAAACTTGTCTATTACTGATTTTTTTGCTGTTGCTTGAGCCATATAATGAATTGTAAGTATACAATAAGGGTACCAAGAGTATCAAGAGTATCCTGCGATTAGCCTTTGCCGCCTTCTCCTCCTGGTGATTTTGAACCTTTGTATATCTTTGGTGGTTTGAGCCATTCACTGGACTTTGGTGCTTCTTGGCCTTGGGCTGCCGCTTCAACATCTTCCAGTCTTGTCATTTTTTCAAAGAAGTCGTCGTCTAGGTCTTCATCGACTGTTGGCGGCTGCTGTGTCTGCCTTGGAGTTGGATTCATTTGCGGGAATGGAAACGGAAAGGGTTGTTTTGCAATTGGACGAGGCATATTTGGTTGCTGCGGATACATTTGGGGTGACTTTACTGTTTGCCTGGCAAGACTTGCTTTTCCGGCTCCGAATTTTAAAAGCCAGGAGGCGATTTCTAGGGTGATTTGGCTCACTATGCTTGGTGAAAAATTGTTTGTTGTTGCTCTTACCCCAGAATAGAGATTAAAGGCGATATCTTCGTCTAGCGGCAGGGCAAAATCTTGGATCATTTTGGCTGTTACTTCGGAGACTGATGCTGCTTGAGTGTTAACAATATCGATTTGTGCAAATTTTTGGCTTGGCTGACTATTGCTTAGGTTAACAATAAGCGCCTCTGGGGTAATTTCTTGTCCATTTGTAAGTTGACTGCGCAGATCGGGTAAATTATCTATACCAATTGCAAAAATTAAGCTTGCAGGTGTTGATGAGTATTCAATTTTTATTTGGTTTTCGGAAATTGGGGGAGTTCCAGGCAAGGGATGAATAATGAGCCTTAGCTTGTCTTTGTCCAAAAAATGGGTAACTTTGTCGACTGTTTCGATGGCGTTTTCAACAACAATGACTGGATTTTTGTTTACTCCTTCGTTGCCTATTCTGTCTACACCATAAAGGCTTTGCGCATCCCCAACCGTTGGCGCATTTGCGACTACGGAAACGTTTTTGTCGAGCTTTATTAGCGAGAGGTAGAGTGAAAGACCCGCAGCAAGGCCGTCGAAGCCTAAGGAATTCGAAATAACAATTGCAATATTTTCTGCTTTGGCTATTTGGTCAAGAACTGTGTCTTTTAGCTTTGGATCCATGATTTGTTGAGGCAGGCCGGGAGATTATACTACTGAGTGTGGCAAGATTGCAAATACTATAGGTGAAAAAATAACGGGCGTTGCGAAGCTGCGGGCCTAGTGGCCGTAAGATTCGATTATGTCTCCTTCTTGAAATTCTAACTGAGGTTCTTGTGCAATTCCGCACTCTTGACCTGTGGGCACAGAAGAAACTTCTTTTTTAAACTTCTTTATAGAGGTAATTTTTGCATCCCCTATTTCGCTATCGCCTCTTACTATTATAATTTGGTCGCCGACTGTTATTTTGCCGCTAATGACTTTGACTCCTGCGATTTTTTTACCTTCGATTGCAAAACTTGCAATAATTTTTGCCTTGCCTACAATTTTTGCCTGCATTTTGGCTTGCTCAAAGCCAGCGACAACATCATTTATGTCTTCCAAAAGTTTGTAAATTACATCGTAACTTTTTATGAAGATGCCGTCTCTTTCTGCTTGAGCTTTTGTGGAATTTGGAACTTTTATGCCAAAGGCAATAATTGGAGCGTTTGCAGTCTTGGCAAAAGCAATGTCAGTATCTGTGATTTCTCCGCAGGACGAGGAAATAACTAAAACGTTTGGCGGTAAATTTTCCAGAATGGCCTCAAGACTTCCGGCAACATCGGCTTTTATAACAACTTTAAACTTATTTTTTAAGGTTTCACTTTTTGCAATTATCTCGGCAAAGCTCGCAGGGGCTTTTTGGACAATTGAGGCAGTTTTATTTTGGTCAGCAACAATAATACCCACTTCTAAGATTTTTTTGAAGCCAAGAATTTCTACCGGTTTTGCAGGAAGTGCATTTTTTACTTGATTACCATTGTCGTCTATTAGTGCCCTTACTGTTATTGTCTCAGAATCGACAATTATCTTTTGGCCAACTGAAAGCGTTCCTTCTTTAACAATAACGGTTGCGATTGGGCCGCGATTTTTGTCCAAGAATGATTCAACAACAACTGCCTGAAGAGGATTTGTTGGGAAAGATGGTTGCGGGTTTAAATCCCAAACCAAGTTTACAACTTCCAAAAGTTCTTTTATGCCTTGGCCTTTTGTTGCGGCAACTTCAACTACAGGTACATCTCCGCCATAGCTTTCGACTGTGACACCTTCCCTTTGTAATTCTCCTTTGACTTTTTCTATGTTCAAATTGGGGAGGTCGACTTTGGTAATTGCCACAATAATTGGTTTTTGGGCCTTTTTGATGTGTTTAATCGCCTCGACAGTTTGGGGTTTGACACTATCGTTTGCGGCAACTACTAAAATTACAATATCGGAAACTTCAGCGCCACGGGAGCGCATTTTTTCAAAAGCGGCGTGGCCTGGTGTGTCAATAAAAGTTATAAGTTGCGAGTTGGAAGTGATTTGATAGGCACCAATATGTTGGGTTATACCGCCATGTTCTGCGGCTTGTACATTTGTTTTTCTAATAGCGTCAAGAAGAGTAGTCTTACCGTGGTCGACATGACCCATAATGGTCACGATAGGAGGTCGATTCGGCGTTTTTTGTGCGTTGTTCATCGTTTATGACTTGTGACGAAAAGGCTTTCATTTATACAGTCTCGTCGCCATCTTTTGGCGTATCATCATTATCACCTGAGGCTTCTTCAATTACTTTAGCATCTTCTGGTTTGGAAGCATCTAGAGCTTGCTCGTCGGATTTTTCTAGAGCATCTGCGTTTTGGGGGTCTTGTTCTTGTTCTAGGTTGGTTTCCATATTTACGGGAGGTGCTGCTTCCAATTCTTTTGGTTCTTCGGGTGCTTCTATCTCCTTTTCTTCTTCTGGCGCTTCTAGTTCTTTGGGCTCTTTTGTGGTCTGGTCATCTTGTGATGTCGCTTTTTGATCGCCTGTTGCCGAAGATGTTTCTGTAGTCCCTTTTTCTTCTGGTTCGCTTTGCTCCTCTGTTTCTTCATCTGTGACACCAAGAGCTTTCTTGGCTTCTTCTTGAGCCTTTTTCTCTTTTTGTTCTACTTCTCTTGGAGTTCCACTTTTGCCTCGAATATCGATTCGATAGCCTGTTAATTTGGCAGCCAAGCGTACATTTTGGCCTTCTTTTCCAATTGCCAATGAAAGTTGATCGTCTGGAACTGTGGCTTCTGCACTTTTTTCTTCTTCTTCGATTTTTACGGAAATTTCTTTGGCCGGAGAAAGAGCAGCTTTTATAAATTCTGCAGGGTCTTCCTGAAAGGCAATAATGTCGATTTTTTCATCTCCAAGTTCGTTCATAACTGCTTGGACTCGTACACCTTTTTGGCCGACACATGAACCTACTGGGTCTACACCAAGCTGGCCAGAAGCGACTGCAATTTTACTTCTGGAACCGCCTTCCCTGGCAATTGCTTTAACCTCTACACTACCAGATGCAAGCTCTGGAACTTCTTGCTTGAAAAGTTGTTCCAAAAGACCCGGTGCAGAACGGGAAACAATAATTTCTTCGCCTCTTGGTCCTTCTTTGATGCCTACAACATAAAACTTTAATCTTTGGTTGACAGAATACCTTTCGTTGGATGCTTGCTCTTGGGGAGGCATAATGCCTTCGGCCTTGCCTAGATTAACTGTAACAATTGGTCCGGAAATTCGTTGAATGATTCCAGAAACAAGTGTTCCTACTTTGCCAGAATACTCACTCATGATGGCTTCTTTTTCTGCTTCACGGATTCTCTGCAAAATAACTTGTTTTGCGGTTTGGGCGGCAATTCTGCCAAAACCGGCTGGGGTTATGTCTTTTTTGCCCTGAATAATTTTAACTTCGCCTGTGTTTTCGTCTAACTCTACTTCCATTCCTTCCGGTTCCCCGTAGTCTTTGCGATAGGCTGCTAAAATGGCTTGTTTTATAGAATCAATAACCACAGCAGGCTCTACTCCGCGTTCGGAGCAAACTTGGTTGAGGGCTGATGCAAATTCGGTTCTTGCTTGTATTGCCATTGTTTATTAAAAAAGGCGCACGAGCGCCTTAATCTACTTGGGATTCTAGCAGAATATGTACACAGAGTCAACAAAATCAACAGGGGTATTGAATTGGCACCTTAAAAAGTTTCTTCCAGGTCTTCTAGTAGTTCTTTTTGTTGTTTGGAAAGTTTGGTGGGGACTTTTAACCTGATTATTACGTAGTGGTCGCCTTGACCATGGCCGGAAACCCTTTTGACTCCTTTTCCCCGAAGTCGTACTTGCGTTCCAGGTTGGGTGCCGGCTGGAATTTTTATTCTCACATTTCCATAAACTGTTTCTATGTCTTCCTCTGTTCCAAGTGCTGCTTGGGAAAAAGTGATTTCTTTTTCTGAAACAATATCGTACCCCTGCCTTTTAAATTTTTGGCTTGGTTGAACTTGGCAAACAATTATGAAGCTGCCAAAACGGATTTCGGAACCACTATCAACTCCAGCCGGGATTTTTATTTTTTGTTTTTTACCTTCTATTTCGACCTCTTTGGTAACACCATTTATAGCTTCTATAAAGGGAATTTCGATAGCATATCTAGGTACTCTTTGCTGCCTGGAAAAGGGCGAATTGCCGCCAAACACTGCTTCGAAAATATCAAATGGATCTTGAAAACCTCCAAAGTCGAATCCGCCTGCGTCGCCTGAAGACCATGAGTAAGTTTGGTAATTTCCGCCTGGCCTTGCTCCTGCTCCGCCAAAACCACCAGCTCCTGGTTCGAATGCGCTATGGCCGTATTGGTCGTAGGCGCCTTTTTTTTGTGGGTCTGAAAGTACTTGGTAGGCTTCGTTTATTTCTTTGAATTTGTCTTCGGCGCCCGTTTCTTTGTTTACGTCTGGGTGGAATTTTCGCGCTTGTTGCCGGTAGGCCTTTTTCAACTCGTCGGCAGATGCTGTTTTTGGAACACCTAGAACTTCGTAGTAGTCTTTTTTGGTAGCCATATGGGTATTATATAAAAGAGAGGATTTTTAGTTAACAATTTTGTTACCTTTGAGATCTTGTCCTCCGGTGTAGGTTGCAGTTGTTTTGTTAACCTTAAATTCGAAATGGCCGACTTTTTCACCTGCGGGCGGATTACCTTCTAGAATTTCAATTTTGTATGTTCCGACTAAGGGTAGTGGGAAATTGACAAGTTCTGTAATTAAATTTGCCCGGCCATTGTTACCAAGTGTGACTTTTAATTCTTTGTCTGGAAAGTTTTGGCCTGTTTTGGCGGGCGGGATTATTTTTAAGGTGATATCGTATTCTTGATTTGCTTGGCCAGAAAGGACTGCGACTAAAAACATTTTAGGCCAAGTGGTTGGCACATCGGCAATGAAAAACTGGTCGAAAATGCCAATTACAGAAAGTTTCTGTTCTCTTGAAACAGTTGCGTAATCACAGAGGGTAAAAATGTCGGTTTTAAGATTGGCCATTTTAAAATTTACTTACCAGTTTTGCGATAAATTGCGGTCTTGGTAATTCTCTGGGTTTTTGTTCTGCTGTTTCTTTACCAAAACCTGGAAGGCCAGCTTGAACAGGTTTTTTAAAATCATCAAGTCTTCTATCATGCACTTGTCTTTCAAAGAATGGTTGATAGACATAATCAGGATCTAGATTTTCGGCAAGAAAAAGAACAGTATTATCGTCAAAAGATTGTGCACTTATTGTTTCAGTTCTAGGAAACATTTTTTCATCCGGATCTTTGGTTATGTTCTGTGCCCCCCTTGCAAAATAAAGGTCATTTGCCAATGCCTGTCTTTCTTCTGGCTCATTAGGATCACTCAAAATTCTAACTAATTGTTTTCTTGAAAGGATACTCATGCCAGTTTGTTTGTTAAGCCAATTCCTAAAAGCAAAATGAAATATTGGGCGCCAGCCTTCAAGTGAAAGTACCAAATTTTTATTTGGGTTACCTTCTTGTTGGGCAGTTGCTGTTACTTCGGATTTAGAATCCAACACTTTTATTCCTTTACGACTTCGCCTTCTTGGACGTCACCTGTGTCTGCCTTTTGATCACCTTGAGGCTCTTCTTGTGTTTGGTCGTCTGGCCCTTTGGGGCTTTTTTGGCCCTCTTGTTTATACATTGACTCGCCTATTTTGGAAAGAACTGCAGAAAGTTCTTCTGTTTTCGTTTTAATTTCTTCGGTAGAACCTGAAGATTGAACATCTTTTAGGGCTTTTACTTTTTCTTCGACTTCACTTTTAACTTCTGCGGGTACTTTGTCACCAGCGTCTTTTAGAGACTTTTCTGCTTGATAGACTAGTGAGTCTGCTTTGTTTTTGGTTTCGATTTCCTCTTTTTTGGCTTCATCTTCCTTGGCATGTTCTTCTGCCTCTTGGGTCATTCTCTTGATCTCTTCGTCGGTTAAGCCTGTTGAGCCGGTTATTTTTATAGATTGTTCTTTGCCTGTGGCTTTGTCTTTTGCCTTAACGCTTAATATTCCTGACGCGTCTATGTCGAAAGCAACTTCTACTTGTGGAACACCTCGAGGACTTGGCGGAATACCGTCTAAAATAAATTTTCCAAGTGATTTGTTGTCTGCCGCCATTGGACGTTCTCCTTGTAAAACGTTAATTTCGACCGATGTTTGATTGTCGGCAGCTGTAGAAAAAACTTCTGATTTGGAAGTTGGGACGGTTGTGTTTCTTGGAATCAGCGGCGTTGAGACGCTGCCTAACGTTTCGATACCTAAAGTTAGCGGCGTAACATCCAGAAGCACCATTTCTTTCATTTCGCCAGTTAACACTCCGCCTTGGACTGCTGCACCGACTGCCACTACTTCGTCTGGGTTAATGCTTTTGTTTGGTTCTTTGCCAAAATATTCTTTAACCTTTTGAAAAACCAAAGGCATCCTGGTCATTCCACCAACTAAAACAATCTCGTCAATGCTCTTTGGATCTACTTTTGCGTCTTTGAGACAGGCCTTTACCGGACCAAGTGATTTTTCGACAAGATCACCAACAATGGCTTCCAATTTGGCACGGGAAAGTTTAAGCTGCAAATGTTTTGGGCCAGACTGGTCGGCAGTCAAATAAGGAATAGATACTTCTGTTTCCATGGTGGAAGAAAGTTCTATCTTGGCTTTTTCGGCAGCATCTCTAAGCCTTTGAAGTGCTTGTCTATCTTTGGAAATATCGACCCCGGATTCTTTTTTGAATTCTTCTGCCAAATATTCTTGAATTTTTTGGTCGAAATCGTCGCCGCCAAGGTGCGTGTCACCATTGGTTGCTTTGACTTCAAAAACACCTTCTCCAAGCTCCAAAACGGAAATGTCGAAAGTCCCACCACCTAGATCGTAAACAACAATTGTGTGTGCGTGAGTTTTATCAAGACCGTAGGCTAGTGCTGCTGCTGTTGGTTCGTTAATTATTCTTTCAACTTTGAGGCCAGCAATTTCTCCAGCCTGTTTTGTGGCTTGCCTTTGAGAATCATCAAAATATGCAGGAACAGTAATTACTGCACTTTCAACTTTTTCGCCTAAGTACGCTTCTGCATCGGCTTTGATCTTTTGCAGAACCATTGCTGAAATTTCTTGTGGAGTATAGTCGTGACCATCTACAGAAACAATAGCCATACCATCCCGGCCCTCTTTGATTTCGTAAGGCAACCATTTAATGTCTTTTTGAACTTCTGGGTCTTTGTACTTTCTACCCATCAACCTTTTTACTGAAAAGATTGTGGTTTTGGGGTTTACAACCATTTGACGTTTTGCGACGTCACCGACGATGTGCTTTTGTGGGTCGACAACAGAAGGAATCGTATTTCTGCCTTCTGCGGAGTGGATTACCTTGGGCTTTCCACCTTCGACAACCGCAACACATGAATTTGTTGTTCCTAAATCTATTCCGACGACTTTTGACATGGTTAGTTTGATTGGGACCAGTTAATTTGCGGTGTCCGCTACTTGATCTTCTCCTTTCTGTTCGTTTTGAATTGTTTTTCTTTCAACTATTACTTGTGCTGGTCGCAGTACCTTATCATTCATTTTATAACCTTTTCTTGTTATTCTTACAATCATATTGTTGTTTTCCCCTTCTTGCGTCTCAATCGCTTCGTGCAAGTTTGGATCGAATTGCTGCCCTTTTGAATCAATTTCTTCTACACCCTCGGATTGCAAAAGGTTTTTAAACTGCTTTATTACAATTTCTAAACCCTGGTCGTTTAAGTGTGTATTAGCATTTTCTAAATTGTCTAAAACCGGCAAGAATTTTTCGATAAGAAGAGCAGATGACAGTGAGGACAAAAGTCTTCTTTCTTCTTCGACTCTTCTTTCCAGATTGTGGTAATCTGCAAGTGCTCTTTTGAGCTGACTTTCTAGCTCTTGCGCTTTTTGGTCTTGCTTGTTTGATTCCTCTGGTTTGCTGACGGTTTTTTTGCTTTTTGGCATTTTAGTTTTATATCATCCGCATTTCGGAAAGAATCTGCGAAAAATATCTCATTGTCGGAATAGCGACTGAAAAATTGAGCCTGTTTGGGCCAATTAACCCCAAAACGCCTCTATGGTTTGGTGTTTGATATCTAGTAACTATAAAACCGCATGGTTCAAGAAAAGGTACACCTAATTCTTCACCAAAGAGAATTTTTATCTGGTCTTCTGGCAAAAGTTGGTCTGTTACCTGGTTTAACAGTTCAATTTTGTCTAACATGGAAAGGACAGTTTTTGTGATGTCGATATCAAAAAATTCGGGCATATCTAAAATATTTGCCATGCCTGCTGAGTAAATGTCGTTGTCTTCATCGGTTACAACTGCCAGAGAACCTGTTTGGTCTGCCAAAGTTCTGGCTGTGTGCCTTAGAAGTTTGTCGAAGCGAGTGTTTTCATCTTCTTTTAATTCTTCTTTTATGGCTACTTCGTCTTTTAGCGAGAGTGATTTTTCTTCCATTAACTGATCGACATAAAATTTCATTCCCATGGAAGTGGGAATACGTCCGGCCGAGGTGTGTGGCTGTTTTAAATAACCAAGACTGGTTAAACGAACCATTTCATTTCTGATAGTTGCTGGCGAAACGCCAAGCCGGGCTTCTTTTTCAACTGTTTCAGAACCAATAGGTTCTGCATTTTCGATATATTTTTCGATGACTGCCCGAAGCAATGATTTTTGTCTATCTGTGAGATCCATATATTCACTTTAAGGGACAACCTAATACGGTTTTCCCTTAATATTCCCTTTCCCTAAATGGACAAAATTTTCCAAGCTAAGCTTGATAAAATTTTGGATTTAAGAGCTGGATTAGCACTTAATATACAACGAGTGCTAAGTGTTGTCAACCCTTCAATTTTATTCAAGGTTTGATCCTGAACGTGTGAAACGAATCGGGGATCAAGACCCTTTTTAGCGGTATTGATTTTGGTTGGGGGTAAAATTATCTTGATACGGTCGAAGGTTATTTTCGGGAGTAGTTTGTTTTTCTGAACTTACAGTGGCTTGGAAAATGCTAAATACAATTGCGATTGCAATTAAGACTAATTTAAATGTTTTGTGCTTCCAGTCGATTTGGAAACTTGGGTAATTGTCGTGAATACCAATAATATATGCCGTTTGGGCTACGCTCAAGCGCATGGCGTCTCTTGTTAGTTCATATGTAGCCTCTGGATACTTGCCTGAGAAAAATACCGGGATTGAAGAAATGACCATCCCTAGTCTTGAAGCATTGCCAATGATTGATGAAAAAATACCAAAAGGGATTAAAAGAATTATCCTTGCAAGAATACCAACTATGGGAATAGCAAAAAGTCTATTTGGATTTTTGGGCATTTCCAGATCTAGTTCAAAACCATCTAGTTTAAAATCAAACCCCGGATATTTGTCGGTAAGACCTGCAAAGAAAAACATTACTTTTGCAAAAAGTCTTGTAAGACCCAGGTTAAAGTCAAAACAAAACTGCCAGTATTTACCGGTTGCGAGAACAAAAAACGAATTTATGATAATTACTGCAAAATCGAAGACGACGAGAAGTCCTAATTCTATAAATATGGGCAGGAGAATAATAATTTTAAAAAGTCCACCCAGAATTGGAAACGCCCACATACGGTTGGGGTTTTTGGGGTAGTCGATTTTAAGTTTTGGGTAAACCTCTAATTTATCTAATTGAGATTTAAAGCTTTCTGTTTTGGTTGCCATAAAACTAGTATAAGCGGTTTTCAAAAACAAGGCAAAACCAAAAACGCATTGTAATTCTAAATTTTCAGGACTGCAAGAAAGGCCTCCTGAGGTATATCGACAGATCTCCCTCGCCTTCGCTCGGGATAAACTTCGCGGCGCACCTTAAATCTTTAGTACGGCTAAAAAGGCTTCTTGCGGAATATCGACGCTTCCAAACCTTCTCATTCTTTTTTTGCCTTTTTTCTGTTTCTCCAGTAACTTATTTTTACGGGTGACATCTCCGCCATAAAGTTTTGCCGTTACGTCTTTTCTAAAACCAGCGATCGTTTCGCGTGCGATGATTTTGCCACCAATTGCTGCTTGAATTGGGATTGGAATTTGTTGCTTGGGGATTGCGTCTTTTAACTTTTGGGTGAATTTGCTGCCAATTTCTTCGGCTTTTTCGCGGGGAACAACTTGCGAAAGGCCTTCTATGGGTTCGTGGTTTACCAAAATATCCAGCTTTACAAGATCGGCTTTTTTATAGTTTGAAAGTTCGAAGTCTAGGGATGCATAACCCGAGGTTAGACTTTTAAGCTGGTCGTAAAAACCAATTAAAAGTTCTAAAAGCGGAATTTCTGCCTCGATTTTTTGCAAGGACCCTAGATTTTCAATATTGCCGATTTCTCCCCTTCTTTCGTGGACTAAGTTAGAAATTATTCCGTAAAACCTTTCAGGTGCAAAAATTGTCACATTTGCATAAGGCTCTTCTAAATTTTTTGCAGTGGGGTCGAATTCTGAAGACTTATTTATGACTTGTCCATCTTGAATGAAGTTAACAGACGGGGATGTTGCAATTAGATCTAAATTGTATTCTCTTTCCAGTCTCTCTTGCGTGATTTGGGCATGCAAAAGGCCAAGGAAGCCAACACGAAATCCTTGACCAAGGCTGGTTGACGATTCCGGAGAAAAGCTTAGGGAAGAGTCGTTTAATTTTAACTTTTCGATCCCATCTTTTAGCTTTGCAAGATCTGCTGTGTCTGACGGGAAAAGAGATAAGAAAACTACTGGTTTTGCTTCTTGATAACCTGGAAGAGGGTTTGCAGGGTCTTTTGGTTGCGATATTGTGTCCCCTACTTTGACTTTTTGCAGGTCTTTGACATTTGTAACAATAAATCCAAGCTCCCCTGATGTTAGGCTTTTTATGTATGTGGGTTTGGGGGATAAATAGCCAACCTGAAGGACTTCGGCTTGTGCACCAGTTGCTAGGAAAAATATTTTGTCTGAGACTTTTATTTCACCTCCAAAAAGACGAACAGTTGCAATAACCCCTTTATACGGATCGAGGGAGGAATCAAAAATAAGCGCTTGGGGTATATTACCTGTAGATTTGGGGGGAGGAATTTTTTCGATGATGGCGTCAATTAGGCTTCTAACATTTTCTCCAGTTTTTGCAGAGACTTTTATGATCTCGTCATCTTTAAAACCGAGGTTTTTAATTTCATCAATCGTTTTGGCCAGTTCTGCTTGCGGGGAATCTATTTTGTTGACAACCGGAATCATGGTGAGACCGGCCTCTAGCGCTAAATTAAAATTGGATAGCGTCTGGGCCTGTACCCCTTGAGTTGCATCAACTATCAAAACAGCACCTTCAACTGACGCTAATGAACGCGAGACTTCATAAGAAAAATCTACATGGCCAGGGGTGTCTAGGAGGTTGAGTATATAGTTGGAAGTTTGTAGTTGGTAGTTAAGACGGATGGCTTTGAGTTTGATTGTGATGCCATGTTCACGTTCAAGCTCTAGACTGTCTAGAAGTTGGGCGTCGTGCTTATCGCCTACGGCACCACAAATTTCCATAATACGGTCGGCAAGTGTTGATTTGCCGTGGTCTATGTGGGCAATGATTGCAAAGTTGCGAATGTGCATAGGCGTAAGTATATCAGCTGTCACCTTTTGCGAACCAGATTATGCTTTTCTTTTCTTACTGATTTTCTTGCGCTTCGATTGATGTGGGGGCGGGTCTTGCGAGTTTAGTTGGGAAGGCGATCACTTTTTTAGCTAAATTGTAAAAAATTTCCACCTCGTTAACTTTTAAAATCCAGGAAAGAAATGTATAGACCACAAGCCCTACTAATGTTGCAATGGAGGTTAAAAGAAGTAATCCGACTGTTCTTGTGGTGTCGAAAACAAGCTGGTCTAAAAGTTTCATAGGAATGTACAGAGAAATTGCCATAATAATGGTGATCGTGAACATTTTGGCAATAGGGAGAAGTAATTCTTTTTTGTCGAAATTAACTTTTTTGTTGAGAAAGTAAAGAAGTAGGAAAGCATTTACAATACTGCTTATTGAGTAAGCTAGGGCAAGATATACAACGGAAAGTTTAAGAGCAACAATAAATGTAAAACTTAGGGTAATATTTAAAATTGCTGATGCCACATTTACTTTAACGGGAGTTGTGCTGTCTCTTAGCGCGTGAAAACCCCGCAAAAGAAGTAGGCTTACTGAACCTGCTGTAATTCCGACGCAAAAGGCAATTAAAGTTCTACCTGTTAAAACTGTTAATTCCCAAGGGAATTCAGCTGCTCCAAAGACCAACCTGACTACCGGAATTCTGAGAATTGCTAAAATAGCCGCTGCTGGGAGTATTAGAAACAATATTTGATGAAGAGACTGTACGAATATTTTTTTGAACTGGTCGTATCTTTGAGCGTTGAATTCAATCGAAAGTGAAGGCAGCGCTGCTTGCGCAAGAGACCCTGCAAACATTGATATGGGAACAAGATGAAGGGTTTGTGCAAAGTTTAAAACAACAATTGAACCAACTGCTGCTGTCGAGGCTAAAGCGATATTTATGATGTCTGAAGTTCTAATTAGAGCCAGAGAAATAGAGCGGGGCCACATGAGTGTGAACATTTCACGCACATCGGTATTTTTAAAATCTAAAATAGGCTTAAATTTAAATCCTAGTGAAAGCGCCAGTGGCATCTGAACCACTAAATGCAAAAGGGCGCCTAATATCATTCCGAATGCCGGCGCATAAATTCCCACAGAAGGAGAAAGGAAAATAATAGAAATAATTATGCCGACGTTATAAAAAACAGAAGCCAGGGCTGGTATTAAAAAGCGCTGGAAGGATTGCAAAACGCCGGTTATGAATATGGAGATTACAAAGAAAAATTGCGAGAAAATCATGATACGTAGTAGTTTTGCAATTGTGGCTTGAGTTGTTGGATCTCTTTCGATGATTCCTGGGGCGACAATTGCTGCAATTTGGTTTGCAAATATGAGAACTAAAACCATAAACGCCGTGAAAGTTATGATCCCCAAAGAAATCATATTGGAAGATAATTCCCAGGCTTTTTCTAGTTTGTCTTTTTCCAGGTATTGAGAGAAGATCGGGATAAACGCAAGGGCAATTGTGCCAAAGATTAATACTTCAAAAATAGCATCCGGAATTGCTGATGCCGCAAAAAAACTGTCCAGTAGTTGAATATTATCGCCAAATTCTGCAGCAAGGAGCCTGTTTCTGACAAGCCCGAGAACTCTGGATATTGCTACAGATGTGGCAATTACAAAGGCTGCCGAAAGAATATCCTGCTGTCGTTTTTTAAAAAGTGTGGCACTGTTTTTGAAAAAGGAGAGCATTGATGGTAGAATTCCCTAATTACAAAATTTACAATTAGTAATTAGAAATTCTATAGATATGCCAGTTATAAAACAAGCAATCAAAAAAGTAAGGCAAGATGAGCGAAAAACTGCCATTAACTTAGTTCGGAAAACAGCTTACAAGAAAGCAGTTTCCGAATTTAGGAAGAACCCGACTGCGGCTTTACTAACTACGGCTTTTAAGGCTTTAGATAAGGCGGCCAAGATTAATGTAATTCATAAGAATAAAGCTTCACGACTTAAATCAAGATTGTCAAAATTAGTAACTTCCAAGAAAACTCCATCTACAAAACCAAAAGCGTGAAGCTTTGCGCTAGCTACACTACTACAGAAATCGTTGTTTCTGTAGTGTTCCACTAGCTAAAGGCAAGTAGATTGAAATCGAGGCTGAGCAAGATGGTAAAGTCTTCTTCAAAACCCGCTCTCAAAGCTGCAAAAACACCAAAGGTTGACAAAGCATAGTTGTTTTTTGCTATAGTGGATATAAGATGACTAAAAAGCTGCCAAGAGTCATAGGAGTTGGTTCTTCGCTTTTTTCATATTTAATTTTAGCTACTAACACTTTCGCCCAAAGTGCGACAAGTTCTGCCAGCAAGGGTGGAACAAGTAGTTCTCTGCCTTCTGCAGGAACAACTGAAATTACCTATCTGCTTTTCATGGCAGGTGTAGTTTTGTTTGTCTTTGGAACGCTAAAGCTGGTTGCTTCTTTCCGCGAGAATTAAACTAAGTTTGGATATTTGATTTCCAACTTGTTTGCTATCTTCCACTCTCTGGAAATTTCCATCACACCTAGTGCAATTATTTTTCCTGAAGTTTGAAAATTTCGCCTTGGACGTATTCGGCGAAGTCTTGCCAGGTGCCGTCTTTGGGTTCTAAAACAAACTGGCCTCCGTAATTTACAGGGTCTCCTTCTATTAACTGGCTTTCTTCCCTTTCGGAATCTAAAACTATTGTCCTTATTTTTGTAGTATCTATTTTTTTGACTAGTTTTAGAAAAAGCGCAATGTCGTCGTTTTGAATATCTGTGTCTATTGACTTATCAAAAGTGGTTATTAGATCGATTATTGTTTTTGGGCTTGTAAAAGTTTGAGTTGAAAAAACTTTATCACGAAACGCAAGAATCACTTTTTGCTGCCTGGCAGAGCGGGCAAAATCGGTACCCTCATCGTTTGTTCCATGTCTGGATCTTACAAATTTTAGTGCGGTTTCACCATCCATGTGTTTTGGGCCTTTTTCAAAATCAAGGGTTTCATAACGGCATACAAACGGCGTATTGCGGTCGTTTATTTCAAAAAGTGGTATTGCCGAACCAGTAGCAGTTTTTACAACTTGGAGTTTTTGTCCGTTTATTTCCTGCATTTCGATTGTAAGTTTGCAAAGGTCGTTTTCTTTGCCTGGTATGGGATACATTGGGTCTTGAAAAGATTTATCTACGTTTATATCAAGACCATCAATTAAATCTACAGCCTCGGTAAAACCATTAAAATCAACTCTAACTGTATAGTGGATCGGAATACCAAAAAGTTCACTAATTGTTTTTGCTGCAAGTTCTTTGCCCTTGCCGTTTTTTTCTTGACCGAAGGCGTAAGCTGCGTTGATTTTTGCTTTAACTGAGGGCGCCCAAAGATCTCGAGGTATCGAAACTAAAGCCGGATCTTTACCGTCTTTGTCGATCGAGGCCAAAATTATAGTATCTGTGAGATTAGGACCATCGTGCCCTTCCCCGCCTGTTCCTAAAAGCAAAATGTTTGTTCGCCCGTTGTCACTTTTAATACCGGAATTTGTAATTAGCTCAAAGGCCGTTTGCGGACCTTTTAAAACATATTTTCCAATGTTTAGAAAATAGATAGTGCTTGCGGCTGCAATTGTAATTAGTATCGAAATTATTAGAATTTTGGCTGGAGCTAGTGAACTTTTTTCTTCTTTTTGCAATTGTCGCATAGAAAATTAATAATCTGTAGATTCTAAAATTTTTATAAATTCGCCAGCATCTAGACTCGCTTTGCCTACCAATAAACCATCTAGTAAGTCTTTTTCTAAAAATGTTTTTGCATTTTGGCTATTTACCGAACCGCCATAAATTACTGTGTATTGGCCTCGGGATTTTATATTTTGAGCGACGCTTTTGGCATTTTCGGGGGTGTCTGGGTTGCCAGTACCAATTGCAAACACTGGCTCATAAGCTACTACTGCTACGCCTTCTGGAATATCGGTGTTTTCGTCTTGAACACAAAAAATGGGCTCGATTTGTACGCTTTTGGCATTTTTAACTTTTTGGGAAAGCGCTTCGTTGTCTTCTTTGAAATTTTGGCGTCTTTCTGAATGGCCAATTATAGAATAGGTGCAAATGTTTTTTATTTGGCTTGCTGCAAATTCGCCGGTATATGCCCCTTGTTCGAATTTGGAAATATCTTGTGCGGCAAGTTTAATCCGCCAACCGGACGATTTAATTTTTTGATGTAAGACTGCAAGGAATGGATGGGATGGTGCAACTGCGACGGTTCCTGGAAAATTTTGGGTATTTTTTTCAACTTGTTCAAGCCAGGATATTAACTCCTCAAGGGTTTTGTTCGCCTTGAAGTTGGCAATAACAAACGGTGGGGCATCTGTCATAGTGCTTTGGCGATCGCTTTTTCAAGATTTTCCTTGGATGTAGCACCGATTACTCTTTCCACCTCTTTGTCGTCTTTTAAAACAATATATGTGGGTATGGACATAACGCCGTATTTGGCTGCGGATTCCTGATTTTCGTCCACATTAATCTTTTCTATCTCGACTTTGCCTTTAAGTTCTTTTTCCAATTCTTCTAGTACCGGCTCCATGAACTTGCAAGGACCACACCACTCTGCCCAGAAGTCTAAGAATTTAACCATATGAAGTATTATACAGAAGTTACAAAGGGGACAAAAGAGCCAACCGCCCTTTTTGGGCGGGACTCTGCTCTTGAGAGCGGAAGAAGCCAGAGGTTGTAGAATATAGAATGATGAAATTACTTTCCGACTTGGATCCTCAACAAAAAAAGGCGGCTTTGCAAACCGATGGGCCGGTTTTAATATTGGCTGGAGCCGGCAGCGGTAAAACGCGGGTTTTAACATATAAAGCAGCCCACTTAATAGAAAAAGGTGTAAGGCCAGAAAATATCCTTCTTATTACTTTTACCAACAAAGCAGCTAATGAAATGAAAGAACGAGTGCATAAGCTTGTTGGAGAAAAGATGGGCAAAGTAGCGCCTTATGTTGGCACATTTCATGCTTTTTGTTCCAAGCTTTTAAGAATTGACGGTAAATTTTCTGGAATTGCCCAGAACTTTCTAATTTACGACAACGACGACAGTGTTTCTTTGGTTAAAAAAATAATGACAGATTCGGATATATCTACCAAAAACTTTAAACCCAGTTCAATTTTAAATGCTATTTCTTCCGCTAAAAGCGAACTTGTATCGCCTTCCGACTATCAACAATTCGCGCATGGGTATTTTGCAGAAACTGTTGCCAGGGTTTATGACATTTACCAAAGAGCACTTGCCCAAATGGATGCATTGGATTTTGATGACTTGCTGTTTATGACAGTTAAGCTTCTGCAAGAAAACCCAAATGTTTTGGCTAAATGGGCCGGAAGATTTGAATATGTTTTGGTGGATGAATACCAGGATGTAAATACGGCTCAGTATATTTTAACGAAAATGCTTTCCAGTGTGCATGGTAATTTAACAGTCGTTGGTGATGCTTCACAAGCAATTTATTCTTTTCGAGGTGCAGACTTTCGCAATATTTTAAATTTTGAACACGATTTCCCAAACGCTGTGGTTTTTAATTTGGAACAAAATTATAGAAGCACCCAAAATATTCTTTCGGCGGCAAACAAAATAATTTCCCACAATAATTCGCATCCAGTTTTAAAGCTTTGGACCGAAAATGGTTTGGGTGAAAAAATAAGTATTTATGGGGCAATCAACGAAGTGGATGAGGCGAATTTTATTGTTAACAAAATTTTAACTTCCAGAAAAACCCTGTCTTCTTTTGCGATTTTATACCGGACCAATGCCCAATCGAGAACCGTTGAAGAAGCATTTTTGCATGCCAATATTGCTTACCGAATTTATGGTGGAGTAAGGTTTTATGAACGCAAAGAAATTAAAGACGTTGTTTGTTATTTGCGCTTGATTGCCAACTCCAAGGATGCAGTTGCCCAAAAGCGCGCGGAAAAATTAGGTAAGCGAAGATTTCAAAAGTTTTTGGAAATGCGGGAGAAGTTAGAGGGTCAAAGAGATAGAGAGTCAAATAATCAAAGTAATTTGAAGCCTGTGGAGTTGATTGATAAGGTGTTGGAAGCAACTGATTACTTGCTTGTAATTGATGATGGCACTGAACAAGGCTTGATGCGGGTTGAAAATGTTAAGGAATTAAAATCGGTGGCGGCGGAATTTAATAATCTTTCGGATTTTTTGGAAAACATTACTCTAATGGAGGGCAAGGTTTCGCCGGACAAATCGTTTGAATCTAATGAATCTGAATTTGTGACATTAATGACAATTCATGCCGCAAAAGGTTTGGAATTTGACAATGTTTTTATTGTTGGAATGGAAGAAGGTTTGTTCCCACATTCCCGTTCAATGTTAGATGCGTCACAAATTGAGGAAGAACGGCGACTGGCCTATGTAGGTATGACGCGCGCAAAAGAAAAACTTTATCTTTCGTATGCTTCGCAAAGATTATATTTTGGTACAACTTCTACAAACATGGTTTCGAGGTTTGTGGTTGATATACCGGAAGAGTTGGTGACACCAGTTTGACATAAAAGCAATACTTCGCAATCATAGTAAGATGAGGCAATTTTCTAAAATAGTTACCAATGTTTTTCAATATTACACCTGGGTGCCAATTTTTATAATTGCTGCTGTATCACAAGCTGGTCTACGAACGGAACACAATAAAACAACGATTATAATTTTACATTTGGTTGATGTTTTGGCACCAATTCTGGTTTACATATTTCTTTTAAATGGCGGGAGAATAAAAGATGCAAATTTAATTAAACGCGAGGACAGACCCCAACTTTTTGCAATTACTACCTCTTTAGTTTTTTTCGCAACTGTTATTTCTTACTTTTTGGGTAGCCTTTTATTTTTTCAACTTCATCTAATTGTCTTTATTTTTATGTTAACGATGACTGCAATTACCATGTTTTTCAAAATTAGCGCCCACATGTTCATAAATACTTTTTTTGTCTTTATTCTAAATTATCTTTACGACTGGCAATTACTGTGGCTATTTTTGATTGTTCCTATTGTTGCTTTTGCTAGATTAAATTTGAAAGCACATACACGTGTTGAGGTAATTTTGGGAACTATTGTAGGTTTTTGTGAACCATATTTGATGTTGAAAATTTTTAAACTTTTATGATTGTTCGCGAAGTTTTGGAAAAAGAGAAAAATACCTACAACAAGCTCGTTTCTCATGTCATTCAGTCGTGGGAATGGGGTGAATTTAGAAAAAAAACTGGGGTGGATTTGGTAAGACTAGGGCATTTTGACGGAGCTAAAATGGTCCGCGCGTATCAATTAACATTTCACTCTGTTCCATATTTTAAACAGACGGTAGGGTATTTACCAAAAGGTCCACTTCCAGATACTGCAATGGTAAAAACACTCAGAGATTTAGGGAGGGCTAAAAATGCTGCGTTTGTGAAGATTGAGCCAAATGTAGTTGTTAATAACGAGAGACCAGTAGCCAGAGACCAGTTAGAAAAATTAGGATTTGTCGAGGCTAAAAAGTCTTTGTTTACCAAATATAATTTTTTATTAGACCTAAAAAAAAGTGAGCAGGAATTATTTGCAAACCTGCATCCTAAAACTAGATACAACATTGGCGTTGCCAAGAAAAAAGGTGTCGTAGTTTACGAAAGTACAAAAGACGAAGATTTTGAAATTTACCTAAAGCTTTATTTTGAAACTACAAAACGGCAAAAATATTTTGGCCATACGCCAAATTATCACAAACACGCTTGGGAAACTTTAAAAGGTGCCAAGATGGCAAGAGTGCTAATTGCCAAATATCAAAATACTCCACTTGTTGCATGGATGCTTTTTTCATTTGGCGATACACTTTACTACCCATATGGTGGATCCTCGATAGAACACAGAGAGGTTATGGCTTCTAATTTAGTTTGCTGGGAAGCGATAATGTTAGGGCAAAAAATGGGTTTTTTCACTTTCGATATGTGGGGAGCTTTAGGAAAAGAACCAGATACTTCCGACCCGTGGTTTGGGTTTCATAGATTCAAAGCTGGATATAATCCTTCACATGTTGAATATGTTGGAACCTATGATTTGGTATTGAACCCACTTTTATATAAAGCATTGAGTGTTGCAGACCGCGCCAGATGGGCCTTATTGAGGGCAACTAGAGGTTAATTTAAACCTTATAGAGGAAAACTCCATCTTCTTTTTTAATGGGTTTTCTGTTGGGGAAAGGGTTGGTGTTAACTATGACGCGTGTCCCTTTTTTGGCGTTTTTGTAAATTAAATCTTCAAATTTTTGCATGTATTTTTTTAAGCTATAGACAAAAATAACATTTGTTTCTTTCAGATTTGCCTGCCAAAAATTTTGACGAATGATTTTGATATTTTTTGAAAATTTACGTGTTTTAAATTTGGAAAACCAGTACATTAGAGGATTTAGCTCGTAGCCTATTGCCACTGCGCCTTTTTTGGCGCAAGAGATAAGAAGGCGGCCATCACCGGACCCTAAATCCATTACTATTTTGCCTTTTTTGGGGTTTGCAAACTTTAAAATTGTTTCTATCCTTTTATTATTTGCCCCAACGTACGGAAGGTCTAAAAAAAGATCGGAAAATAGTATGGTTAGACAGCCTACTATAAATGCAAGTAAAAGTAGTATAAATACAAAAAGTAGAATGAGTAAAAAAACCATTAGCGTTTTTTGAATTTGGAAAGAGCCGTAAAGGCTGCAAACGCTAAAACTATGACAATTATTAAACCAACTATTAAAATGGGGGCTTTTATTTTTGTGCTTGAACTGCTGGTGTTTTCTTCTGCGCCGTTTTGAGCAGTAATTTGTACATAGGCATCTGCAAAAAACCCATTTTCGTCTACTGCATGAACTATTGGGAAAAATTGAGTTCTGTCTGGGTTCTTTTTATATACGTGTGTGGTATGAGGACCACTTGCTTTTTGGCTGTCTCCAAAGTCCCAGGTGTACTGGACTATTTGGGTAGATGGTGAATTTTTAACCTGGGCTTGAAAATCGATGGATTGGTTGTGTGGGATTTTAAAAATATCGGTGGTAACGTCTTTTATAACTTTGCCATTAACTAAGATTTCAACTTGAGGCAGCTGATAACTGGCATCTGGAAGTACATTTATAAGTGTCGTTTCCAAAAGAGTAGGTGCATCGATGTCGTTATATGTGACATTGATTTTTAAAATATATGGACCAGCTTTTGTGTAGGTATGAGTGCTTTTGGTGCCCTGGCCTTTTTGGCCGTCGCCAAAATCCCAGTCAAAAGTACTTTTTGCAACAATCTCATGTGGAATCTGCAAAGCTTCCGTGTCTATTTCAAACTCCAACTTTTGGTTTATTTCGTAATTTTGTGGTGCCTGGTCTTCGGGGATATCAAAAAAACTCGAGGTGAGTGGGCTGGAATAGGTGCTTGTGTTTTGACCGTTGATTTTTAAAAATGGCTGTGTGTCCTCGAGGTGTGAGTTTGCTTGTTTGGCAAAAATCTGGGAGATTACCACAAAAGTTAAAACCGTAACAAATTTTAGCTTCATTTATTTTAATATTGTACAACAGATGAAGCAGCAATATGTTGGAATGTTAAAATTAAGAATAACTTTTAATGGAGACGGATTCCCAAAACTTTCAAGAAAAAATCTACTTCGAGGTCGCAAAAAGAAGTAGCCTGATTATTCCCTACTTTAAATTCTTATATTTGGCAATACTGATTGTTTCTTTAGGATTTGGAAGCTATTTTGAACTGACCCAAGGGCCATATTTCCAGTTCTTTTACGAAATAGGCAAGAATTTTGGGCGAGCGGCAATTTTGCTTTTAGGGTTTGTAGTATTACCGGGTATTTTAGGCAGGTTTGGAATTGAGATTAGAATAACAAGAATTATTACTATTTTTAGAAGACAGCTTGGAATACTGGTTTTTATCTTATCCTTTTCGCATTACCATTTAGTAAGAGGACTTGGGCGTCTGACTGGGCTTTCCCCGATTTCGCTACCATGGCCAACTTTTGAGTACTTTGGATTTCTTGCTTTTATTTTGCTGCTTTTTATGTTTTTAACTTCCAATAACTGGAGTGTTAAAAAACTTGGCAGGTTATGGAAAAAACTTCATAGGATTGTTTATGTGGTTTTATGGCTTTTGGTTTTGCACACGGGCTTGCAGCAAATAAGTGTTTGGAGTGTTTATATATTTGCTTTTGCAGCCTTGGAGATTTCTTCTTTAGTTTTTGATTTTTATAAAAGAAGAAATGCTAAACTTTAGCTAAAGAAAATGGACAGATGGTGTTGTATGCACAGTAGTTACAAGCAGGAACGTTGCCAAAATATTTAGGGTTTGGGGCAAAAGTATTGTTTTTTGCATCGCGGGCAATTTTTTGAGCAGTTGAAAGTATCAACTCTTCGGCTTTTTTGATATCTTCCATGGTCGGCGCGTAACCGCCTTCTTGTCCATTTTCCAAAAAGTGCAGGCCGACATATTCGGGAATTATTTTGTAAGCTTTGTAGTAGGAAAGGGCATAAATTGCCAGCTGGATTGATTCTTTAGCTTGGGCATTGGCTCTTTTTTGGTCTATATTTTCGGAAGATTTGTAATCGATAATCCGTACTTTTTGGCCCTCCTTTACGTCTACCCTGTCGTACCTTCCTACAACTGTAATATCTGTCAGGGAAAACTTGAAACCGGTCTCAATAAGGCTTGGGACTTCTGGGCTTTTTGCTTCGCGCTTATAGAAATTTTCCAAGACGAGTTTTCCTTGATTTTTTCTTTTATGCTCATGTTCCAGACTTAAAAAACCTTCAGAATCCCAAAGACTTTCAAAAACTTCTAGAACTTGTGGGAGAGTCAACATTTGGCCCCTTTTTTTGCTTTTCCAAAATTGTGCCACAGCTCCATGTAAGGCAGAACCATAAACTATTGCGTGGTGTTTGAGGATGGGAATTTTTAGAATATGAACATATCTGTATTTATAAGCGCATGTAAGATAATCGTCTATGGATCCTTGAGTAAGCTTTAAAACATCCACATCCAAAAGCATTGTTTGAGTATTCTTGGGCGGGACGGGTGCAAATTTTTTAATTTTTTCCAACGGTGAAAGCTTTGTACTTGCAGGGCTATTATTAACTTTTCCTAATGCCTCTTGCACAAATGGTGAAATCTTTTTTATCCTTGCTCCCCCAACATCCCTTGACCATGTTAACCAAAGTAAGTCTTTGGCTCGCGTCATACCAACATAAAAAAGTCTTCTTTCCTCTTGGATATGCCAGTCTCCTGCTGGTAAAGTTTCTTTAATTAATTCTTGCGGCATTTCTATTGGTTCTTTTCTAGCACGGGTTGGAAACCTATCGGAAACTAAACCTACTAAAAAGACAACTGGAAACTCTAAACCTTTGGCGCTGTGGACGGTCATGACATTTACAGCATCCAAATCCGGGTCAAATTCCACGGTTGCCGGATCATCCCCCGCTTCTCTTGAAGAATTGAGATAATCGACAAATTGAGAAACAGTATCGGCCTGGGCAATGTTTTCAAATTCTTTTATCTTGTCGAAAAACTTAGCAATGTTTTGAACTTTTAATTGGCCTTCTATGCCTCCGCCAGCTGGCGGAATGCTTTCGAGTTTTTGTAAATAGCCAGTACGTTTGAGAAAAGCAAAAGCAACTTTTCCGGCACTTTCTTTCCTGGACAGATTAATCGCCGCTTCCATATCTTGAATTATTTTTTCAACTATTGCTTTTGATTCTGTTGTTATTTCGATTTTATCTTGATATTTTCCTGCGGAGCTAATGTCTTCTGATTGTTCAATATTGGTGTCTTTTGCAAAATCATCAAGGTTTTTCAAAATAAAAAACAGTGGCCTATTCTTTCTTTTGGCGAAGGATGTAAGTTTTATGCCGTCGATTGGTGAAAGACTGTAAATTTCGGACGTTACCAAATTATAGAGATTGAGGCTGTCCTCTAAATTACTAATCACATTTAAAAAAGAAATCAAAACACCCACTTCTTCTTGTTGGTAAAGCCCTGTGGAACCGACAAATTTGTGAGGGATTCCTCTCATGTTTAATGCCCTCAGAAAAGGATCTGCCTGGGAATTGGCACGAACAAGGATTGCAAAGTCGCGATATTGATAACCTTTAACATTGTTTTTGGACATTAGTTTTTCGATCTCTTGGGCAACCAGGTCGGCTTCTTCGGAAATAGTGTCCGCAAGGATTTCCTTTGGTGTAATTCCTTGACCGTCATGGGTGATTAATTTTTTGTCGATTTGGTTTTGGACTTCTAACCGGTCTGGGTCGTTGTGTTTTATAAGTTTGTAGGCACTATCTAAAATTGCTTGGGTTGAGCGGTAATTTTGAGTCAGCACCACTTGTTTTGCCTTTGGATAAGTTTTTTTAAACTCCATGATATTGGAAATTGCCGCACCGCGGAATTTATAGATACTTTGGTCGTCATCACCGACAATACAAATGTTTTGGCTTTTTTGGGCAAGTAGGTTTACCAGTTCGTTTTGGGCAAAGTTGGTATCTTGGTATTCGTCTACCAAAATGTATTTAAATTTGTTTTGGTAGTCTTTTAGAATTTGGGGGCGCTTTTTTAGTAAATTTAAAGTTTTTACAACTTGGTCACCAAAATCTAATACTCCTGCTTCGTCTTTGAACTGCTCATAAGCTTGATATGCATTTGCAAGTTCTTGGTATTTGTCAGACTCGATCTTGACGTCCTCCTCTTTTGCGTTTTGCGTGTGGCGTTTTGCATATAGCAAGAATTCTTGAGGGCTAATATTTTCGTCTTTAAGACGCGAAAAGAAGGACAAAACTGCGGAGATGAATTTGGTAGGGTTGGAAAGAGGACGGTAATAATCTAAATCTATCCTAAAAAGGTTTTGGCCGAAAAACAAAACCTGTTGGGGGCGGGAAAGAACTTTGAAATTTGGTGCGAGACCAACATCGTATGCGTTTTCGCGAAGTACGCGATCTCCAAATGCATGGAAGGTGGAAATCCAGGTGTCTATAAATCCATAGGGCACCAAAACGTCTACACGTTCTTCCATTTCGGCAGCAGCCTTATCTGTAAATGTAAGCGCCAAAATTTCTGCAGGCTGAGCGAGTTTTTTTTCTATAATATGGGCAATTCTTCTTGCAATGACGGTAGTTTTTCCAGTGCCCGCACCGGCAATTATTAAAAGTGGACCTTCGGTTGTGGTTACGGCTTCAAGTTGCTCTTGGTTGAGGTTTTTTAAAATATCTGCCATGCGGAAGCTATTTTAACATGGAGACTTTTTTGTCAAACTATTTTGCTTTCAAAGTTTTTTTTGCTTTGGCCTCAATTGTTTGGACAGTGGATATTTTGGAGGAGAGACGGGAAAAGCGGGTGTTGACGTCGTCGGATGAAGCGGCTGCGTTTTTGATGTGTTTGGTAAGAACAGAAAGACTTGATGAGAATTTTTCGGTCTCGGCACCGATTTCTCTGAGGCTTGCTAGAATCTGGCCGGCTTGGGCTTCTATTTTAGAACCTTCGAGGCTCATGATTATTGCTCTTAAGTATGCATACAGTGTATTTGGGGATACTGGTCTTACCCGCTTGCTGTAGGCATAGTCATCCAACTCGGGAGAATTGGTTAAGATTTCGTAGTAGACAGGTTCTGATGGGATGTACATAAGTGCAAAATCTAAAGTGCCTTCTTGGGGGCGGATATATTTTTGGGAAATAGCGTCAATGTGCTTTTTAACATCTATGGTAAATGATTTGCGGTGGATTATTTGTTCTGCCTCGTCTGCGCTTTTGCTCATTTTCCTGAAATTTTCCATAGGAAATTTGGCATCGATTGGAATAATACCTTTTTCCAATTGAAGTGCGGCATCGACGATTTCTCCAGATTTAAACGCATATTGCAGGTGAAAATGCTGTTTTGGAAGAGCTTGCCCGAGTAAATCTTTTAAGCCTGCTTCCCCTATTTGCCCTCTTAGTTTGGGTGATCTTAAAAATTCTTGGAGTTCGCGCATTCCCCTGCCCAACTCTGTCATTTCACCGATTGATTTTTGGACACCAGATATTACTTCTGCTGCCTTGTCTAAGCGCTGACTTATGATGCGGTTTTGGTCAACCATCGAGGAGGCATTTTTGTCCATCGAACCGCGCATATCGGAAATGATTTGGGTAAGAAGCTTGGTAGTTTGGTCTTCTTGTTTGTTTTCGGTTAGCTTTTTAATCTGGAAGTAAAGAAGGGCAAAGGCTACAACTATAAATGCGCCAATAACAAGCACTGTTGTCTGGGAATCCATAGTGATGGTGATTATACAGCAATTAGTGGATAGATTCCCGCTTTCGCGGGAAAGGCGGGAGAGAGGTAAAATGGAATTATGGTCAAGTTCTTGCCGATTATATTTCTTGCTTCTGTTGCCTCGGGTTTTGGACTAACTTGGATAGTATTTGAAGTGGATCCGGATACTGCTCTTTGGTATATTTTTGTTCTTTTCGTTTTATTTCTGTTTGTAGGTATTTGGGGATTTTTAGGCCTTTTTTTGTATTTTGCAAGAATCAGGTTTTATAAGCGTTATAGTTCTTCCTGGTATTTTAAAACTTCTTTTAAAATGGCTTTTTTTGTGGCGGCATTTGTAGGAACCTCTGCGATTCTTTCGATTTTGAACCTGGTGACAACTCTGAATATAATTTTGTCAATTTGCGCCTTAATATTATTTGCTGTTTGGAGTTATTTGGGGAAAAAGAGCAACTAGTATTTAGCAACTAGTTTGAGAGGATTATTATTCCTTCTTTCCAGCCGCCTGGATCTTTTATAACATTGCCGTCTTTTTGATAGATATGTGCAGTTATGGCAATTGCCCTGTTTTGGATTTCTGCCGGAATTTGCCAGTCTAGTTTGTATGGACTTTCTTGGGCTTCACCAATCATCTGCCATTTTCCGTCTGAGTAGGTGTGAACCCAAAACTGGACCTTTTGAACTTTTTGAAGTTCGTCTACCGAAAGCTCGATGCCTAATTTATTACTTTTTACAATCTCACCAGAATTTGGACTAATTATTCTACCCCCTGTGGAGTTTGTGGATTGGCTACTTATCTGAATGTTTGACGTCCGACTCAGAAGGGGCCTTATGATAAATAAAATGGCTATCACGGCAAAAACCAGAAGGATAACAACACCAAAAGGGTTTATGGGCCAGCCTTTTTCGCCTTTTTCGATTGGACCGCGTTTTTCTGGTGAAGTTTCCATATTGAGAAATTATATCACTAGATTCCCACTGACGTGGGAATGAGAGCGGGGTTTTTCATATTTGAATTTGGCTTTGGTTAAGTTAGAATTTACAAGAAGGTTATGAAATTACTTGAGGTTCCACAACGTATTTTTTTGCGATTTTTGGGGTTTTTTGTGGGTTTTTTAACTTGGTTCATTAGACTAGTCACTTTTATTGGGGATGTAACCATATGGGTATTTAAAACATTGTTTTGGACTTTTTCAAAATTTTTTAAAAAAGTACTTCATTTTGACATTCAAAAAAGACTACCTAGAATTTCGCGTTTTTTGGGCAAAATTTTCCTAAATAAGGCCATCAGTTCTGATAAAAGCTTTAAGGTAGGAATCTTAACTATTTTTGTTATTTTGGCGGCAGCCTGGTATATAACTAAAGATCTGCCAAGCCCTCGGCTGCTTGCAACTAGAGAAATCCCTCAAACTACTAAAATTTTAGATAGGAACGGAAAGCTTCTTTATAATGTTTATTCCGACCAGAACCGTACAATTGTTCCGCTTTCGGAAATTCCAGATAGTTTAGTGCAAGCAACTATTGCAATTGAGGATAAAGATTTTTATAAACATAAGGGTTTTGATGTTTATGGCATTGTTAGGGCAGGAAAGTCGACTGTTATTTCCGGTGATTTACAGGGCGGTTCGACAATTACGCAGCAGTTGGTAAAAAGTGTCTTTTTGTCGCCGGAAAGAACTGTTTCTAGAAAAATCAAAGAGCTCTATCTGGCATTTAGGGTGGAGATGGCATTTTCCAAAGACCAAATTTTAGAAATGTATTTAAACCAAGTTCCATATGGCGGAACTGCGTGGGGCGTTGCTGCTGCTTCTGAGCAATATTTTGGTAAAAAGGTGGGCGATTTAGATTTGGCACAGAGTGCATTTTTGGCAGGGCTGCCTCAAGCGCCAAGCTATTATTCACCGTTTGGTCAAGATCCTCAAAGATCACGAGATAGGCAAAAACAGGTTCTTTCGCGAATGGTGGAAGAACACTATATTTCCCAAGAACAGGCGAATCAAGCTGCAGCGGAAGATTTGGAATTTCAAAGTGCAAAGACAGATATTGCGGCGCCTCATTTTGTAATGTATGTGCGGGAATACTTGGCACAAAAATATGGTGAGACTGTTGCTGCACAAGGGGGACTCAAAGTGATAACGACCTTGGATTTGGATGTTCAAAATGTTGCCCAAGAAGCAGTTGTAAAAAATCTTGAGGCAGTTAAAAACTTACATGTCACAAATGGCGCTGCTGT
>CAYGDE010000001.1:0-5044 GCA_964348615.1 uncultured Gammaproteobacteria bacterium | reverse complement strand
CGGGGGCCTGTCCAGATTAGATATGCCCTTGGTAATTCTTTAAATATTCCCGCTGTTAAAGTACTGGCTTTAAACAGTGTTGTTGAGATGATAAAAATGGCAAGCGCTATGGGAATTACAACCTTTACCGACCCTTCCAGGTATGGACTTTCCTTAACTTTAGGCGGCGGAGAGGTAAAGATGGTAGATATGGCAACTGCTTTTGGCGTATTTGCAAATGAGGGTTTGAGGGTGGATTTAACTCCGATTCTAAAGATTGAAGATTCGAATGGCGATATTTTGGAAGAATTTAAACCAAAGGCGGGAACTAGAGTTTTGTCGCCGGAAAGCAGTTTTTTAATCTCTTCGATCCTTTCCGACAATACTGCCCGGTCTGCCGCTTTCGGGACAGGAAGTAAATTGGTTGTTAGAGGTAAAAACGTGGCTGTTAAAACGGGAACAACAGACGACAAGCGCGACAATTGGACTTTTGGTTATACGCCAACTTATTTAGTTGGTACATGGGTTGGAAATAACGACAATACACCAATGAATCAGTATCTAGCTTCCGGTGTTACCGGCGCTGCGCCTATTTGGAACGACATTATGACAAATATTTTAAAAGACAAAGTCAATGAAAGCTTTAAAGTGCCTTCTGGGGTGAAGGGAATGGAAATTTGCTCGGTTACAGGAGGAATAAAAAGTGAGAGCTGTCCAGGAAGGTTTGAGTATTTTATTTCTGGGACCCAACCAAACAAAGACACATATGTTAAGGCAAAGGTTTGGGTTGATAAAGCAAATGGTAAAGTTGTACCAGCTGGTTCTGAAAATGCGGAAGAGCGAGAAGAATACGTTATTGCCGATATTTATAATAAGGAAAGTTTTTGTGCCAGCTGCCCGCAAGTTTTGCCGTCTCCCTCACCGACTCCGACACCGGCACCGTAGGGAATTAAAAGTTGAGAGTTGAGAATTAAGGTAAGACTGTTCTTGGGGTTGGAGTAGGTGCTTGTTTCCCTTTATTTTTGACAAGAATTGTGTTGAAAAACAGGGTTGCGGCAACTGCAAGACAAATGAGGCCTAAAATGGCGAGTGTGCCGAAATTTAAAAAACCTTTTTTCATATTTTTATCATGGCAGTTTTATTAAAAAGAGTCAAAGTGGGATATAATTTAGGCTACTTATGAAGAAGTTTTATATTACCACTGCGATTCCTTATGTAAATGCAGCGCCACATATTGGTTTTGCTTTGGAGTTGGTGCAGGCAGATGCATTGGCACGCTTCTATCGAGGGCGCGGATATGACGTTTATTTCGCCTCTGGTACCGATGAAAACAGTTTAAAAAATGTGCAGGCGGCAGAGGCTGAAGGAATGGATACGCAAAAGTTGGTTTTTAAAAATGCCAAGCTTTTTGAAAACTTAAAAGGCTCTTTAAATATTTCTTGGGACGTTTTTAACCGTACTAGTTTAAAACATCATTTTGAGGGTGCTCAAAAACTTTGGGGGCTATGCAAAAAAGAAGATATATATAAAAAGAAGTATAAGGGTTTATATTGCGTTGGATGTGAAGCATTTTATACTCCTGATGAAATTATTGGTGGAAAGTGCCCCGATGGACACACAAATATAGATGAGGTCGAGGAGGAGAATTACTTTTTTAAACTTTCTAATTATCAAAAATGGCTCGAAGATTTGATAGAAAGTGATAAGTTAAAAATTGTCCCAAATACCAGGAAAAACGAGGTTCTTTCTTTTATTAAGCAAGGCCTTGAGGATTTCAGCATTTCAAGATCTGTTGAAAGGGCACACGGATGGGGCGTTCCGGTTCCTGGTGATGCAAGCCAAATAATGTATGTTTGGTTTGATGCGCTGACTACTTATTTGACGGCCTTGGGATTTGGAACTGTAAAGCAAGACTTATATGAAAAGTACTGGATTGATAATCCAAACCGCCTGCATGTAATTGGAAAAGGAATTATTCGTTTCCATGCGGTTTATTGGCCGGCAATGCTGCAGTCGGCTGGGCTTCCGATACCATCTGGCGAGTTTGTTCATGGGTATATAACTGTTGGCGGGCAAAAAATTTCCAAATCCTTGGGTAATGTTGTGGACCCATTTGATTTGGTTGAAAAATATGGGGTCGAAGCAGTAAGGTTTTATTTGCTTCGCGAGATACCTGCCTGGGGCGATGGAGATTTTTCCTTGAATAGATTCAGGGACATTTATAATGGAGAACTTGCCAATGGCTTGGGGAATTTAGTGGCCAGAGTTGCAAGACTAGCTTCTGATGTTAACTTAAATTTGCCTGCAAAGAAAAACTTTGAATTTTGGAAAGAAGTTTCTGAAAACCTTGAAAACTTCAGGTTTGACCACGCTTTGGCTGCAATTTGGAGTGAGATTTCGAGACTTGATAAAAAGATTAATGAGGATAAACCATGGGAGTTAGAGGGTGAAATATTAAGGAAAGTAATTACCCCAATTGCCAGTGAGATTCGCGAAATTGGTTTTAACCTTTCGCCTTTTTTGCCCGAAACGAGTAAGAAAATTTTAGATCTGTACAGCGGTAAAATTACTCCCGCAAAACCATTATTTCCGAGGATTTAGATGAATCTTGTTGACACCCATGCCCATTTAGATTTTTTGCCTGATATTGAAGGCTGGCTTGAGAGAGCAAGGGCTGCTGGTGTTGATAAGATTGTGACCATTGGGACTTCGGTTGACTCTAGTAAAAAGTGTGTTGAGATTGCCCAAAAGTATTCGACTGATGATTTGTCGATTTGGTCAACTGTGGGTATTCATGCAGAAGATGGGAAGGGCGACATTGAAAAATATGGCTCATGGGATAAATGTATAGAAGAGTTGAGAAAGATAGCAAAAATATCCAGCAAAGTGGTTGGAGTTGGAGAATGCGGGTATGATTTTAAGGGAGATAAGCAGAGCTTGCGGTCCTCATCTGGCATTGGCCAGATTGCGGGCCTTAGAGACCAGTTGTCAGAGACCAGAAATTTTCAGAAAGAGTTGTTTGATGCTCAGATTAAGTTAGCTTGCGAGTTAAATTTACCGCTTATTATTCATTGCAGGAATGGCTTTGATGAAACGTTCGAATTACTAGATTCGAATAGCGAAAAGCTGAACGCGAAGGGTGTATTCCATAGCTGGACTGGAGATTGGAAGGATTGCCAAAAAGCTTTGGATTTGGGTTTTTACATTTCCTTTTCGGGGATTTTAACCTTCAAAAATGCGCCTTTGGTTGTTGAGACTGCAAAAAAAGTACCACTTTCGCGAGTTATTTTGGAAACAGATTCTCCGTTTCTTGCACCTGAACCTGTGCGTGGATCGAAAAATGAACCGAAAAATGTTAAAATTATAGGTGAGTTTTTAGCCGAACTTCGAAATATCCCCCTAGATGAGATCGCTGATGTGACATCGCGGAATGCAAAGACGTTGTTTGGCTTTAAAATTTAACTGTGATTAAGACATTCGTTGAACGATACGACAAGCAGGTTCACAGATTTCTGGAAATATTACCAGGAACTTTTTCGTGGAGTTTGATACTTTTTCCAGTGTGGGGTTCTTTTTGGATTCCCCACTATGTTGCCTACTTTATTATTCTTTTTGATATTTTTTGGTTTTATAAATCTGCTACATTTGCACTTTCGGCATTAGTTTCTCATGTAAGGCTGAATGCTTCTAAAAAATACGATTGGCTGGCTGACGCTAAACGATTGCCAGATTTTAAAAAAGTACATCATTTAGTGGTTGTGCCAACCTATATGGAACCGCTGCATACGCTGGAAAGAGGTATTAATTCACTAGCTTCGCAAGACATGCCGCTTTCACAAATTTCTGTTGTGGTGGCTTTTGAACAAAGGGAAGGTAAAAGTGCCAAAGATAAGGCAAAGGTCCTTTCGTCTAAATACGGACGTAAATTTGCAAATTTTATAGTTACATTTCACCCTGATATTTCTGGAGAAGTAAAAGGGAAATCTTCAAACGAAGCTTACGGCGGAAAGTATGCGAAGAAAGTACTGGTAGATAAACAAGGGCGAGATATAAATTTTATTACTATTACTTCTAAAGATGCCGATGGCGAACTTTCTGAAAAATACTTTTCCGCACTAACTTATAAGTTTTTGACAGCAGAGAATAAACACCTTGCTTTTTGGCAGCCAATTATTCTTTTCTACTCTAATATTTGGCGAGTACCTGCACCAATTCGTGTAATGATGGCTTTGTCTTCTGTGTGGCAAACCGGGGTTGTTAACAGAACAGACAGGCTTGTTAATTATTCAATGTACTCTCTTTCTTTAAAGCTTTTGGACGATGTTGGATATTGGGATGTTGACGTTATACCTGAGGACTACAGGATTTTCTTTAAAAGTTATTATGCAAAAGAAGGCAAGGTAGAAGTTCTACCACTGCATCTTCCTGTAATTGCAGATGCGGCAGAATCTACAAGCTACGTTAAATCTTTGATTAATTTATATGAGCAAGAAAAAAGGTGGGCCTGGGGAGTTTCCGACGACGCTTACTTCATTAAAAACTGGATGATACATACTGAAATTCCTTTTTGGCAAAGAACTGTGAGGCTTTTGAAAGTTTTAGAAGATCATTTCTTGTGGCCTGTTAATTGGTTCGCAATTACATTGGGTGCTAACATTCCTGTTCTTTTGAACCCAGCTTTTGCTCAAACCGTGATGGGACAAAATTTGCCAAAAGTTTCATTTGGAATTTTAACTGCGTGCTGGGTATTTTTGGCAATTGTAATTATTTTGGATATTCGCCAAAGACCAAAAAGAGGTGATGTGAGCCTGTTTCGCAAACTAACTTTGCCTTTGGAGTATTTTATGATGCCGGTTGTAACCTTTATTTTTACAGCTCTGCCTGGAATTGACGCACATACGAGACTGATGCTGGGAAAGTACCTCGAGTACCGTGTGACGGAGAAAGTCTAAGTTTCTCCTTTAATTTGTCTCAATTGTCAACAACTATTGTTACTACTATACTGAATTGTAATGTTTTCTTTTGCCGAGAATTATTTAACCCGTGGATTTTGGGGTGACGAGGC